>DYMG01000119.1 GCA_020721655.1 Paludibacter propionicigenes | reverse complement strand
ATAGCCTATTTAATGAAAATTAAACTGACTTTTTATACCGGACTCATTATTAATTAGTCTGGTCTAAAAAACCTGTTTTATTTAGTGAAAAATTTAAGTGGTTATTATCAGAATTTTACCAATAGAGTATATTTTTCAGCATCAGAAATTAGTTCAGATGGTTCGTTAGTTTTACCTGAGAAAATAGATGGAGAGCACAAGCGTATAAAGAAATTTTCAAAGCATATACCAGATAGGCGTGATAAGCGTTTTATTAAAAGGTACGAATCAGACAACAGGTAGATTTCTGAGTTTTTTCATTCAATTTTTTAATTATTTGCTTCATAATAAAGAATAAATTTTCAGCAAACCCTAAATTTAATATTAAAACAGGCTAAAAAATTTCTTAAAAAACGATTTTTTATTAGAATTAATAAAATTTTGTTCAATTTGTTCAAGGTTTTCAGAGCTAATAAGCTCCCAAATTTTCGACCAACCCAAAAAACCACCAACATTTCTATCATCAATAAAAATATCGGCATTTATTTTTCGACTAATTTCGCCTTCAACGAATATTTCTTCCGGATAATTTTTATTTACTGCATAAAATTCAACTCCGTTTTTTTTGCAAAAATCAACCGCTTCGTCAAGTTCTTTGCCTGTTCTATATGTCCAAAGAATAAGTTGATGTTCTTTTTTTTGGAGCTCTTTAAGTGTTTCAAAAGCAAATAGTTGAGTTTTTCCTATTGCAGGATATTCGTGTTCTACAATGGTTCCATCAAAATCTACGGCAATAATCATAAAAATTAGTTGTTTAAACAGGCTTTAATAAATGCAATAAATATTGGGTGTGGATTTAATACTGTACTTCTATACTCTGGGTGAAATTGAACTCCTACAAACCATTTGTGCTTAGGAATTTCAATTATTTCAACTAAATTAGAGTTCGGATTAATTCCGGTTGCTTCCATTCCAGCAGTTTTAAAATCGTGGATATAATTATTGTTAAATTCGTATCTATGTCTGTGGCGTTCAGTTATTTTTTCAGTATTATAAGCTGCAAAAGCGTTCGAGTTTTTTTTCACTTTACAGGCATAACCGCCTAACCGCATAGTTCCACCCATTTCCGATATGTTTTTTTGATGTTCCATAATATCAATTACGGGGTGAGGTGTGGTTATATCCATTTCTGATGAGTTTGCATCTTGCAAGCCTAAAACATTTCTACCAAACTCTATAACAGCACATTGCATTCCTAAGCAAATGCCCAAGAATGGAACATTGTTTTCGCGAGCATATTTTATTGCTAAAATTTTGCCTTCTATTCCTCTATGTCCAAAACCGGGTGCTACTACAATGCCTTGTAAATTTGATAATGATTCTATGTTTTCGGTTGTTATTTTTTCGGAATTTATAAGCTCTAAATCTACTTTTGTTTCGTTAACTACACCAGCGTGAATAAACGATTCTATAATAGATTTGTACGAATCGGGTAATTTGGTGTATTTTCCTATTAATCCAATTTTTACAGTAGATCTAGGGTTTTTTAATTTCGATAAAAATGCTTTCCAAGGCTCCAAATCTGGAAGTTTAGTTTTCGACATTTTTAGTTTATCTAAAATAACTTCGTCTAAACCTTCTGCCTGCATTTTTATAGGAACTTCGTATATTGTTGATACATCAATAGATTCGACAACAGATTTTTTGCTTACATTACAAAAACGAGCAACTTTCTCTTTAACTTCTGGGGTAAGTTTATGTTCTGTGCGTAAAACAATAACATCGGGCTGTATGCCGTTTTCTAACATTAGTTTTACCGAATGTTGTGTTGGTTTAGTTTTTAATTCGCCAGAAGCTGCTAAATAAGGAACTAAAGTTAAGTGAATAGATGCGGTGTTTTCACCTCCAAGCTCCCAAATTAATTGTCGAACGCTTTCAATATATGGAAGAGATTCTATATCGCCTACAGTACCACCAATTTCGGTTATTACAAAATCGAAGTCGCCTTTATTGCCCAAAAGCATTATTCGTCGCTTTATTTCATTGGTAATGTGAGGAATAATTTGAACAGTTTTGCCTAGAAAATCGCCACGGCGTTCTTTATCTATAACTGTTTGATATATTCTGCCAGTTGTTACGTTATTGGCTTGTGTAGTTTCTATGTTTAAAAAGCGTTCGTAATGACCTAAGTCTAAGTCGGTTTCGGCACCATCAATAGTTACAAAACATTCTCCGTGTTCGTACGGATTAAGGGTTCCCGGATCTACATTTAAGTATGGATCTAATTTTTGAATAGTTACTTTGTAGCCTCTGGCTTGTAGTAATTTTGCTAAAGATGCAGATATTATTCCTTTTCCTAATGATGAAGTTACACCTCCTGTTACGAAAATATATTTTGTGTTAGCCAATTTGATATATTTTTAAGTTTAAAAAAGATGTATGCAAAGTTAGTATTTTTTTAGAATATTTATGAATTGTTTTTGATTATAGAATTTTATTTTAATCCTATTTAATAGAATCTTTTTAAACTGCACCCAATATTGATTCTAAAAGCTTTGTATGTGTTGTTGTTGAAACATCAAAAATATTGTTTTCCGATAAATTCCATTTTAATTTAACGTCTTCAACAAATTTATTTCTAACCGATATAATAACTGTGTTTTGTGAGTTTTCAACTATATCATTAAATTGTTTATACCAACCTTTTTCATTTAATTCAAGTTTACCTATTTCATCAATAATAACAATTTCTTTGGGGTTAATAGTTTTTAAAATTGATTCTCCTTTTTCCAATCCTTTTGGTAAAATATAAAACTTTCCAATTTTATTGGTCAAATTGTTTTCGTTAATTGTTAAAAACTGTTCTTTTTCTTGTGTTTTTAGAGAATAAATGCTGTAACCAACAGTTTTAGTATTTAGCAATATTCTTTTAGACACAAAACCGTTTGTTGAATAGTGTTTAGCTTTCAAAAAATCCGAAAAAGCTAGTAAAAAACTTGTTTTGCCTTCATCAATTTCGCCTTTTAAAATGTAAATTTTAGAGTTATACTTTTTTTTAAGAAGTTCATTTAATCTATAATCAGAAACAGCAAATAATATTTGAAATGTTGAAATAGGGTTTTTAATAATATGTTTTATGTCTGGCAAATTTTCTATTACAATTGGTAGTGTTTCAAATGCTGTTTCTAAAGCAAAGGGTAAGTTTTTAAAAGCTGTTCTGTTAAAAAAATTTCTAATTCTCGGATTGTATAATTCTTTGCCTATTACCGAAAAACCAACAACAATAATAGCTGCTCTAAAATTCATTTGCATACCAATAAAAAAGGCTTCTTCAAGACTTTTTGGGTTGCTTTGCATTTTGGTAAAAATGTAGGCAGTTAGTAGGCTTATTATTCCAAAAAACAGCCAAAATTTAGGGCGTAAAATTTGTCTTATTGCATTTTTATATCTAAAAGTCCATATAGTTATCAATAATGGTGTTGATATAAACCAAATGTACCAATGAGTATAACTTATTAGTAAAAATGAAGTTAAAATAACCAAAAAAGTAAATATAAGCCAGTATAGTGAATAGCCAAAATTATTTATAGTCTCAATTTTTTGGTTTAAAACATTGTTTTTTAAATTAATTGTTTGTGTTAGTTGCAAAGGTTTGTTTGCAACAGCTTTGCCTACTTTAATGCCAAAGAAAACAGCAATTAAACCTGTTAAAACATTAATAATTAGTAGAAAAACAATTGGAGCCCAAACCATATTAAATGATGTATGAAGCTGTTTTTCGGCAAATTGCATTAAATTGCTATAAAGTTCTACAATATTAAAGCCATAAAAAATTATAAAATTTGAAATTCGTTGAACAAGAACCCACGACATTGCAATGCTAGCACCAACAAAAAATCCCAAAATATTTCTTCCCAAAATTTTAGTCGAAATTTCTAAAAACAAGGCTTCGGCAAAAATTGCTATCATTGGACCAAAAATAACCGCACTTGGCGACATACTTTTCATAATAGCACAAATTAATCCCGATTTCCAAAAAAGCCCTTTATTTTTCCACTTATAACTAGCAGAAATTAAAATAATTAACCCAATTGCTGTTAAAATATTTCCACTAAATGGTATTCGTAAATTATGTAAAAAACTACCCAATACAATTTCTGAAGCAGCCCACGATGAGCCTAATACAGAGGCTTTTAACCAAGTTTCGTTTATTTGAGTGTTATTTGTCATTTACTATATTAATTTTCTGGCATAATGTTTTAAATACTTAGTTCTAAAATTGATTTATTATTTTGTGAAATTAAATTGTAATGATACAAAAAAATTTCTGCCTGCCTCTGGATAGCCCTCACAAATAGTGTAATTTTCATCAAAAATATTGTTAATTCCTGTTTTTAAAGTAAAATTTTTTAAAATATTAAATTTTACGGAACTGTTAATAACAAAAAACTCTTTAGAGATAATTCCGTAGCTTGTACTAAACCTTTCAGAATCGTATTCTCCAGAAATTATAGGGTTCACAAAATTTTTGTAATTATATTCTAACGACAAAAAAACTCTATTTTTTGGAACATCGGTAAATAATATTTCAGAATTTGTTAGGTTTTTTTGTTGAATGTAAGAATAAGAAGCCATTAATTTAAAATTATAAAAATATTGAGTAGAAAGAGCAATATCACCACCCAAAAATTCAGCAGTTCCAACATTTTGAATTTGCGATTTTCCCAGTTCAACATTATCAACATTTTGTATTACATTGTAAAGTTTTGAATAAAAAACTGATGGGTTTATTGAAAGAAAATTAACAGGAAAAACATCGGCAGAAACGCTGTAATTTGCCGATGATTCGGGAATTAAGTAAGGATTTGGGATGGCTCTTCCCATTTTGTATGAGTAGCGGTCTTTCATGGTTGCAAAACGAGTTTTATACGAAAAATCCATATTAATTTTTAGTTTTTCGGAAGTATTGTAATGTATAGATATTTGTGCATTTGAAGCATTTTTTTTGTCGGTTGGCATATTGTAAATTAAATCGGTTAACGAGTTGTAATTTTCAGCTAAAATTGCATTTTGTATATTAAAACTGTAACCCGGTATTAACTTAATTTTGTCGGAAATTGTAATAATATCTTCTATTCCAATTGAAAT
>DYMG01000118.1 GCA_020721655.1 Paludibacter propionicigenes | reverse complement strand
CTGTAACTTTTACAAAGCCTAATTTACCAGCTACTGTTTGAAAAGCAACAACATCTCCTACAGCTAAGCTATTAGCTTTAGTTTCAGTACCAAAAGCAACACCAGAAACATCAGTAGTTTCAGATAAGTTTGCAAAATCTATAGTGCTAGCTACAAATTTAGTTGCATTTCTTACAGACCAAGTTGCAACACCATTAGTTGAAGAGTCAAAAACAGTTGCAGCATCAGCATTAGCTGGGGCACATAAAGTAGCTAAGTTAGTTACACCGTAGAAATAGCAAAAATCTACGTTTGCAGCATTTGTTTTAGCAGCAGCAGAAAGGTAAACAGTGTTTGAAGAAGAAGAGTAGAAACTTCCTAAAGTAGGATTATCTTGTCCGCCCATTAAAACTGTTGTGTATGAACTAAAAGCTCCAAAACCACCTTCTTCAACAACATTAACAGTGTACTTAATATCAATAGCTCGTCCTTGTTTATCAGAAACAGTAAAAGTATAAACTATTTTGTTATAAGTATTTGTACCATCATCAAAATCGGCGGCAACAAAAGTTTTGTCGAAATTGTAAACATCTTCAGTTTTACCACTAAAATCTGTGTTAGCAGCATCGTAAACTGCAGTAGCATTAGCAGTACCTGATTTGTCTTCTTTAATTGAGAAAGTTTCAACTTCAGCAGCAGCAGTAAAATTAATGTTAAATACGATACGTTCTCCAGCAGCTATTTGAGCGACTGTTAAATCAATAGAAGAAGCTCCAGATGTTGAAATAGTAGGTGCAGCTGTTTCTTCGTCTTTTTTACAAGAACTAAATAATAATGCTCCGGCTAAGAACATTAATCCAAATAATTTCATTTTTTTCATTTTCATTTTTATTTTGTTAAACAATATTTTAAAAAGCAAAGATAAATATATTTTTTAAAAGTTAAATACTTTTAATTGCATTTGTGTTAAAATATATTAAATTAAAGTTTTAAGCCATTTTTAAAAGGCAAAAACGTCATAAAATCGCAGTGGTGAACAACATAAGCTTCTGTGGTTCTTTTTATCATATTTCCTTCATCGGCGTGGGCTGCAATAATGTGGCAAACCTCAGCAGGAACGCCAGCTTGTTCGGCTAATGAAACGCCAGAAAAAGGGTGTCTTAAATATTTGCCGTAATTTCCTTGAAAAGATTTTCCGTTCTTGTCTAATTCGTATTCGAGTAGTTTTCCAACATCGGCTAAAATGGCACCGGCAATAAGTACGTCCATATTACAAGTTAGTTCGCCGTTAAACATTGCATTTATTTTTTCGCCAGAATCTTTTGCAATGTGAACTACTGCACGTTTGTGTTCCATAAACGAAACTTTTAAATCGGGACCGCAAAGTAATGTAAACGGAATTGTGTTTAAATCGTCGGCAGTGAGTACGCTTTTTTCTAATGCTAATTCCCAAGTTTTAGAAGTTTTATTTCTTAAATCTTCATTTTGTATCCAAGAAAGTTCTTCACCCCAAAGTTTTTGTATTTCTTTATTCATTCTTTATTTTTTTGGTGTTATAAAATAAGGAGACTAATTATTAATGAGGTCAGTATAAAAAGACCTAACAGGTTTAATTTTTAAAAATTTAACTATTTTAATAGCCTTATTATTAGTGATTAGTCGAAACCTGTTAGGTTAATTTAAAATAAAATAACCTTTCTATATTTACCCATTTATGTTAGCCTCCTTGTGTTATTGATTGCGATAAATTTATAATTTAGCAATAATTTCATCAGCCATTTGCTGTGTAGATGCAGCTCCTTTTTTAACAACATCGGCACGACCTGTCATTTTTTTCATGTCGTAAGTTTGTACTTTTTGTTCTTCAATAACGGTAGCAACGGCTTTTCTAATTTTTTTCGATATTTCGTATTCTTTTATGTGGTCAAGCATCATGCAGGCAGATTCTATCATTGCAATTGGATTTACGATAGATGTTTCGTAATCGGCATATTTTGGTGCAGAGCCGTGAGTTGGTTCAAAAACGGCAATTCCGTTGTCCGGATTCATTTGTGCCGAGCAAGCAAAGCCTAATCCGCCAATTAAGCCAGCAAAACCGTCGGAAATAATATCGCCAAACATATTTCCGGCAACAATAACTCCATAAGTTTCGGGGTTTTTGGTTAGCCACATCATTTGAGCATCAATATTTGTGTTCCAAAGTTCAATTTGAGGGTAATCTTCACGTTGAATTTTTTGAGCCATTTTGTACATCATTCCCGATGTTTCGCGAATTACGTTTGGTTTTTCGGCAACTGTTACCGATTTGTAACCGTAATTTTTAGCGTGTTCAAATGCTGCTCTAAGAATTCGTTCTGTAGCTTTTTTTGTAAATATACGTGTTGATATAGAAAGCTCATCTTTTGGGGTGCTCCCAAAATTTAATTTAAATTTAGGGTGGGTCATAAAAGCTTCGTGAATTTGTGTGCTTGGGTTGCTCCATTCAACACCTCCATATAAACCTTCGGTGTTTTGACGGAAAATTACAACATCAACAATAGGCTCTTCTATTTCGCCATTTGCACCCCTGCGAATAAAATTTAATGGATTTCCAGTGTATGTTTTACACGGACGGATACAAATATCTAAATTAAAATGTTGGCGTAGATTAACAATTGGGCTCGAATAGACTAAGTTTTTATCTTTTAACTCGGGATAAAGTTCTTCGAAAGCCTCATCTTTTGGTTTTGATGTTATTGCACCAAACAACCCTATTTTATGTTTTTCTAATAAATTTATTGTTCTTTGGGGTAATGCATCACCTTCTTTTCGCCAAAATTCCCAACCAATATCTCCTTCAACATAGTCGGCATCGAAACCGGCGGCTGTTAATACTCTAACTGTTTCTTCCAATACAACTCTACCAATGCCATCGCCAGGTAAATTTACAATAGTACGTTTTGCCATTTTATAAAAAATTAATTTATTTTCAGCAAAAATACATATTGATTTTAATTTGTTATAGTGATAAATAAAAAAATGATGTTTTTTTCTAAATTAAAATAATTACTTTTACGTTATAATTTTTTCTTAATGAGTATAATAGACATAATCATCATAATACCAGTAATTTGGGGATTATACAAAGGTTTTACGAAAGGGCTTATAGGGCAATTAGCTCAACTTGGAGCTTTGTTAATTGGCGTTTGGGGGGCAATGAAATTTTATAAGTTTGTTGAAGATTTAATTGATAAAAACACCAATGGTTTTGAAAAATATTTGCCTATTATTTCCTTTGCATTAATTTTTATAGGAATTGTTATTATAATACATTTGCTGTCAAAATTAATAGACAATGTTGTAAAAGCAGCAGCTTTAGGCTGGATAAACAAAATTGCAGGTGCTGTTTTTGGCGGATTAAAATATTTAATTATTGTTGGGGCACTTCTTGTTATAGTAGATAAAATTGATAATGCAACCAAATTATTAGAAGAAACTACTAAAACAAATTCGCTTCTTTATAAACCAACTTTATCGTTAACTTACAGTATGTTTCCAGCTTTAACAGATGTAAACGAAAGTAGTTTTATACCCGATTTATCTGTATTAAAACCAGATAGTTTAAGCGTTGCTGATAGTTTAGTAACTAAATAATATTTTAATGATTAAAGTAGAAAACATAACAAAATCGTTTAAAAATGTAGACGTTTTAAAAGGCATAAATTTAGAAATAACAAAAAACGAAATTGTTTCGATAGTTGGAGCAAGCGGAGCCGGAAAAACTACTTTACTACAAATTTTAGGTACACTAAGTAAGCCAAATTCTGGAAGTATTTTTATCAATAATATTGAAGTTAACAAGTTTAAAAACAACAAATTAGCCGAATTTAGAAATAAAAACATAGGATTTATATTTCAATTTCATCATTTATTGCCAGAATTTACAGCCTTAGAAAATGTTTGTATGCCAGCATTTATTGCAAAAATTCAAAAAAAAGATGCATTACATAAGGGAACAGAATTGTTAGAATTTTTAAATCTTTCGCACAGATTAAACCACAAACCTGCCGAACTTTCGGGGGGCGAACTACAACGAATTGCTATTGCACGTGCCTTAATAAATAATCCGGCTTTAGTTTTAGCCGACGAACCAACCGGAAATTTAGATTCTAAAAACTCTGAAGAATTATTTCAATTATTTATTTCTCTTAAAAACAAGTTTAACACAACTTTCGTTATTGTTACTCACGACAATGTTTTAGCCGAAAAAACCGACAGAAAACTTACTATAGTTGATGGAATTATACAAAATTAATCTATGCAATTTAAATTAGTTATTACCATAAGTTTAATGCTTTTTTCTACTTTTCTTTTTTCTCAAAATTTAGAATTGGTTGAAAATTTCGGAAAAAATAGTGGTGGGTTAAAAATGTACATACATAAACCACAAAATTTAGATAACACAAAAAAATACCCATTAGTTGTAGTTTTACACGGTTGTACGCAAAATGCAAAAAAAGTTGCTAATGCTACCGATTGGAACAAATTAGCCGATTATTTTAAATTTATTGTTATATACCCCGAACAACGACAAATAAATAATGTAAGCAAATGTTTCAATTTTTTTATTGGGTTTAAAGCCAAAAAAGATAAGGGTGAAATAGCATCAATACACCAAATGATTAAACATACTTTAGAAACTGAAAATATAGATTCAACACAAATTTTTATTACCGGAATGTCGGCTGGTGGTGCTATGAGCAACGCTATGTTAAATAACTATCCAAATTTATTTAACGCCGGAGCTTTAATTGCTGCACCCTCAATTTTATTAGACAGCCTTTCTAAAAGCACTAAAGTGCCAAGAATTGCAATTCTTCAAGGCACAGACGATAATATTGTTGTAAAAAGCAATGGAGATAGAATTGTTGAACAATGGTGTAAAAAAAATAATTTAGATACCTCAAATTATAGTTTAAAAGAAAATTTTGAATCAAATAACTTGCTTTCTGCCAAAGAGTTTTATGCTGATAATAAATTAGTTATAACTTATATTATTGAAAAAAACGTAGGACATAAAATACTAAACGACCCCGGAAACGATATAAAACACGGAGGTGTTAAAGGAATTCACAATAAAGATATTGATTTTTTTTCTACTTACTGGATAGCCAAATTTTGGGGTATTGCCGAGTAATATAATTGG
>DYMG01000117.1 GCA_020721655.1 Paludibacter propionicigenes | reverse complement strand
CACGAAAAAAGGAATAAACTTATTACTATAGTTATTATTATTTTTGTTTTCATTAGGTATTTGTTTTTATACAAAAATCACTTCTTTTTCAATTTTTATGCCGTATTTATTTATTACATCTTTAACTATTGAGTTTGAGTAGTTTATAATATCTTCGGCTGTTGCATTTCCTAAGTTTATTATTACTAAAGCTTGTTTATGGTAAACCGAAACGTTGTTTGCTGGTTTTTCTTTCCAACCAGCGTTTTCTATGAGCCAACCAGCAGGAATCTTAAAATTATTTTCTTCTAACTCAAAATATGGCATTGTTGGGTATTTAGCATGCAATTTTTCAAATGCGTAGCTATCTATTATTGGGTTTTTAAAAAAACTACCAGCATTGCCAAATTGTTTAATATCTGGCAATTTGTTTTGGCGTATTTCAATAATTTTACTTCTTACAGCCTCTAATGTAAGTTCGTTTCCCGATATAAATTCTTGTTTTAAATTGGCATATTCTAAGTTAAAATTCTTCTTTTTTGATAGTTGAAAATAAACATTCGTGATTAAATATTTATTCTTCTCTTCCGATTTAAATACGCTATTTCTGTATTCAAATTTGCAGTCCTTATTTTTTAAAATTAAAATTTCTCCTGTTTTTAGCGAAACACATTCAACTTTGGTTATAATATCTTTAGCTTCAACCCCATAAGCACCAATATTTTGAACAGCCGATGCTCCAACATTTCCATGAATGTTTGATAAATTTTCGCAACCATAATAATTATTTTCTACGGCATATTTAACAAAAGTATCCCAAACAACTCCGGAACCAACTTTTAATTCAATGTTTTCGTCGTCTTCTAAAATTAGCTCTATACCGTTAATTTCAGATTTTAAAATTATTCCTTCAAAATTTTTAGTAAAAAGCAAATTACTGCCTCCACCAAGAATAAAAATTTTTGAATTTAGTAATTCCCCGTAATTTATAATGTGTTGAATTTCAGCTACAGAAGTGAACTTAATTAACTGATTAGCAGTAGCTTTAATATTAAATGTATTGTAACTTTTAAGGTCAAAATTATTATGTCTGTATATCATTTATTTAGTTATTTTTCTTTAACAAGTAGTTTTGGTTCCATCATTTCTAAAATTGAATATTTTAAACCCTCCCTACCAAAACCAGAGTTTTTAATTCCACCATAAGGCATGTGATCTACTCTAAACGATGGCACGTCGTTATTTATAACACCACCAACTTCTAATTCGTTAAAAGCATAATTAATTTCTTGAATGTTATTTGTGAAAACGCCTGCTTGCAAGCCGTATTGCGAGTTATTCAATTCGGCTATTGCTGTTTCAAATTTCGAAAATTTTTCGATTGTTACAACTGGTCCAAAAATTTCGAGTGAACAAACATTCATTTGTGGCTTTGTGTTAGTAATAACAGTTGGTTCGTAGTATGTTCCATTACGTTTTCCGCCACTTAAAACTTTTGCACCATCAGCAACAGCATCATTAACCCAAAGTTCAACTCTTTTGGCATTTTCTTCATCAATCATCGACGAAATCTCGGTTTCCGAATCAGTTGGGTCGCCAAATTTAAGTTTTGATGTTCCTTCAATAAATTTTTGCACAAATTTATCGAAAATAGTATCTTGTACATAAATTCGCTGTACGTGAATGCAAACCTGTCCGGAGTATGCAAAGCTACCAACTAAACATTTTGCAACGGCATCGCTAAAATTTGAATTTTCTGAAACAATAACTCCTGCGTTTCCGCCAAGTTCTAAGGTTATTTTTTTAGAACCTGACTCACTTTTCATTTTCCACCCAATTTCTGGAGATCCTGTAAATGTTAGTTTTTTAATTCTATAATCGGTAACTAATTGATTTCCATCAACTCTATCGGTTGGGAATAAAGAAATTGCACCTTTTGGGAGGTCTGTTTTGTCAATAATTTTGGCAAGTTCTAAAATTGATAGCGGTGTGGAACGTGCAGGTTTTAAAATTATTGGGTTTCCCGATGCAATAGCGGGTGCAATTTTATGTGCAGCTAAGTTTAGTGGGAAATTAAAAGGCGATATTCCAGAAATTAAACCAACAGGGAAATATTTCACAAGTGCTTCTTTTCCGTGCCCAGAAGGTGTCCAATCTAACGAAAAATATTCAGAAGGTAATCTTTTGCTTTCTTCTGCTGCCACTAAAAATGTTTGTGCAGCTCTGTCAATTTCGCCCAAAGCGTAACGCATTGGTTTTCCACTTTCTTGTGCAAGAATTGTTGCCAAATGTAATTTGTCGGCTTTTATTAAATTTGCTATTTGCATTAAAATTTCATAACGCTTGTAAATAGGTAAATCTCTCATTGTTTTTTCAAGTTCTTTACCTTTTGTAATAGCTATTTCTATTTCTTTTTTTCCTGCTATGTAGGTTGTTGCAAAAACCTTGTTGTTGTAAGGATTAGAAACTTCTAATTTCTCGTCTGTAGTTACAAAATTACCTGCAAGATATATTTTATAGTCAATCATGTCTTAAAAATTTGGTCTAAAATTAACTATTTTATTGTGAATAGAGATAATTCTTTTTAAATTTTTAATTCATAATTCATAATTTTTAATTCATAATTCTAATATCATTAAGTATATTTGTTTTTTTTTATTTAATATGGACGAAAATAGAACAATTTGGAAGAATGCCATTAATTATGGTGCAATAACAGGTTTAAGCTTAGTTGTTTTTACAATTATATTGTATGTAACTAATTTAACATTTAATAAATCGTTGGGTTTTTTAAACTATGGAATATTAATACTTTTTATAGTAATAGCCACAAAAAAACAACGAGAAAGCGAAAATGGAATAATAAGTTTTGGAAAAGCATTTGGTTTAGGAGTTATTGTTAGTCTAATTTCGGCAATAATTTTGGGTATTTTTATGTATTTTTTATATGCATTTATAGACCCAGATTTAATTCAAAAAATTTCAGATTTACAAGAACAAGAGCTTTTGGCACAAGGTTTACCCGACGAACAAGTTGAAAATGCTATTGAGATGTCGAAAAAATTTGTAGGACCAACTATTATTAGTATTGGTACTGTATTTGGGTTCACATTTATAGGAACAATTATATCCTTAATAACATCGGCAATACTAAAAAAAACAGAAAATTTTAATTAAAAAATATGAATATTTCGGTAGTAGTACCACTATACAACGAAGAAGAATCGCTTCCTGAATTAATTTCGTGGATAACAAAAGTAATGAACGAAAATAAATTTTCGTACGAAATTATTATGGTTGACGATGGTAGTAACGATAATTCGTGGAAAGTTATTGAAAAATTAGAAAATGAAAATGAACAAATTGTAGGCATTAAATTTCGAAGAAATTACGGAAAATCGGCAGCCTTACACTCAGGATTTAATGTAGCTAAAGGCGATGTAGTTATTACATTAGATGCCGATTTACAAGATAGTCCGGACGAAATACCAGAGCTTTACAAAATGGTTATTAATGATGATTTTGATGTAGTATCTGGTTGGAAAAAAAAGAGATACGACCCATTTATTAAAAGAGTAACAAGTAAACTTTATAACGGAACTTCGAGAATGGTTACAGGTTTAAAACTTCACGATATGAATTGTGGACTTAAAGCTTATAAATTATCAGTTGTTAAAAGTATTGAAGTTTATGGTGAAATGCACCGATATATTCCTGTTCTAGCAAAAAGAGCAGGGTTCTATAAAATTGGCGAAAAAGTTGTTTCTCATCAGGAAAGAAAATATGGTGTTACAAAATTTGGTTTAGAACGTTTTGTAAACGGCTTTTTAGATTTACTTTCAATAACATTTATTACAAAATTTGGACGTCGCCCAATGCATTTTTTTGGCGTTTGGGGAACACTTATGTTTTTAATTGGTGGTTTTATTGCTGTTTGGATTATTGGCGAAAAAATGTTTAACATTATGTTTTCAAACACAATAACACGAGATATAACAGACCAACCTTTATTCTACCTATCGTTAACTCTTTCAATTATTGGAGTTCAACTGTTTGTTGGTGGTTTTTTAGGCGAACTTATATCTAGAAGCAGCTCAGATAGGAATACATATTTAATTGAAAAAGAAATATAAAAAATTAAATGTATTTTAAATTTTTCAGAAAATGAATAGTGAAAAAGTAGTAAAAATAATTAGAAAACAATTAGAAAATTATATACTAAAATACAACATAAAATCGCTAATTATTGGCGAAAGTGGAGGTATTGATTCGGCTCTTTGCTCAGTTTTAGCATCGCCTGTTTGTAAAAAAAATAACATACAATTAATAGGCAGAAGTATTACAATAGAAACAAACACCGAAGGCGAAATAAACAGAGGAAAACTAATAGGAGAAGCATTTTGTACTAATTTTAAAGATGTAAATTTAACCGAGCTTTATTTAACAACTTTAAAAACAATAGAAGAAGGCGAAATAGACTTATCTACAATAGAAAATAAAATTAGATATGGAAATATAAAAGCCCGATTAAGAATGGTTTACCTTTATAATTTGGCTCAACAAAATGGAGGTTTGGTACTTTCTACCGACAATTATACAGAGCTATTAGAAGGCTATTGGACTCTTCATGGCGATGTTGGAGACTATGGAATGATACAAAGTCTTTGGAAAACTGAAGTTTACGAATTATCGAAGTATTTAATTGACAATGAACTAAATAACGAGCAGAAATACGCACTTCAACTTTGCGTTAATGCTGTTCCAACAGATGGTTTAGGAATTACAAACAGCGACTTAGAGCAGTTAGATGCTAAAAATTACGATGAAGTGGATTTTATTTTAAAAGATTTTTTAGAAAATGGAAATAAAAAATGGGAAAATCACTCAGTTATTAAACGACATTTTAGAAGTGAGTACAAACGAAACAATCCATTTAACATAAAAAGAGAAATAATTTTTGGTGTTGATTAAAAGGCACATTCAAGTAATAAATGCAATTTATCCTTTATTATTAATGAGTCCGGTATAAAAAGTCAGTTTAATTTCCATTAAATAGGTTATATATTTAATTATCAGGACTTTATGCGTTATTGTAAATTTGAATTAAAACTCTTATTATCAATAATTTAACTTTATAAACGTTCAACTTTATAACTTATTAGACTGACCTCATTAATAAACTGTAAATATACTTGATTTGGAGATAAAAAGGGACAATCTCCTCCAATTATACAATTTGGATAGAATTAAATTTGCGTAAACTCAAATATTTTACCTATAAACCGTAATGGTAATAGGATAGTTATGTTAAGCTGTTAGAAAATTGGACTGTTTTTACAGCTTTTAGGCTCTGTTTTCATCTTTTGTGAGTATCTGAATAATAAAAATAGTATTATTCGGAATCAATATAAATAGTGAATGCTTTTTTATGGCAATTCAATCAACA
>DYMG01000038.1 GCA_020721655.1 Paludibacter propionicigenes | reverse complement strand
TAATTCAGCTCTGTTTTTATTTGTAAAAAAATTGCCTTTTGTGTTAATAAATAATACATTTTCTTTTACAGAAGTGGCAAATAATTGAGCTGCCGTTTTTTTTATTTCGTTAGTAATTTTCATTTTTATTTTACGTTTTGTTAAACAATTTTGTTAAAACCCAGCTCCTAATGGAGCTGGGAAAAAACCACACTAAGAATTAACCTAAACTGCATCGGACATAATTGCACTGTATGCTCTCTCTTTTTTAGGAAGTACAATATAATTATGGCGAACATTAAACATCCAAGCTTGGTTTTGTGTATCGGGTAAATTGGTATATATTTTGGTAGAACCAGCAGCTCTAAACATTTCTTGTGCAGAAAAAGCAACCGAAGCTCGATGGTCGGTAGCTGTTACAGCAGCACCAAATGCCAATTTTTGTAATGTTGTGGTGTTATAATAAGGATTTTCAATATATACGTATGCTTTGAATCCGTATATCAAATTATTCAATTTACCGGTATCATCAGCCGAATATCTTGCTGTATCTTTTGCTGTATCCCAATCTAACAAGTCGTTGTGATGGTCAGTTGAAAGAACTAATATTCTACCCATTGCTGGTATTCCCAAAGCATCCCAAGCTCGTTTTAATTTTAAAATATCCGCAGGTATTAATTTTTTTCTACCTGTGCCATCATCTGCACCTGTTGTTTTAATAACCGGTGTATTAGTAGCATTAGCTGTTGGTGCCAATGCATGAATACTCATAGCATTACGAGTTTCTATAATTGCTTTTGTATGCTTAGCTTGTACAAGTTTAATTTTATCGTAAGCAATAAACTGAATTTCATCATCAGTTACTTTAGTTGCCTTTGTTTGATACTTATTAAGAGTAATAGCTATCGGAGTATCGGTTTGTGTATAGAAACCAATTGGATAGGTTGTATTGTTTATAAGCACTTCAGGGTCGGCTCCTATATCGGTTAAGTTTATAACTTCATTTTCCCCACGACCTGCAATTACAAATCTACTTTCATCGGGTATTTCGGTTAAAAATCCAGCTTCCTCAGCAGCTCTAAATTGTTCTACCAATAAAGGAGTCCAAATTTCCTGATTTATACCTGCAAATGCAGCAATGCCTGCACCTGTTGGAATAAAACTTAATGCACCTACAACGGGAGCGACAATATTTATATCCCAACCAGTACCTGCCGATACTGCACCCGCGAATAATAATACGGCAAATATTGCCATTATTGTTTTTGAAACAATCAATAAACTTTTCATATATTTACTTTTATTTAATTTTTAATTATCTTGAAAATTCAACACCATATTTAGTTTTATACAAAACTTTAAAACCTTCTAAGTTGGTTTTTTCCATAGCCTCTAAACCTTTTGAGTCCTCAGCCTGCCATTTATCCCAGTCCCAATTTTCTTTTCCTTGTGTTTCAGAACCACCACCATTAATTTGCGCTACAATAGTCTTACGTCCACTCATTGCTGCAAAAGCAATATTTAATGCTTCAATACCCGAAGTATTACCAATGCCAACAAAAGTTTCCTTTTGCTCAGCTTTTATTTTACCCTCTTTAACAGCTGTATCTACAACTGCGATTACAACATTTTTCTTTGCTGTTTTATCAGCATCTTTAAAAGATTGAAGTTCGCCTTCAGCTTTTGTTGCTTTTGCCAGAGCTTCTTCTTTTTGCTCTTTTATTGCATTAATAATAGCAGTATCGCTACTATCGGCTGTTACACCTTTTAAGCCTAAGGCTTGTATTAATTCAGCTTTATTCATTTCTATTTTTTTTGAATTGTTATTTAAATTTGAATTGTTATTACTTTCGAATGTAAAGTATTTATCAGCCTCGCTTTTGGTAGAAGCCCACAAAGCTGTAATTTTCATATTACGTAGGGCATTCATTTGTTCCTGTGGAATAACTAAATCTACAATTGCATCTACTAAGCCTTCATTTTTGGCTTTTAATGCATCAAACCAGTTATCGCCATTTAACCATTTTTCCACGTCAGCAGTTCCTTTGCCCGTACGTGTGGAAAATACAGATATAAAATTAGCTCGCATACTATCAAGAACATCGGCTGTTGAACGTAAGTCTTTTGCGGTTCCTCGACCATCACCTTGTGGCTCATGTATCATTATAAACGCATTGCTTCTAATGCTAACTTTATCAGCATAAGTTAATAGTACAGCTCCCATACTTGCAGCCATTCCATCAACTATTATATGTATTTCCCTGTTCAAGGATTTTAAAGTATTTCCAATTATATTTCCATCAATAACAGAACCCCCAGGAGTATGCAATCTTACTACAAGTTCATCAGTACCCTCAAGAGCTTCAAGCTGATTACTTATGTAAGAACCATCGCCTTCCCAAATAACACCATATAATTTAACTACATTTCCGTTTACTCTAAAATTCATCTATAAGCATTTATTTAATTATCACTTTGAGCCACAAACTTATTAGTATTAAAACAATTACCAAAACAAGTATGCGAACACCTGACATTACGTCCGAGTTTCGCACCCTTTTGTATGACAAATGTATATATCACATACTTTTGTTAATATTATGAGTGGAAACTTAAGCAAACGAATACACGCCGAAGGGCTATATATTAATGAGGGTTGGACAAACAAAGCTATTGCACAAACTGTTGGTGTGAGCGAAAATACTGTTGGCAATTGGGTTAATAAATACCATTGGAAAGAAAAGAAAAGCGAAACACTTGCGGCTCCTCATAAAATAAAGCAACTGTTATTAGCTGAATTAGAAAAAGTTGTTAATGGCGAAGCTCCTAAATTCAACGCAGACACATTAAGCAAGATAACGAGAGCATTAGAGCGTGTAGATAAAGGTGTATCTGTTCAACTTTCAATATCTGTTTTAAAATTATTTACGGACTGGCTTACGACCCAAAATTTAGCTGCCAATATACTTATAACTATTGTTGATTTAACCAAAGGATTTATAAAGGAGCAAATTGACAATGAATAATAAAAACGAAAAAGCATATCGTGATTTTGAAAATCACTGCAAAATCATTGTCAAAAGTACCAGTATCGACATTCACGAAACCGCTGGCGATAAAGCTAAACGCAAAAAACAACTTGAAGAAGAATACATCAAATGGTTCGAGTACTACTTAGCAAGTTATGCTACAGCTAAAAGTGCTTGGTATCATAAAAAAGCTGCAAAACTTTTAATTGAAAACGATGAAATATATGTATTGCAACGTATATTTCGCTCAGGTGCTAAGTCTGTCCACGCAGATGTTGGTATTCCGTTATATTTATATTATGTAAAAAAAGATTTGTTTTTTATGCTCCTTATCGGCGAAAATGAAACTAAAGCCAAAAAGTTACTTAGCGATATTCAAGCGGAAATACAGTATAATAAACGGTTAGAAAACGATTATGGTAAACGTTTTAAATTGGGCGATTGGGCTGATGGTAATTTTTCCACGTCAGACGATGCGTACTTCACAAGTTTAGGAATTGGGCAAAGTCCTCGTGGTATTCGTAATCAAGCTAACCGCCCCGATTACATTTCGGTTGATGATGTAGATACAAAAAAACGCTCTAAAAATCCAAAGCTTACACGAGAATTATTTGAATGGTTAAAAGAAGATTTATGGGGAACTTTTGGGAGTGGCAAACGCCGTTATGTTCAGTCTAACAATAGATTTTCAAAAATAAGTACTATTCAATTGATGAGCGAACACTTTGAAAAAGTACGGGAAGAGTACAAGCGTGATGGAAAAAAAACAAAACATCATATAATTATTGCAAAAGCAATTCAAGATAACGGGAAAAGTGGTTGGGAAGAAAATTACAGCTTAGAATATTGGCAAGAGTTACGAAAGGATATTGGCGAACTTGCTTTTCAGAGAGAATATCAAGATAATCCTATTGAAGTTGGTACTGTCTTCAAAAATCAATGGATACATTACAAACAACGATTATCATTACATCAATATGAAGCTCTTGTAATGTATGGCGATTTATCTTATTCCGACACTGCCGATTATAAAGCTATGCTTTTGGTTGGCAAACGTGGTAAAGAATTTCATGTAATTAAAGCACACGTACGACAAACATCAAGAGCAAAAGTTGCCGAATGGCTTTACGATTTGTACGAGAGTATGAAACTTAAAAAATACAATATTAGATATAAAGTAGAAGGTTCTTTTGCTCAAGGTTCAATATTTGTTCCCGACTTCGATGCCGAAGGCGATAAACGTGGTTATCATATCCCTGTAATTGCCGATAAAAAACCAAAAGCCAACAAGGTTGAACGTATTGAAAGTATGTCGGCTTTCTTTGAACGTGGCAATGTATTTTTTAACTTAGCAGATAAAGATACTACCGATATTATTGAACTTGTAAATCAAATATTAGGTTTCGAAAAAGGTAGTAGAATTAATGACGATGCACCTGATGCACTTCAAGATGCAATTTCAGATTTAAATTCGGCAATTTCATTAGATGTAAAAAATACAAGATTTAAAAGCCGCACAGATACATTAAAAAAGAAAAAAAACAGGTTTTAATTAATGTTTAAATAATATTTAATGGCAAGATTTTTAACAGATACAGATTACCAAGCTCAAATAAGAAATGAAATAAGAAGCATTTTATTAGAGGGTTATACTGACAGCAAATTACATTCTGCTGAAAATATGGCAATAAGCCGTATTAAAAATTATATTGGAGGCTTTTACGATGTTGATGCAATTTTTACAGTTGCAAACCCAATACCCGACCCCGACCCAAGAAGTGCTTATATTGTTGAAATTACTATCGACATAGCATTATATATATTATATACTAGCACGGCTCCAGACAGAATACCTGAACATAGAGCATTACGCTATAACGATGCTTTGGACTGGTTAAAAAGCATACAGGGCGGTGCAAAAGCCGACTTACCTGCAATAACAGACGATAATGGTATCCCAAAATCGCCTATTAGAATTAAATCTAAATATCCATACCAAAATAATAAGTGGTAATGACAAAAATATATAACAAATTAGGGCAGGTATATAATGCCCCTAAACATAAAGCAATTGCAACAAAGAGCAAGGGCATAAATAACACTGGTGCCATTATTGATAAAATTGTACAACAATTTAAAGACCAAAGCCGTAAGGATATTGATAAGTGGCGTGCAGCTACATTAATTGCTGCCGATAAAGAAAAACCTCGTAGAGATTTATTTTATAACCTAATAGACGACTTACAAACCGATGGGCATTTAGAAAGCCAAATAACATTGCGTAAAAGTTCAGTTCTCAATACCGAATTTCAAATTGTTAATGATAAAGGCGATATTGACGAAGAAAAAACAAAGTTTATTCGCAAAAAATGGTTTTACGATATTTTAGATATACTGGCAGAAACTCCAATATTTGGGCATAGCCTTATTGAAATTGAGAGTATGGAAAGTGCAAAAATAAAAACAGCACTTATACCACGTGGCAATGTAGTACCAAAAAAACGAGTAGTTATACCTGACCTTAGCAAAGCAGATGAAATTTATAATTATGAAGCCGATTTAGAGCAATGGCTTATTGAGTTTGGCAAGGTAGATGATTTAGGGCTTATTAATAAAATAGTTCCTAATCTCATTTGGAAACGAAATATGATGCAAAGCTGGGCAGAATTTTGTGAAAAATTTGGCATTCCTTTAGTTACTGCAACATCTCAGCGATACGATGATGATACGCTTGATAAAGTTGAAGAAATGTTGGAGCAACTGGGCGAAGCTTCGTATGCTGTTTTTCCCGAAGGCACAATGCTTGAGATAAAAGAAGCCAACACAACCGATGGTTCAAATGCGTTCGATAAAAAAATTGAGCGTAACAATACTGAAATATCAAAAGCTATTACTGGTAGTACAATGATTTCTGATAGTGGGAGTTCTCGTTCACAGGCGGAGGTGCACGAACGTAATCTTGACGAGAAAATTGCCCCAACTGATAGACGTAATATTGCATTTTTAATTAACGAGCAATTATTACCATTACTTGCAATACACGGCTATCCATTCAACGAGGGCGACACTTTTACGTTTGATACTACCCAAACTCTTTCACTTAAAGAGCATTGGGATATTGCCAAAGAATTGCTACGTACCCACGAAATACCTGATGAATGGATTAGTAAAACATTTAGCATTCCAATAATTGGTAAAAAAAAAGTAGAAAACAAAATGCCGAATAATATAACAAATATAAAAGCATTAGGTTTAACATTGCCAAATTACACCGCTGGCACCTGCCCAAATTGTGGCGGAACTACCGAGCAATTTACAGCAGTTGCTAATAATACAGAAATTCAACGCTTAGAAGAGCAACTTTGGGAAGAGTTATATAATAGTAACGAAACACTCCCAATAGAAAGTAAATTAGTGGTCGAAGAAGCTACACTGTTGATTAAAGGATTACGAGAAGGTTGGGGAAAACGTGCAATTGAAGTTGCATATACCGAACCCGATGTGCTTGCTATGAGTTTAATGGAACTTAATGTTTATGAGTTTGCTATGAGTAAAACAGAAGCTCGCATGGCAATTGGTAGAGATATGATTTTCAATAAAGAAAAAATGAAAATCAATACGTTTAATGAGTTCAAAAAACTTGTACAAAAACAAACTAATAATTTCAACACAAATTGGCTACAAACTGAATATAATTTAGCAATAGCAACTGGACAAACATCGGCTACGTATTTTAGGGCTTTAAGCGAAAAGGACCATATACCATATATGATTTATATTACTGCAGGCGATAGCAATGTTCGCAGTACACATCAATTATTAGACGGTAAAGTATTTAAAATAAACGAAGCAAGTAAGGTATGGCCTCCCAACGATTATGGGTGCCGTTGTATGATGGAGCAATATCCACATACACCTGATAAATCTATTATAACAACAGGAGATAAGGGACAGGATTTATTGGGTGAAACTTATAGCAAATCTTCATTTCGAATAAATAGACCTGTAAGTAAACGTATTTTTACTGATGAACAATACTATGCACCAATTGATGCAATGCGTAGAAAACTTAACGATTTAGACTTTACACATTTTGGATTTGACCCTTACTCTAAAATTAGAAATAATTATAAAAATATAAAATTCGACAAGACTATTAATAAAAACAATGTAAAAGAATTATTTTTAAACGATATAATTGACAATGACAACCTCATGAATTTTACTGATTATTCAGGTTCTAAATTAGTCATGAAAGAGAAAACATTTAAAGTTCATACAAAACCTAACTCAGTTTATTGGGAGCAAGAGAGACATTTTATGTTTCCTCACATTCAAACTGTTCTAAAACAACCCGATGAAGTCTGGATGCATTTACGTAGTATCTTTAATAAAATTGATGATAATGGCAATATAAAAGAATTTGAAGATCATCAAAAACGATACATTAAGTTTTATAAAGATTTTGCTTTCATTGTCGATGTAAGCATTACTGATAAAGGGCAAATAATAAAAACATGGAATAAAATGAATTTAACTTTAGAAAAGGACAGAAGAAAAGGCGTTTTAATAAAAAAAGAAAAGTTTTAAATAGTCCCTCGGTATGGTCAATGCTCCCGACTATTGCTTAAAGGTTATCCAAAACTCTTCTACAAATATAGTATTAAAAAATATAAAAGTCAAGTAAATGGAATATTTATTTAAAAAAATACAAGATAAACTAACAAATAGCACTGCGGTGGCACTATTCATAGCTAAAGGTCTAACTCCTATAAAGTATTTTGATTTGTTCAAAGGACAGTTTCAAAGCCCCAAACTTTTTGATATTTTGCCATTGCCTGCTGTTTTATTTCAGTGGAGTTTAAATTTAGAAGATAAAACAGTTTCTGTTAACTTACACTTTGGCTATGAACAAATACGCGACACTTCACAATTAAGTGCATCACAAAATAATGCTTTAAAATTTTTTACGTATATTAATACCATTCACGAACTTGTAAACAGAACCGAAAGCCAAAATACAAGTAAATTAGAAGCTGTAAGTTTTGAACCAATAGACCTATCCAGTGTTGGCATTGCTCATCAATTAAATTATAAAGCCGAATACACCAATAATTCTAATAGTATTTATAACAGATTTAGTTGGACTGCAGGCGATGGCGACTTGGAAATACAAGCTCAAATAATTAAACAAACTGCAAATTATACTTCTGAACTATGAGTTTTGACGGAAAAATATACAAAATTTCTCGTGCATTAGATGCTTTGCCTAACCGACTTGCTGCACGTGCTGTTTTATTTTCTAAAAATAGGTTTCGCCAAGAAAACTGGGTTGATACATCTGTAGAACCTTGGAAAAAAAGAAACTCAATACCTGGTGAAAGTAAAAAACGTGCAAGACGTGGTATTTTACGCGATACAGGCAGACTAATGCGTTCAATACGTAAAATTTATGTTTCACGACAAATGATAATAATAGGAACTGATGTTCCGTACGCTCAAGTACACAATGAAGGATTTAAAGGCACTGTTAATGTACCATCATTTAAACGCAAACGCCCAGATAGGAGTAATAAAAAAGGAGATATAACTGTAAAGGCACATACAAAACAATTAGATATTACAAAACGTCAATTTATGGGCGAATCTCAAGCATTACTCAATAGGTTAGAAAAAATGGTACTTAAAGACATTACTAACGCAATAAAATAATTATGGCATCTGCAAAATTAACTTTATTACTAGAATTAAAAGACCGGCTATTTAATAGTAAGTTGAAAAAAGTAAGTGGCAAAATTGATGCGTTAAAAATTAAGCACGCTCAAGCATTTAGTGCAATGAAACAAGAGTTGCCTATGCTTGGCAAAGGCATGGACTTAATAACAAACAAATACGTGTTGATGGGGGCTGGAATTGTTGCAATTGGTATGCTCGCAATTTCGGCAACAAAAAAAGCCGCAGAGTTCAACAATGAGTTTTTGCAAATAAAACAAATGAATTTAGGCAAACCAAAAGCAGAAATGGACAAATATAAAAACTCAATAAAAAACGCTGCTTTTGAAGTTGGAACGAATTTAAATGATAGCACCAGAGCTTTCTACGATTTGCAAAGTGGAACTGGCTTATTTGGAAAGGCAGCAGTTGATGTATTTAAAAAAGTTGGCAATTATAGTGTTGCTACAGGTGCTAATCTTAATGAAACTATGACAGCTACGGTTAAAGCTATGAAAGCTATGGGCTTAGGTGTTAAAGATATAGACGGCTACTTAATAAGTAATGCTAAAACAGTACAAACAGGAATAACAACTTATGCCGAATTAGCACGTGTTCAAACTGAATATTTAGGAGCCGCTGCAAGTGCAGGGCAAAATGTTGATATTGCCAATAAAATTTTTGCCGGCTTTACGAGTATTGCTAAAAATAGCGATGTAGGTGCTAATATGACAAAAACCTTTTTTCAAGGATTAACCGAAAACGCTGCAAAAATAGGAAAAGAACTTGATATTGATTTGTATAAAAATGGGAAAATGCTTGGTGCCGATAAAATTATAGAACAAATTTCTATAAAATTTAAGGGAATGACACAGGAAGCACAGCACGCTGCAATTACTGCAATAGGTGGCCCAGAGGGTTTAAAAGGTATGCTACAAAAAGTTGGTACAAACGCTGAAGATTTGTTAAACACTTTCAAAACTTTCGATGCCTCAAAGTTCGATTTATCTCAAGCTCTTGCCAATGCACACGGCGATGTAACTGTACTTGGCGATATTGTGAAAAATAGATGGAATACTGTACTTGCCGCTATGGGCGAAAAATTATTGCCTGTTGTTGCAAAAGGTTTAAACATTGTTAATAATATTATTCAATTTGCATGGAATAATTGGGGTGTTTTAGGACCAATATTAGGTTTTATTGCGGCAGGTTTTGTTGGTATAAAAATAGCAAGTTATGCCGCAGGTAAAGGCATAACATTTATGGGTAGAGCCATTTTAGGCGTGCCTGTACTGGGTTGGATTTTAGCACTTATACCAGTTATATATAGTCTTATAGAAGCAACAGAAGGCTGGTCTGCTCAATGGGAAAACCTAAAAAAATTATTCCCTTTAATGTGGGAAGGTATGAAACTAAGTTTTACAGTTATGATACAATCAATGGGCAATAGTTTTATGGATTTTTTCGATGGTATTGAAAAAGGCTATTTAAAAATTAAAAATTTATTAGGCGATATTTCTGATAGAGAATATAAGAAAAATATAGCAAAAATTACTATCGACAGAGCTAATAGAGATAGAGACCTCGCACTTAATAAAGGCAGATTATTACGTAATAAAGAACTTTCTGAAAAAACAGCTGAGTGGAAAATAAAATGGAAATCTGATGAAAGTAGCAAAAGCGACATTCTTAACGATGAAGACTTAGCCATAGATGGTATAAAAGCTAATGGTAATTTAAACCAAACATTAGGTAATCAAGTTACAGAAGTAACCGGTGCAGCTGCACAAGTTAGAAATATAACTATAAACATCGATGCGCTTAATAAGGGTGGTATAAATACTCAAAATACAACGCTTGCAAAAATGAGTGCCGATGAAATTGCTAATTGGTTTAACGAAACAATGCTAAGAGTAGTGAGAAATGTAGAATTAAGTATGGCTTAAATATAAAAATTATGGAAAGACAAATTCAAAAACTGGGCGTGCGAAAATGGTATGCCGACAATTTTTTAAAATTACAAAACCAATTATTTATGGCTATTGAAGCTGGAGTATTGGGAGATATTGAGAACGTAATCCTTAATGGTATTATTGCTTCAGATAATGGCAGTAATTTTGCAGTATCGCAAGGCTATTGCTTTATAGATGGTAAAGTAGTACCATTTGAAGGCATTGCCGACATCCCGTTACCTGCATATCTGTATCTCGACTGCACAGAGAGCACTTTTAAAGAGTATGCCGATGGAATTGCTAAACCTACAGAATTAATATGCATCGCTAAAATAACCACTGCAATCCCTAATGGTGAGTACATTAAAATTGCAGATGATGCGAACGTAATAAGTCGCCTTTTGCTTCCGAAGTATAACGCATCTGGAGCCCTAAGTAATTTGCCAACAAGCAACGCCCTAACTCTTGATTCCAACAACCATCTTGCAACCGCAAAAACAATTAAAATTTTACACGACTTAACCAATCGAAAGTATTTGAAAGAAAATTTTAACAATGGAGAAATTGATTTAAATTTAATACCAAGTGGGCACACATGGCTTGGCAAAAATGGCTTAGTCAAAATTAATGAGATTGGAGAAATAGTAGGTAACACCAAAACTACTGACAAATTTGTTGGATACAATGCTCCCAAAATATTGGCACACATTAGTAGCGATGGGGAAGATGTTATATCAAGTAAAGGAAGTATAGAAATAAGTTCTGCTAATCTAATAGATGGTGGTACTGGAATATTTTCAATAAATATTGCAGTACCTCTTGATGCTATATTAATGGTGTCGCATCAAGCACCAATTTATAGCTCTAGAATACAACGACACCCTACTACTGGCTATCCACTTATTGAAACATTCGATAGTAATAATAATTATATTAATGGAGAAACTCACATAAGTATTTACTATTAAATTGCAAACTATGACACAAGCAGAAATAATAGATAAAATTAATCTATACATTTATGAGAACACTACCGAAGATATTTCGGGCGATAGACTAAATGAGATATTAATAGATGTTGCAAACTTTGTAGTTTATAACAACGAAGCAAACTATCGTAACAGTATAGCATCTTTAATACCTGGAACTAATCAAATTACTTTTGCAAGTACACTAGGTACTGATGGTTATAGCTATACAATGGATACTCCTTATGTGTACGATAATGATGGCAACAATGTAGATTGTAAAGTAACCGACCGTACTGCCAATGGTTTTAAAATAACCGTGCCAATAGCTTGCACTTTAAATTATAAAGCAACTTTAATATAATATGAGATATAAATTTTTAATATTGGGTTTGCTCATAACAGTTATGAGCTACTCGCAAATAAAAACCTTTTCGGCAATTCGTATATTAGACAGTTTGTCGATAGGTGGGTCTGCGTATATTGATACTATTATTGATTACGGCAATTTTAGTGCTAATTTTAACGTTGACAGTCTAACAACTAATTATTTATTATTGCCTAACGACACTATATTTGGTGCGGCAGACACATTTGTTATTAGTAATAAAACTAAAATAAATGGCGATACTATTTTTGCCAATGGCGATACCTTAATAGCTAAAGCTATGTGGGTAAAAAATACAGGATGGAGCATTTCGCCGGCAACATCTAACTGGTCGGTAGGAATTGGTACAGCTACACCTCGTGGCATATTTGAGGTTGCGGGTAAAATACTATTTAATACAAATTTTAGCAGCACCTCACTTGGTGCTGGTGCAGGTAATGGCGATCATCATAGAAATACACTTATAGGTCATAATGCCGGCAAATCTATAACACATGCAGACAATACTGTTGTTGGTGCATTCGGTATGATGAATAGCAGTTATGTACGTGAGAATACTGTTATAGGTTCATTCGCAGGCTATAACAATACGGGTAATGGTAATGTTTTATTAGGTTATAAATCGGGATATTACGAAACCGGCTCAGACAAACTATATATATCTAACTCTAATACCACAACGCCACTTATATATGGTGAGTTTAACAACAAAAAATTAATAGTTAATGGGCAGTTAGAAGTATCTACTACAACCGGTGCTTTTATTGTTCCACGACTAACAACAGCCCAAAGAACTGCACTAACAACTACTAATGGTAGTATCGTTTACGATACCGATTTAAATGTTTTTTATTTTTTTGAAAATAATAATTGGGTAACTAAATAATAATAATATGATAGCTTTTTTAATTTTTGCTGTACTATACAGCGTTTTAGATGCGTGGCACGACTACGCTATATTGAATAGTAAAACTGTTAAAGTATTTAATTTTAAATACCAATATTGGCATAGTATTGACGTTGTAATTAAGGTACTTGTAATATTTACAATTGGGTGGTTTTCGGTTAATCCAATAGTTCAGAGTATGCACGATGTATTGTATTTAGCATTCATTTACGCAAGCATTCGTTGGACGTTGCACGACTTGACATATAACGTATTAGCACGACAAAAATGGTATTATATAGGATCAGGATTACTAGATAAAACATTTATGCATTGGCAATTTTTTATTAAAATTCTTGCTTTGTTTTTCGCATCGTTTTTTGTTATGCAATTTTTAAGCTTTTAATCATTCCTTAAATACAATTTAAATGAAAACAAAAGATTTTTTAATTTACGGACTGGCAGTTGTTATTAACTTAATGTTCTTTGGAATCCTAATCATTATGATTTACAAGCAAACATTTGACAGTGCGATGCTAAATACAATGGTTGGCACTTTGGGTACTATCACAGTAATGGTTGATGCGTACTTCTTTGGGAGTAGCAAGGGGAGTTCTGATAAAAACGAAATTATTAAAGAAATGAAAAAGCCTCTTAATTAAGAGGCTTTTTATTTGGGTAACCACATTTATAACTACTTACATTTTGACTTAAAAAAGCAAAATATAAACTCGTTATAAAACATTAAAGAAGTCTTTTTCTACCAGCTTCATCTATTTCTTTTTTGCAAAAGTTAGTTTCACTTGTTTTACGACCATCTCTGTATGTTTTTAGTTCAAATCTTTCTGCAAACATCACATCTAATATTGCAAAAAATCTAAATGCTAATTTTAATCTAAATGCTTTCATAATTAACGTTTTATAACAAAGGCTAAAAGCAATTGCCTATCAGCGTTTGTTAATTATTGAACAGTATTTCTAAGGCAACTGCTCTTAGCCTCAACCCTAATAAGACTCGAAGTCTGCTAAGGTACATTTGCCTTCTTTTTCCATTTCTGATAAAGCACACCAAATATCATTCATTTCGTAAATGGTTATTTGTTCACGTCTTGATAGTAGTTCTGCTAAGTTCCAAACATCTGTTAAGTCAGGGCAGTTGCTAACACACAATAAATTCAAAAGCTCAGTTTTTATGCTTTTTGAATGTGGTCGCTCGTGCCGTGTTTTGTTCAGTATGTCGATAAGTTGTTCTTCGTTCATCGCTTCTAAATTTATTGTCAACAGGTTTCATATAAATTTGATTTTAAAACATTTTCTATTTCTAATAATTAAAACAATGAAAGTTGTCGCCACGCATTATAATCAATTGTAACGGGTTTAAATTGTATATTAAACATATTACACTTAGCATTAAGTTCTAAGCCATTGTAACCTATCCATTGGGCAGTATCTAATGGTATTGTTCCTTCGCCAATTGCTCCAAGTTCCATTGCAATTTTTAGTTTACAATCATTGCGTAGCTCATTGGAATTGTTTTCGCAAATTTCACAATTGTTATCCCGCCAATTCCAAAATTCAGTCCCATTACTAAAGGGTACTATGTGTGGCTCTTTTGTTTTCATATTTTTTTACTAATTCTAAAAAGATGGTACAAGCTTGAACATTCCTTTTTCGTTTGGTGTTGAATCTACATCAAAATAGACTGCTTTTTCTTTTTTTATTTCAAAAAAGTCGATAAAAAACAACATCAAATCCTTGCTTGTAAATCGGTAATACTCCCTACCTGTTTTTGATAGATAATAGCTGTCTTCTTCCGGTTCTTCTTTATAGATGTAAGCACATTTGTCTTTCTTATTGAAAGCAAACATAACGGCATCTCTATTTTCAGCCTTCAATAAGTCGGCTACTTTTTTGAATACCACAAAAGTTCCTCGTGAAATTTCAATTTTAATACGTGGCGATTCGTGGCTCATCCATTGCCCTTTTGTAGCTCTTTGCCTTCTAAAAATTATTAAATCTTCCATTTTTTGCAATATTTTAAGTTAAAATTCTATATATGTGTTTACTCACATTCAACTTTTACATATTTAAAGCCTTTTTTGTACAGTATTTTATCGTCAACAATAAATAAGTTTTTACCATCTCTAATAAAAGCTTTACGTTCTTTAAAGTTCATCTCTATCTGATACGATTTACCCGTTTCCTTATCAATCATAAAAACTTTTTGTATTCCCGTTGTCTTAACGTTGTAAAAACTATCTATTTCTTTGCCAAACTCATTGCCATATAAAAATGTATGTGTTGGTGTACGCTCATCAACAAACGTTATATATCCCTTTGTCATTAATTCGTTTGTTACAACTGTTAATACACTATCGGGTATTACTGCTGAAACTGTACTTGTTATGGCTATTGCCATTATTAAAATTACTTTTTTCATACTATTATTTTAAAATGTGAAACTGCCTACTGATATAGATTTTAGTGGATATGTTATGTTTGGTGAATTTTTATCGGCATATACACACTTACCAAATTGAGGGTAAAATTCTTTATTGGTATATTTTAAATTAATTTTGGCTTGCAAATTAACAAGCTCGTCGCCTTTTTCTAAAGCTTGCCAAACCAGTAATGTAAATAATTGAGCACCAAATCTTGTTATGTTATAACTTTCGCTGGCAAAGAACCAGTTCGCATTTGTACTTTCACTATATGCACTACTTGCAAAACAAGCATCTATTATTACTAATTTAACAGTAGCTGTAGCTTTTTTTATTAAATAATTAAGAGTTTTACTTACTAAATAATAATTAGTAGCATCGTTAGTAGTTGCAATTTCGTTAAATGCAAAAGCCCAAGTTCCTAATCTTTTTTGTTTTTCCGGTTCTATTATAGCACCGTGTCCTATTAATAGAACTATTAAAGTGTCGGCTTTTGATGTTTGAATTACATTTACAAAACCGCTAACCGTTGTTGTCTTGGTTAACTTGAAGTTGCTGTACAACTCACTAAACTTTTTTTGCATTATAATTGCCGATTCTTTACTCTCAGTATCTTTTTCATTATTATTGTATCCTATCACAATATCAATACTTGCTTGCGACCATATTGCTAAGCTCAACAATATGGTAAAAATTGCTATTTTTCTCATACTAAACTAAATTATACTTACGTTTATATGTTCTAAGTTTTTCGGGAGCTACCATTATTGTTGTTTTTTCATTTATTTTTAAAGGTATTTTTCTACGCTCTTGCTCTTGGCTTATCACAATATTATTTACACCTTTTCTCGAATAAACATTTTGGGTATTATCTGTTATTATACCTAATTGTTCTTCATAGCTTAAATCAATACCTTTTGCTAATGCAAGTAATTGTTCATTATTAAGTTTACTTATATGTATCCATCGGTAGCCGTTCTTTATTCCTGATATTACAGAATGCGACACATTAAACATTTTAGCCAGTGTTGTAGTTGTTTTTTTACTTAATAAAATAAATGCAACTTTTTGATTATTTAATTTTGCTTGATTATTTTTGTTTTCACCGCGTATTCCTTTGTGCCCTCCCCTATGTAATTGCTCATTTGTATAATATAAATTAGAGTAGTGGCAATTAGTTATATCTTCATCTTTATGTAAGATATTTCTAAGGTAATTATTAGGGTTTTGCTTGAACGCCTGAGCAACAATTTTTTTAACAATTTTATTATATCGTTTGCCGTTTATATACAAATTAACTCGAAGTGTATTTGTTCCTATATTAACAATAACAACAGGTTGATTTCCATTGCTAATTTTAACAACTGTACCATCGCGAAAAACAATATAATCTGGAAACGCTGGTATTTGTTTAAAGAATTTCATTAGTTTTTTTTAAAGAGTTAAACTTACCTTTTCGAGTAAACACTAACCGGTATTGAAATTGCGGATTATTACGTCTCAATCCATTGAGTAGTCTAAATGCTTGAAACCACCAACCAATTTTATACCGAGTAGTTTTAATTTTCTTGTTTTTTACTACCCACGACAAAACTTTTGGTCCTTGCTTTGTCATTGTTTCAATATAATAATATCCCATACTATTTATTTTTTATGTTACTTAATAATTGTTTAAAATTTTGTGGTGCATTAATTCTACCTCCCAATTCTTTTTTTGGCTCTTGGTTCAAATTATAATTATAAAATGCACTTATACGGCTGTTGAAATGCTCTTCAAAAGCATTTAAAATTTTATTAACGTTAAGTTTACCGAAATTTTTCGTGGCTTTTATTTGTCGGCACACTAAATAAACATCTTCTAAACTCAAATTTACCAACAAATTGCTTGTTAATTCGACACTTAACTCCTCAACCTGTTCTATTGTTAATTCATCGCCAAAACTCGACGATAAGTCTAATAATAGCACTTGAATAATACTTTCTGTTTTTGCTAAAGTGTAAGTTTTTCCTAATTGTGCTATGTTTGGATATTGATTTTCAACGATTTTAGCGAGTGTTAGGTTGCTAAATTGTCGTATTAAATCTAATTTAGAGGCTCCCTCTAATGTCATCAGCATAATTTGCGGTTTTACTTTTACCAATTCCCCCATACTTTACCTGTCTTAGAATTATATTAATATTTGTGTTTATTTGTCGCAATTCCATTTGCTTAGCATAAAAAGGCTCAATTTTATCCCAATTGCTAAGTATTTGTTGCCATAAAATGAAAGCTTCAGCAGGTGTTGTGCTAATGCTTTCCAAATGCTTAATTATTGCTTTTAATGCGTTTCCTTCAATCCCATTCATACGATGTTGCAAACCGCCCGATAATTGCAAATATTTAGCTGAATATTCTGATAAATATTGGGTAAACTCAGATTGTTCTTTTAGTTCCCTTTCAATTGTTACACCATTATATGAATTAATTTCTAAACCTTTTTCTAAATGTGGAATTACTTGCATTAATCTATCACGTTGATTTTCTTTAAAATCTTGACGTTTTGCTTCTAATCTAAAAAACACACCATCTTTATATGTCAATTTAAATACTGCATCGGCACCTTTAGATGTTATTGTTAATATGTAGTTATTCATTTACTATTTTAGTTTTTACAATTAAAAAGCCTTCAAATTGTATTTTTTGTTTCAAGGCATCTGATTTATTGAAATACTCTTTTACTTCCCCTTCATTAGTTCTTAGCCTACTCCATAGTACATACAAGATTCTTTTTTGTATAACCCAAAACTTAATTCCATTAAATCGCTGATATTCTTTTATTCTAAATTTTTCCATCACTTTTTATTAATTTCGTTTATATAAGATTTGTAAACCAACTCGGCTTGCGTTAACAATTGTGCAAGTTCGTTGTGCGTATGGCTGTTTAATGGCTTATGAAACTTACCATATTGCACTACCCAATTCTGAAATCTATCGGGAGTGAAATTCATTTGCTTTACAAATAAATTCCAAAGCTTTCTTCTCATTAAGTTCTCAGGGCTATTTTGCCAGTCCTCTTTTGTTTCGCTTTCACGGCTATTCATTTTTTTAAGGCTTCCAATAAACTGATTATATTCTACAGCCGTAAGCTCTTTTAAACTTCTTTTTTTACCTTTGGTAAAGCTTGAGATAAGCTCGGCACGTTCGCCGTGCCAGCCTGTGGCTTTCATCTCTTTTTCTATTGCGAAATATGCTTGGTACATTGTGTTAATTTAAGGTGTTACTATTTCGGGTTTTTTCGCTTTATATTTTTCTTCAGCATCAGTAAATCCTTTTCTGTAAACACTGTTAAGTGCATTTACAATAGCTTCGCTAATAAACTTATTATCTTTAACTATTGGTTTTCTTGGATGTAATGTTGCTTCAATAAGGTCGTAAGCCTCGGCAACTGTGGTATTTTCTATATCAATCATTTTTTAGTAGTTTTTCGAGTTTAAATTCCCAATTATCAGAACACTGAGCAGTAGATTCATCAGCGTAAATAATCATTTTTTCCATTTCTACGGCTAAATTATGTTCAATCCTCGCACCTTTACTCTCACACCAATTAGGTATCATATATATATAATCGGCACGCATAACCTCAGGTAATAATACTTCCATTGCTTTTATCCAAAAATTTTCTGCTTCTTCATCGGTCATATTATTGGGCGATGATGGGATAATTTTAGTAGGATTTATAGATATGTGTCCTAAGCTTGTTATAAGCCTATCGGCTCTATTGAACAAAATTTCCACTTCTTTTTTTGGTAACCCAGTTACTTTGCCAGCTATGTATATTTTTCGTTTCATTTTTTTTTAGTGTTTACAACCTTCCTTAACCATATCGCTATAGTCGTTTGAATTAATTTCCTCCACTTTAAATATTGGGTTAGCTCTCATATCCTTCATTAATTGCGTATAATTAACAGGAACTATTCGAGATAGCTCAACCCTCCAATTAATGCCGGTATCTGTTAGTTTTTGCTTGGCGTTAATGGTTAAGTACTCATAATAAGTTCGTTTAGATATAAAAAAATTAGGGTAAATTATTGTTTTGTATATATAGGAGCGCGAAAACCCACGCTCCGTAAAAAACAAGTCTATTTCTTGTATTCTGCAAACCTTCAATAAACTGTGTTTATTCATCGTTATATGCTTGAAAAATTAAGGCTGAAAGTTTCAAGCTTGCCGTTATCTTGCACCTCTTTAAATTCATAGCCAAAACCTTTTAGCCTGTTGTTGTAGCTTTCTTTAATTAAAGCCAAACCTTCTTTCCAACGAGGGTCGTCATATTTATTTTCGTGCTGTACCAAGTTCATCACTCGTGCGTATTGTAAATCGCCATCGTTATTTTTTTCTATAAACGATATTAAAATCTCAAATACTTTTTTGTCTCGTTTTTTTACAGTATCAAAAAGAAATTCTTTAATAAGGTCAACAGCTTTGGTACTTCTTTCATCCCAATAAGGTTCTGTGTTGCGAAAACGTGTAATTCGGCGACTTCCATCTTTACTTGTAATTGAAAACCCACCTTTACTGTTACTTCTAATTTTACCATACTCTGTTAACCTGTCGTGCTGAGCTTGCAACTTTGTATGGCATTCTTCTTTAAATTCAGACAATGCTACGTGCAGAACATACGCACGGTCCATAATTTCCTTAATTTCCTTTTCACGAATAAGCTCATATTGCTCAATTTCTTTTTCGCGATTTTCGAATTCTTGCTTTTTTTTATCAGCAAGCATTTTTTCTAATTCTTCAATACTCAATTCTTTTGTTTCCATAAAATTTTAATTTAAATTATTAATATGATAAGTCTCTACTAATTCTCTTGGTTTATTAATATTATCTATTCTACTTTTAACTGTAATAATCTGAATCCATTTACTGTTACATTCTTTAAATAATTCAGCAGTTGGTTTCTTTTCAAGTTTAGCAATAAGAATATTATATTCTAAGTGCAATTTTTTGAATTTTTGGTTTAATTCTCGTCTATAATCTTCCATCGTAAATGAATTTTAAAAATTGATTATGATACATTTGTTCAACTTCTGGCTCGTAAATAATTTGATACATATAAGCCTGCCATTCTTCTTTTGTAAGTTTGGTTAGATTACTTTCTCGAACATAATGTAAAAACTCAGCTTCAAACCCTTTCCATGTTACTAACCACCAGTTCCAAAAGCTTTTACTGTATGCTATTTTTTGATAATAAAATTCATTATCGCCATACAATTCTTCTAAAAATAAACAGCCGGTGATGAATATTTGATTGTTATAGTCGTACTCTGTTATTACTGTACGTTCTATTATGAAGCTTTCATTTTTTGCGAAAGTTTCTCGTTGCTTTGCTATGTGTGATTGGTTAAGTTTCATTATTTTTATTCTTTATTTGGTTTGCTCCAATAATCGGCAGCACCTTGCTCCCAAATTGTATAAGAATTACCACCGCCAAACCGTGATTGAGTAAATGCCATATAACCCTCAATTCTTATTTTAACAAATGCGTCGTAGCGTATTTTTTTGGCAATTCTGCCTTCTGGTAACTTTCCTTCGGCGTGGCTAATAAATACAAATAGTTTCTTAGGAAAGTCTTTACGTAGGTCCTTATATTCAGTATAATTAATCCCCCAATATTGCACACTATCTATAATTACTATGTGTGGGCTACGTTGCTTTTTTAAGCGTATTCTAATTTCTGATACATCTTCCCCATCTAACACAATAAAGTTATCAATATCGCTCATACTACTCTCAATAAGGGCAGTTTTAAACGATGGCGATATACCTTCCTCTAAACTATTGTATGCCACTTTTGCAAATTCAGATAAATACTTAGCTAATTGTAGTGCAAATCTTGTTTTACCGTTGGTACTGTCGCCCCAAATAATCCAAGAACCTGCTAATTCGGGAGAGCCAATAGCTTTTTCCCATTCGCCTGTAAATTGTTCTAGTTTGAACTTTTTAATTAGTATATCACTTACACTGTTAGCTCGTTTCATTGTTAAACTGCTTTTAAAACAAACACATTGCGTTTAACCCTGCGTAAATCGCCCTCGCAATTTTCAAAAATCTCTTTTATTTGGTTTTTATCTTCAATACCATTGGCTACGCATATATTTAAAACATCGGAATAACCAACACCTTTTAGTTTTATAAAATTGCGTCCTATGCGGCTATATATCTCTTTATAACCTCGTTTATTAAGATTAACGCCACGTTCTATTCGTTTTTTTAGATGGTTGGTTGCCAATAAGATTATACCTGCGTTATCTTCAAGCTCGTTGTATAAAGTTATAAAGAACTGTAGCACTTGATCTTTTAACTTATCGGCTTCGTCAAGAATAATAATTGGGTTTTGTTGTTTTTTCAATGACAGTACAATTTCACCCATCATTTCGGCAACCGTTAAACCACCTGTATCAACACCTATTTTAGAGGCTAATTCACTTAAAAAATATTTTCTATTCCAGTACTCGTTGCATAGCAACAAGTAAGTTTGCTTATTGTTATTGGCATAATTTTTTACAGTTGCTGTTTTACCTGTACCTGCATCGCCAGTAATTGCAAAAACCATTTTTCCGTATTGCGAATCGTGTATAATTGTTTGCAATATTTTATAATCTCTAATTTCAACTAATTCCCAATTGTCGGAAGTACTGCTTATTTGTGTTTTAAGGCTTCGCCACATTTCATCGGAAATTAATTCCCAATTATCATTTAACATTTGGCTAATAGTTGCCGAGCTTATACCTTTTAAGGTTTTGGCTGCATTGTTTTGGCTGCCTTTTAACTCTACGTAGCTTATAAGCTCGTTTTTAATTTGTAATTTTTGGCTGATATTCATTAGTGTATTTTTTAGTGGTTTAAATATATAAGTTTCGGGTTTCTGCCTCGCTATATTCTTCGACTTCAACCAATTCTAATTCAGTAACATTGCTTTGTCGTTTATATACATCTGGTATTACTTTTCGTTTATTTTTTCCTGTCTCAATACCTGCTATTGCTGGGCTGTTAAGTCCGTTTTGTTCCAAGCTATTGCCCTGTACTTCTTGTATTGCTTCCATTTGGTCTCTATTTAATACTCGCTGTTGTTTGTTTGCCAACATTACTGCATTTATGTGTGCTAAGTCTTCAGATGTTTGCTCCTGTTTACCACGATGTACAAAAATTTTAGGTGTCATTTCGGTAACAAATACTTTACCTTGCTGAGTTTCTTCGTACAAATAAATTAAACTCTCATCTGCCGGATCTAACTTAATTGTAAATTTTTTGTCGATATTTTTATTGAGCCATTGTAAGTCTGGAGTAATATCATCGTGCAAATATTTAGTATAATACTTCTTTTCGGTTCCATCTTTAAACATTATTCCACCAGGTGTAACCGTAACTTGTTTTGGACGTTCAATCCAAAACAAATCAATCATATCAATAATGCTTAATGGCTTCGCTTTATCGTTTATACTTTCATTATACATTTCAATACGTGGTTTTCCTGTGGCATAATGTATGCTTTGGTTCCATTCCTCACGACAAATACGATACTCTTCGCACATTACTTCGTAAGTAGGGAGTTCGTGCTTATTGGCTAATATTCTTTCAATATTAGCACGGCTTTCGATGCTTTTAGTATTGATATTTCCGCCGGTATAAAACCAACGTTGTTTCATAAATTGTTTTTGAAATCGACCAAAAACACTCTCAATAGTTTTAGACTTGCCATTATATGGCTGTGTTTTTATTGCAATGCGTGCTATTTTGTTTAAAAAATTGTTGTTTTCCAGTTTCTTATGACCACCCTGGTTATCGTAAGTAATTTGATAAGGGCGATTACCAGAGCGTTGTATTGCCATTTTGTAAGCAAAGAACTGAGCTTCGTAATTTTCAGTTTTAGAGATGTGATAGCCTAAAAATACTTCGCTATAAGCATCTATTACCTCGTAAACACTTGTAGTACATATTTTGCCATCTTCATCTTGGTAGTAAAAGTTAAGTTTTGTTCCATCGGAATACCACAAGCTATCGCGCATTGTTGGCAATTGTGTGCTTAAATGATACGTGAATTTTTCTTTACTTTTCTTTTCGCCATAGCGAGCACCATACCATAGGTGTTTAACTTCCTCTAAGTAATTCTGAATTGTTACCTCAGATTTAAGCGGTTTCCAGCCTGTTTGTTTTGCTTTTTCGTTATACGCTTTTAGCAACATTGCCACACTCGGCATTACAACAGAACCTCCAGCCCAAGTGCTTAAAATCCATATTTTAGCATCGCCAGTTAATTTTATAGTATTAGTGTTACCAGTACCTGCGTGTACTAAACTATCTAAACCTTCATTTACATACTTCATATACTTTGACTTTAACCTGCGGTGATGTTTCGGCAGTGCGTGTGGGTATAAGTTGCTATCTAAACTGTTAACAATTTCAGATATATTTTTCCAAAACGCTACATCTTTTTTGCCCAATGCTCTTTGACGGTTAGTATGGTTTTCTATTAGTTTTGTTATGGCATTAAAAACTATTGCTTGTGAATAATACCTTTCAATAGATGCTTCTGTTAAATGTTTTCCATAGGCATTTAAATAGTTTTTAAGCTGTATTCTAATAGTTTCGTCGTTAATTAAATAATCGAAAAATGCAACTATTTTTTGTTTCTTTTCGCGTGGGTTGCCGGCAATAGGTATTATTTTATCTTTAAAGCGTTTAGGTAAGCTATCCCACTCAACTAATGCTGGAACGGCATAACAAGCCCTACGCATTTGTACTATTCTACCTTTATTTTTGAGATAATCGTAATTTACTTTTGAAATTATATTATTCTCAAGCATAGAGCCTACTTGTACGCATATTGTATTGTTATATTGCTCGAACATAATTTATTTGTTTATTGAATAACAGATGATATACTATTAGAGTTTTCTTTGCAAACAAATTTGAGCATATTATCCTCGCTGTTATGTAGGAATTGCTCGCATTCGCTAAAGTTCATAAATTCATCGTCGCTAATAACCCTTTCTATGCCTAACTCTAACAAGTTGATAATTCCAAGTTCTTTTCGTTGGCTTAGTTTCATAATGCAATTGCATTCGTCTAATACTTTTTGTGTTGCCATAATTAATTATTTTGTTCCTTTTGAAATTAACCATTCTTGATACTCTTGGTCGGTTAATGG
>DYMG01000116.1 GCA_020721655.1 Paludibacter propionicigenes | reverse complement strand
TAAGGTCGAACTCTTGGAAATATCCTTTTCCTTCAACCACATCGTCGTAAGTGTACAGAACTTCGCCCGATACCGATTTTACCTCTTTTGCTATTGGAGGTACTTCCTTTTGTAGGTTTGCTGTATAATAAATTAAGGCAGCAACCATGAAAATAGCTATGAACCAAAAACTTGTATAAAGTCCTTTTTTGCTCATAAACTTGTCTAAAAATGTTTCTCTCATATTAAATTGTTTTAAATTAATAAAAATACTACAACAAGGTAGTATATAACTACAAAAAAAATTAAAATTTCACTATAATAGATTTATCAGCCACTTCTTGCAGATTGTTTAAAAAAAGCCCTTTAAATATTTCTGTTCGTATATTTACCCATTCGTTATGCAAAGCACAAGGGTTTACATCAGAACATTCAGCAAAACCTAAAATACAGTTGCTATATTTATCAATATTTTCTACTGCTTCAATTATTTCAATTATTTTTATATCTGATGCGAGTTTGTTAAATTTATAACCACCATCACGCCCCTGAATTGAGTAAATTAGCCCGGCTTTAGTTAAATCGGTCATTATTCTACGAAGGTATTTATCCGAAATATTTAGTTCGGATATTAATAAACTAGCACTATAAATATCCGCATTACGGCTAACCATATAGCTTAAAATACGAATTGCATACTGTGCTGTTTTTGATAAATTCATAATATACTACTTTGAGGTATTATTTAATTTGATGACAAAGATATAATAGTTTTTTTAATTTTAAATACCTATTTGTAGGTATTTTTCTTTTTTTTAACTTGCAAAAAAAAATAATGATTGGTTTGGGTATAATTATAATTAATATTCTGCTTTTATTGTACATTTTACGTTTTTATTTTAAGTATCATAAATTAAGCTCAACATTACTAACTATTGTATTATTGAGTCTTATTTTTAAAAATTCGGCTTTGTTTCTTGAAAAATACTCATCGAATATTGATGTTATAAATGCAGGAATTGCAATTTTTATTTTATTTTCGTTTTCTATTATTGTTGCTACTATACAAACAGGTAGCTTGGCTGTAAAATATATGTATTATCCGGCAACTAGGAAAACTATTTGGATTTTAAGTATTGTGTTTGTGTTCTTATGGTTTATATTAAATCAATATGATTTTAGTTTTGAAAGCCGTAAAATTAACTTTTTTCTTAACCACATTATAGAATTTACTATTGTATTTATAGTGTTATTTATAGGCTTACTTGCCTATAAATTTAAAAAACAGAGTTTATTATTAATTGCTAGTATAGGTTATTTTGCTATTTTAATAATTTTAACAATGTTTGGTATTAATAGCAAAGAAAACTTAGCTATAAGCCAGACGTTTTTTGTTTTCTTTTTGGTACTAAACGAAAAAATCAGCATTTACCGACTTTTTGTTTAATAGTTTCAAAAATTAGATTTTATACCAAATACAAATAATGAGTCCGGTATAAAAAGTCAGTTTAATTTTCATTAAATAGGCTATATATTTCATTATCAGGACTTATGTATTATTGTAATTCAGAATTTTAAAAAATTCTTCAAACAAAATCTAAGTCAGCCTGTCCCCCCGATGTTCGGGGCAGGCTGATTAATCGGTAGGGGTTACCCTCATAAAAACAATAATTCGATTTTATAAATCTTCGATTGTTTAATTCGGGTTAAAAATTGGAAAGAAAAAAACATAGGTAAGATTTTGTACAATAAAAGAAATACACTTTACAAAAAAACAGGGGGGAAGTTATTATTTAAAAAACTAAGATTTTTTACAACCCACCTGTTAGGTCTAATTTTGAATGCTTTAAAATTTATTTTATTACAATTTTTTCTGTTGTAATGCCGTAATTATTAGTTATTTTAACAATGTAAATCCCTATTTGTGTGTTGTTTAAATCTACATTAGTAATATTCGAGCTTGTTTGTGTTAAATAAACTACTTTCCCTAAAATATCGGTAATTTCTATAGTGTTATTATTATTAGTTGTTTTAATTGTAAATATTCCACTATTAGGGTTAGGATAAATTTCGCAATTATTTGTTTTTTGAACGTTATTTACGTTAGTAATTCCGGTTAAATTAATTGTGTAGTCTTCAACTTCTCCATAGCTTGAGTTGCCACAAGGTGTTGTGTTAGTTCCATTATCGCCATCGTCTGTAACTCTTATTCTAAATCTGGTTGGACCATTTGTTACATTATTTGGAACAACAATACTAAATGTATAGCTTGCTTGTCCGTCGTTTGTAGATGTATAAACATTTTCGTCAGTATCTTCAAAGTCGCCATCTTTGTTCCAATCTATCCAAGCATAAAGGTTGTCGGTGTTCCAAACATTTCCGATAGTAACAGTTGCACTATAAGTTTGTTCGGCTGTCATTTCAGTACTCATATATGCGTAGTCGGCGTATCCATTTGGCGATAACCCATTACTTTGGTTGTTAATTGTGCCACAAATTACTTCGTTAATGTATTCATAATCACCAGTTGCACCGGCAATGCAATATTCGCAAGGAACAGAAGAATCAATGTTTATGTAATCGGTTTTTATTTCAGTATCGTTTCCACATTGTCCAGCATCTGCAACTAAAGTAACAGTGTATAAACCTTGTGAGTTGTATGTATGAATAGGGCTAACGTCGGTAGATGTTGTTCCATCGCCAAAATCCCAACTATATAATGTTGCGTTTGTAGATGTGTTTTGAAATTCTACAACAAACGGAGCAACGCAAGATTCTGTTTCCATAGCTGTAAATTGTGCTATTACAGGATTTTCGGTTACATTAATATTTATTTCTAATTCGTCGTTTGCGGTGTATTCGTCGGCAACTCCGTTAGGAAGAGTTGTAAAAGCTCTAAAAGTGTGTGCTCCGGCACTTAAAGTAATGCTACCAAATTGTACTATTTCAGTTGCGTTTGTTGCTAAATTTCCGTTCCAATCTTGTGTTACAGTAGTTCCTCCATCAAAAGAAAAATTAACTTTACAAGATGTTAATGCTGTTTGTCCGCCATTTCTAATTGTAATTTTAGGAATAACTGTTAATCCAATACAAGAATATGTTGATGTAGGTTCAACAATTGAAGAAACGGCGGCGTCGTTATTAACAGTATTATTGATAATAGTAACAGTACCAATGTATGGCTGTTTATTTTGTTTAGTTACAACCAAATCGGCAGAACCGGCTGCAGAAAAAGCTGTGAAAGTTAGTGTAACTGAAGTATTTGTTCCTGTATATTGAGCATCTAAAAGTACGTTGTTTTGCGATATTGCTACATAAGCATACTGTTCTGTGTTTACAGTTAATGAAGTCTCACCAACAGTAATTGGGTCGGTATAGTTTACTGTTAATGCTGTTGGTACACCAAAATAATTCATTATTGATGGGTCGCCCATTAAGTGATATATTTCCCAATAATAATCTTTCATACCGTCGCCGGCTTGTTCAACTGCGTAATTTCCGGCAATCATAAAAGCTGCGTTTGTTAAAAACCAATCGCTGGTTGCTTCTCCGTTTTCGTGCGAAACTTTGTCGTATGCACCAAGTTTTGTGGCATCGTAACTTGCGGCAGGGTCGGCTTGAATATTTTTAGCACCAACTCCCCAGTGGTAATCTTCGTCCCAATACGAGTAATTAGAGCCTCCAATGTATCCAACTGCTCCAGCGTTGGCTTTTCTTAGAACAGCTTCTCCAAAACATTCGTTGTCGTAAAAAGTTGCCGACTGACAGCAATTACCTACCATAAGTGGGTATTTGTGGTTGTTTGTCATATTTGGTACTGCATCAGTTTCAAAACTTGGATTATACCAGCCTGCTGATGAGCAATGAGCTGTATAATTTGCATATCCCACTCCTGTATTGTAGTCGTCTTTAATATTTTGAACACTTGCTGGTTGGTCTGATAGTGGGTATAAATATTCGTAAATTGAAATGCCGTGTGCTGTATTAAAATAATTATCCATACCGTATTCTAATTGTCCGTTACCATAAACAGTTGAGTGGTCATAAGGGTCTCCGCCTTCTTGGTCAACGCCTGCAACCATAAGCATGTGTCCTAAATATGATGGGTCTGGCATTAAGTATTGTTCGTACTCTAACGATTTGTCTATTTGAGGTTGAAGTTGAGTTGTGTTTTGTGCAGACCAACGGCCGTAGTATATTTCAGGGAAATAATCTCCTGTATATTCGCAGTAATATAAATCGGTTTTGTGATTATCAGTATTTCCGGTAAATGTTGGAATTTGAGCAACATCGCCAACAAGTAAAACAAAAGAAGGAGCTGGGTCTGATGGAGTTCCTGCGTTATATAAATTTTGCAAATAATTTTTTATTGATGTTGTTGTTGTGCCAACGCTTGAGTTATTGGTGTATGCTTCAATTACGGTAAATCCTTTTCGTGTTTTCCACTGAATATATGGCTGTAATTGCGATTGAAACATAATGTCTGAAACTATAACCATTTTTGTTGGATAATGAGTTATAACATCTTTAGAAGTATTGTCTAAACTGTTTAATGTTTGTTTGCTTGTGTTATAAAAAAACGGAGATGCTGTTTTAGCTTTTAAAGCGTTTGTTTCTTCAAAATTAGAGTTTACAAAGCTTATGTTTGCTGTAATATTATAAAATGCTTTTATTTCGTTTGTTACAGGGTTGTATTGAAAAGGAGAAATAGTAACACGTGCAAGTCTTTTGTCGCGAGCAATTCCAAGTATTTCTACTTTTACAAGTTCGTTTCCGTAAAAGGCATTTGTGTTGTATATTGTTTCGTTTTTTGCTAATGCAATGTTGTTTTCATCTTCACTTTTTGAGATGCTTCTTTGCGATGGTGCCAATTTTGTTGTTAGCCCATAGTTGTTCATATTAAATGTTTCAAATTCTGAATTTGTAATGTTAATATTAACTTCTGCTCCTAATGGTATTTCAATTAAATTGGTTATTACCGGTGTGTTTGGTGCTCCAATGTTCTGGTTTTTTGTAAAACCGTCGTAATAAATTTTAAAAAAATCGAAAGTTTTAAGTTTCGTGTTTTTTACAGTTATTGATGCAATCGTGGAATTTATGGTTAATCCCGATTTAGATTCATCAATTTTTTTAAGTTCTGTTTTAGTTGGGTGTAAGTTTATTTTTACGGTTTGCGAAAAAATAACTGAAGATATTAACACTAAACTAATTGTAAATAATACTCGTCTCATATTGTGTTTATTTATATTTTATTTCAAATTTATAACTTTTATCTGTTATTATACACTTTTTTTAAGTTTGTTAGCTTTTTGTGAGCTGCTATTTTTAAGGCAAAATATATTAATTGCTTAAAATGAGTGTTTTAACTATTATTTATATGTATATAATATTTCTTTTGTAGAGTTTTATTTATAGATAACCAATACTAAATTGGAGTTATAATATCGATTTATTTTAAATTTACAAAATACAATTGTTACAATGTATTCATAACTCCTCACACAAAAACCCTGCTCTAAAACATATTGTTTTTTAATATTTAATAAATTATATTTGTATATAA
>DYMG01000115.1 GCA_020721655.1 Paludibacter propionicigenes | reverse complement strand
AAAAAAGCCGAATTTAAAGTCGGCTTAATTAGAATTATTTTAGTGGTTTTTCTCCCTTTTTAATTTTGTCGAGATTTATTATAAACTGCTCAATTTGCTCAGCACCAAGACGTTTGCCTATAATTTTTTTTGTTTTTTCTAAAACATAAATAGTTGGTGTTGCATAAATATCGTATAAATTTCTAAAGTTTGTGAATTGATATTTGTCGTAAGCGTTAATCCAACCTGTCATTTCTTTTTCTTTTACAAATTTTTCCCAAAGTTCTCGTTCTACCTGTGTGTATATTGAAAGGACTTCAACATCTACACCTTCTGTTAATAGTTTTTGATAAACTTCGTAAAGTTTTGGTATTTCTTTTTTGCAATGCCCACAATTTGGTTCCCAAAAAGCAATTATAACATAATCGTGTTTTATATCATAAAGCGAAATAATTTTACCGTCAATTGTTTCAAGTCTTTGTAAGTCGGGAGCTTTATTTCCAACAAGGTTTGGTTCCATTTTTATTGCTCTTTCCTTAACTTTTGCAAGAACTGAACTGTCTGCCCAAGTTGCTTGTCCGGTTAGGTAATATTTTTTTGCCATTTCAACAAAAACTTTATCCATTCCCATAAGTTTCGATTCGTTGTTATAGTCTAAGAAATATACTACAAAGTAGCGGAACATTTGAGGATTACTTCGTGCCTTTTCTATTAATCTGTCGCCTTCTTTTATTATAGAATCTGGGAATTGAACTATTGTTTGTGAAATAAATCGTTTAAGTTTAGGTTCAAACATTGGTGTTCTTAGTATTGAACTGTCGGTTAAATCTACTAAATCCCAATAGTGATTTTTGTAATAATTATAGTCTAAAATTCGTTTTAACGAGTCTTTGTTTTGAACTGTTGTTGGTATTTCAAATTCTGGTATTTTAATTTCTCGCATTAAGTTAACAACCGATTTCATTATTTTGCTTTGCGAGTTATTTACTGTTTCTTCAATTAATTTGTCGCGTTTGTCGCTATATTCGTTAAGTTGAGTCTTTATTAGTTCGGTTGAGTCTTTGTTGTTTTTTATTTTTTTTAAATCTATTTGAAGGTAATGTAATTTTTTTCCTATGTCGTTTAGTTTTTTCTGAAAAGCGAAAAATTCTTGATTATCGATAGAACCTTTTGCTGATAAGTTTTTTTGGTAAAATTCCGAGGTGTCGGTTTCAATTAAAAATTCTTGGTCGTCGCCAATAATCAATTCAAAAAATGTCATTCCTCTTGATGGGAATAAGATTATGTACATTCCTCCGTCAAGTTTTTTATTGCCGGTAAATGTTGCCATTCCTTTACTGTCAACTATTGCGGTATCTATTGCATATTTTTTTTCGCCAAAATAGTTTCCTAAATATGCAACTGTGTCGGCAATGCCTTTAACTTTAACTTTTATTTCGTATTTTTGAGCGTTTACATTTGTAATTGCTAATAAGAACGCTACACTAAAGAATAATTTTATTTTTTTCATTGTGTTTTTTTTTTAATGTTTCAAAATTACATTTTTTGTTTCAACTATGTTCATATTATTTAATGTTTAAGAATATTTAACATTGAATTTTATTTACGAAATAGTGTTGCTGTACCCGACAAATGGTAAATGTTTTTATAGAAATCTAAATATTTTATGTAATAATAATAAGTTCCTTCTGGGGCTTCTTTTAAATTTGGTAATTTTCCGTCCCAACCTTCGGTGGTTTTTGATGTTTGGTAAATAATTTGTCCCCATCTATCATAAATTAAAAATTGATACATTTCTGGCGAAACAAAGATTGTTGTTGGTTTAAATATTGCGTTTATTTGGTCGCCGTTTGGGGTAAATGCTTCTGGTACGTGAACAATGGCATCTTGTTCTACGCAAATTTTTGCCGATTTGCTTTCGCCTTGTACTCCGTAAGGGTTTGTTGTTCCTTCTTTGGCTATTACTTCGTAGCACAAATTTGATGAAACTTTTTGTAAATCTTCAAGCGATATATTATCTGCAAAATAGGCATTGCCGTAGTAGGTTTCATAAATTTCGGTACGTTCATCTTCAATAATTCTATAGAGTTTGTACTGCATATCTCCGCCAAGCCATGTCGAGTATTTGTCCCAAGTTATAATTTGGTTAAAGTCTTTGTCAGATTTTACTTTTATTGTAATATTTTCGGCAATATTTGATTCTTTATACGAATTATTACATAAATCTACAGCTTGTAGTTTGTAGAAATAATTTTTGGTTACGTCAACATTTACGTCGGTGTAAATTAATTTATCTGACAAATAATTGTTAATTTTATATATTGATTTGTATGTTCCATTTATTGAGTCGGATTTTATAATGCTGTAATTTCTAACATCTGAGGCTGTATCGAGTGTGAATTGAAGTTTAATATTTTCGTTTTCTACGGTAGCAAAATCGGCATTTAAATATTGTGTAACTGTTGGGAAATTGGTAAAAGTACGAACAGAATTTGATGTAAATGTTCTACCATCGGAATAATATCCTCTAACAAAAAAAGAATATGATGTTTGGTTTGATATGTCGAAATATTTGAAGTCGCTTAATGTTCCTGTTGTTGTTCCAATTTTTTGATATGGTTGGTAATTTTCTGAGCAAAAAATATCGAAATGCGTAAAAGTAGGTTGCCAAGCTTTATGGTGGTCCCAATGAATTCTAATTAAGTTTTCACAGTTCTCTGTTTCTATGTATGGAAATATATAAATTGTTGATATTGATTCTGATAGAAGACTTTTAACGCTATCGTTAAACGACCTTAAAATGTAGTGTTCATATTCTCCGTCGGCATTAGAAGTTGCATCTAAATAAAATGTATTTGAAGCTCCCCATACAGTATCTAAGTTTATCCAATTTGGGACATCTAACGATGTTTTTAAATCTCTATAAATTATATAACCTTTTACACCGGGCGATGTTACAGGAAACCACGAAATATAAACATTGCCTTTTACACTTATTGGCTCTACGCTTATTGTGTCTATAATAGGGCTATTTGGTAATTGCGAAAATGAAAATTTTGTGCTAAATAAAATTATTAAAGCAATTTTTATTGATGTTGAAATTAATATTGTGTGTTGTGTTTTTAGCATTTACCGGTAATAACATTAATTAAACTTTCTTTTGATAAATATTTTTGTGCCAAATTTAACAAATCGTTATTTGAAATTTGCGATAGTTTTTCTAAGTAATTATCAAAGTACGATTTATCTAAATTGTTTTCTATAAGCATTTTATACTTGTCGGAAGTTGCAAAAGCACCATCAAAACTTTTAACTAACTCGCCTTTCATATAGTTTCTAACAAGTGTTAGTTCGTCGTTAGAAATTATTGTTTCTTGAAGTATTGATATTTCTTTGTAAATTTCATTAATTGCGTCTCTACAAACCGAAGAATTAACTTCAGAAACTATTGTAAAATAGCCCGAGTTTTTCATTGAGTAAATTGCCGAGCCAATTCCGTAAGTGTAACCTTTATCTTCTCTAATATTTTTCATTAATCGTGAGCCAAAATATCCTCCAAAAACTGTATTAAGTAACTGCATACCAATAAAATCGGTATGTGTTCTTGAAAACATAATTCTTCCAATTCTCAATGCCGATTGTACTGCATCTGGTTTTAAAATTATATTTTCTTTTTGCAATGACGCATTAATTTCGAAAATGTTGTTTGTAGTTATTTTTTTTTCGTCCCAATTATTGCCAAAAAAACTATTTAATTGGTTAAACTCGCCATTATCAACACTTCCCGAAATAATTATTTTGCAATTATTTGAAGTATAAAAATTGGAATGAAATTGTTTTAAATCGGAAATAGTAACATTGTCGTAATCTGATAAATTAGCCATTATTCCGTAAGGGTGAGTTTCTCCAAATATAGATTTTGTAAATTCTCGTCCAGCAATAATTTTAACTTTTGTAGAATCTACAATAAATTGTTTTTTCTTTTTATTTATTGATGTTGTAAACTCTTTTTTAGGAAATGTTGGATATTTAACAATATCGTTAGCAATTTTAAGAACTTCGTTAAAATGTTTTTTAAGCGTAAATATCGAAATTTCGGCGTTATCTCTATCAACATTAAAATTTATATGGGCACCGTAATTGTCTATTTTTTCGGCTATTTGTAGTTCTGTAAAGTTTTTTGTTCCAGCGTTAAGCATTGAATTTGTTAGAGATGCTATTAAATTTTTTTGTTGATACCAAACTCCTGCTTCAAAAATTAAATCGAGTTTAATTATGTCTTGTGTTCCACCTTTTAAAATATAAACCGGAATATTATTATCCAATTTTTTTTGTTCGGCTTCAAGTATATTTATTTTGGTTATTTCTTTAAATTCTGGGTGTATTTTTCTGTTTATCATAGCATTAAGATTTATTTTGAATATGAGAACTTAAATAATAAAGTGTTGAACAATTTTCTTTTTTTAGAATTTCTTTTGCAACCCTTTTTATATCGATAGCAGAAACTTTTAAATATTTATCTAATTCAAGATTAATATTCTCGGCTTTGTCAATAATTTCGTGCATAGCGAGGTTCATTGCTCTATTAAGAATGCTAACTTCCGAATAAATTAACGATGCTTCGGCTTTGTTCTTAACTTTTTGTAGCTCTTTTGGAGAAACTCCTTTGTTAATTAATATTTCTATTTCGTTTTCAATAGCTTTTTCTGCAATTTCAATATCAATTCCTTCGTTAATTTTCCCACTAATTATGAATAACCCCTCATCGTTGCTACCCATTATGTAGGCGTTTAACTCTAAAAATAGTTTTTGGTCTTGTACTAAATGGCGATATAAACGTGAAGACTCCCCGTTAGATAAAACATCTGACAATAAGTCGGTTACATAATAATCGACATTTAAGCGATTGCACATGTGGTATGCTTTATAAATTGCATGATAAGGCACATCTTTTTCTACAGTTAAAGTTCGTTCTTCGTTTTGTTTTGGCTCTTTTGGTAAATTTCGTATTGCAATTTCTCGTTTTTCAATATCACCAAACCATTTTTCTGAAAGTTTTTTTATTTCGTCGGTTTCAACATTTCCTGCAACAACTAGAACTGCGTTGTTTGGGGCATAGTGAGAGTAAAAAAAATCTTTAACGTCTTGCATTATTGCATTTTCGATATGCGAAATTTCTTTTCCAATAGTTGCCCATTGGTATGGGTGTTTTTTATATGCAAGAGGTCGTAAAAGCAAGTAATCGTCGCCATAAGGTTGGTTTAGATAGCGTTGTTTAAATTCTTCAATAACAACATTTCGTTGAACTTCTAAACTTTTTTCCGAAAAGGCTAACGACAACATTCTGTCGCTTTCTAACCAAAAGCCCGTTTCAATATTTTCTTTAGGTAGTGTTATATAATAATTTGTGATGTCGTTATTTGTAAAGGCATTATTTTCACCACCTACAATTTGCAAAGGAGAATCGTAATTTGGAATATTTATTGAGCCTCCAAACATAAGATGTTCAAAAAGATGTGCGAAACCTGTTTTTTCGGGGCTTTCGTCTCTTGCTCCAACATTGTAAATTAGGTTTATGGCTACTATTGGTGTGGTAATGTCTTTATGAACAATCACTTTTAGTCCGTTATCGAGTGTAAATTTGTCAAATTCTATCATGTGTATTTTG
>DYMG01000114.1 GCA_020721655.1 Paludibacter propionicigenes | reverse complement strand
TATTGAGAGCCAATTCACTAAAGATTGGCTTTCTTTTTAAGTATCAAATAAATTGGATTATAAGTTAAAGAAACACCATTTTTAGTTGTAAATTTTGCGTTATAATTTTCTACAAATTGCTTAAGTTTAAATTTAAAAGACCTATTAATTCCGTTTACTCCAGTATTTTTTATATGTTGTAAAACTTCAATTGGCGAGGAAAAATACAATTTCTCTGTTTCCTCCATAAAATAAACAACATCAAACAAATCAGATACTTGCTCAATAACTTTTTCAATTGAAATATACTCTAAGCTATTTTGTTCGGTTAAGTTAAGTTCAAAAAAATTATTTTTCCCAAAAGTCGTAAAAGCAAAAATTCCATCATTATTTAAATTATTGCTCATTTTCTTAATAAAACTAACCACATCTTCAAACCACTGGTATGTAGCGTTTGAAATTATTAGATTATTATTTTCCGGAAAATTTAAAACATATTCGGCGTCTCCTTTAATAAATTTGTAATTAAACTTATGCTCTGCAATAATTTTTTTTATTATACCTTCGTAATCTGCCGAAAAATCGTTAGTTCTTAGTATAGTAAATTCTAAATGTTGAATAATTTCTTTGGTTAACAAGCCTGTCCCACTACCAATTTCAAGAATTTTGTCATAAAATTTACCCGATTTAATCGCTAAATTACTTATTAATTTTTCTGCCATTTTCTTCTGAATTATAGCATTTTCATTATAAGTTTCTATACTATTTAAAAATTTATTTTCAACTAATTTTTTATCAATCTGTAATCGCATATTCTATAATTTCGTCCCAGAACTGCCATAGATAAAAAGCAAAATGACTGGTATTTAATGTTTTATATTGTGTTTTTGTGTTCCAATAGTTAATCTGATTTTGTGTTGGGCAAATTAAATCGTTGCTTGCAATAATAACTTTATCGAATATATTTTTAGGTTCTTGCAAAGTTTGAATGTTTTTTTGCAAAAAAATTAACTCTTCTTTTTGTTCTTCAATTTCTCTTATTGTTGATTCAGACAAAAACCTTTTTGGGATTTCAATATTATTCCACATTCTTTTAAAAAATTTTGCTCGCCCTATTTTAGAAAAATTCTGAATTGTTGCCTCATAAACTTTGGTATTTATTCCAAAATTATCGTCTATTGGTTTTAAAGTACCATTTATTGCTATTTTGTAATTTAATTTATTGATAAGCCCTCCCATTACTAAAGAGCTGTACCACACCCCCATAGACCAAGATATTAAATTTATTTCCTTATATTTAAGAAATAAATCAGCAAAATTAAAATCAGTTTCAATTTTTGTATATTTATAAAAAACAACTACATCATAATCTTTGCTTTCTAAGCCAAAAAATGGTGTATAATCCATTCCCCAACCACAAAAAAACAATATTAATTTCTCTTTATTTTGTGAAATTAAATTAAACTGATGCATTTTTATTTTTTTTGCAAAAGTAACAAACTAATACGATACTCTCAATATATTTTAAAATAACCCTTAAAACCTAAAATATTAACACTAAATTTATGAAATATTAATATTATAAAAAGCTAGAACTTAGTATTTTTGTGAAATTTAAGAAAATGTCAAAACCAATTTTAATTAGTCTAATATATTTGTTATTAGCTTCTTGCACAAAAATAGCTGTCTATCAGAGCATAAACGAAACCGATTACAATAAAGAAACCATTTATTCGGGCTACAATTCAGAAAGTGGGTTACGTTGGCTTATTTCTAACGACTACGAGAATTTGTATATTCGTTTTGATACAGACAACAACCAAACTATGCTAAAATTTGTAAGCACCGGAATAAAAATTTATATTGATACTCTTTTAAAGCAAAAACGTGGAATGTATCTAAATTATCCTATTTTTCAGACCAACGAATTTCAAAAAAATAAAATTAAACAACAACATAATAATTTCGAAAATAACATACAATATAAAAAACAAAATACAGAAATGCTATTACAAAAAACACCTCACGACATTTATTTTTTTAAAAACAATAAACTTTCAATTTATATTTCAGGCGATAAAAACAACGATATTAAAGCAAATTTATTTACCGACAATATGGGTAATATGCAGTATTTTGCACAAATTCCTTTAAACCAAATAAAATCTAATGGATTAACAAACATAAATGAGTTATTACTGTGCATTCACTCTGAAGGCTTTGATATTGAGGCAAATACCCATAGAAACTCCGAAGAATCTACAATAGATTTAACAAACAACAATAGAAATAGCAATAGAAATATGGGTAAAAGTCGCCATCAGAGAGAAGAAGACGGATACTCGCAAACAAATTACGAACTAACAAAACCAATTGAGATTTGGTTTAAAATTAATCTTTCCAAATAATAAATGACGAGAATTTACATATTTATATTCATAATTGGTAGCACACTATTAAGCTATTCGCAAAAATACACACTTAGTGGTTATATAAAAGACAAAAACACAGGCGAAGATTTGCTTGGAGCCAACATCTTGCTAAAAGAAATAAACAAAGGAACAACAACAAATGCTTACGGATTCTATTCCATAACAGTTCCAAAAGGCTCGTACACAGTAATTATAAGTTATTTAGGATATGATGATTTTAGCTTTAAAATAGTTCTCGACAAAGATATAAGTAAAAATATTTTTTCAATTGCATCGAGCATAATTACCGACGAAGTTGTTGTTACAGGCGAAAAAACAGATGCAAATATTAGAGATACTAAAATTGGAGCTGTACAACTTCCGGTTGAACAAATAAAAAAACTACCTGCTTTTATGGGAGAGGTTGATATTTTAAAATCTATACAACTTTTACCCGGAGTTCAATCTGCAAACGAAGGCAACGGCGGTTTTTATGTTCGTGGTGGTGGTCCCGACCAAAACTTAATAATTCTTGATGGAGCTACCGTTTACAACGCATCTCACCTATTCGGTTTTTTTTCAATTTTTAATGCCGACGCAATAAAAGACGTAAATTTAATTAAAGGAGGTATGCCTGCACAATTTGGAGGTCGCCTTTCGTCGGTTTTAGATATTTCAATGAAAGAAGGGAATACCAAAAATTACAAAATTGATGGGGGTATTGGAACAATAGCAACTCGACTTACAGTACAAGGACCTATTTTACAAAACAAAGCCTCATTTATTGTCTCTGCAAGAAGAACTTACATTGATATACTAACAGAACCTTTTATTAAAGAAACAGCAAAAGCAAAAGGTTCTGGATATTATTTCTACGATTTTACAGCAAAAGTAAATTACACATTTAACGATAAAAACAGAATATTTTTAAGTGGTTATTATGGAAAAGATGTTTTTGTATATTCTCGTCCAACAGAGGGTTTTAAAGTTAAAATTCCTTGGGGAAATGGGGTTGGGTCTATGCGATGGAACCATCTGTTCAACAAAAAACTTTTTATGAATTTAACTGCCGTTATTACCGATTATAGATTTGAATTTAATGCCGAACAAAATAAATTTGAATTTAAAATGTTTTCGGGCATTAGAGATTACACGGCAAAAGCAGATTTTACTTGGTATTCTTCAGTTAACCACAAAATTAAAACCGGATTAGAATATATTCGCCACGAATTTTCGCCAACATCGGTAACTGCACGAATTGGAAACACAAACTTCGATTCTGGAAAAATAAACAAACAATATGCAAACGATATGGCAGTCTATATTGCCGATGAATACGAGCTAACAGAAAACATTTCTTTCAATTTTGGACTACGAGGCACTTGGTATCAAAATATTGGACCTTACGACCGTTTTATTAAAGACAAAAATGGCATAAATACCGACACAATTGTTTATAGCAATGGCGAAATAATTGCACAATACAAACACTTAGAACCTCGTTTCTCAATGCGTTACATTTTAAACAGCACAGCCTCGTTAAAAGCCTCATATACACAAAATTACCAATACGTTCACTTAGCAAATGTTGCATCTGCCACACTTCCAACAGATGTATGGGTTTCTTCAACAGACATTATAAAACCACAGTTTTCGACACAATATTCTTTAGGTTTTTTTAAAAATTTTAAAGATAACCTGTTCGAAACATCTGCTGAAGTTTACTATAAACAAATGGATAACTTAATAGAATACCAAGACGGCAAAACCCCAAGCGACGACGTTGGCGATAATGCCGACAATAATTTCACATTTGGAAAAAGCAATTCTTATGGCTTAGAACTTTTCTTGAAAAAAAAATATGGGAAAATTAATGGTTGGATTGGTTATACATTAAGCAAAACAACCCGTTGGTTCGATGATATTAACAATGGCGAAGCTTTCCCTGCTAAATACGACCGCCTGCACGATTTATCGGTAGTTGCAACATACGATTTTAACAAAAAATGGCAATTTTCAGCAATTTTCATATATGCTACCGGAAACTCAACCACAATGCCTATTTCTCGATATATTATTGATGGAAGAGTTAGCGTTGAATATGGTCCAAGAAATTCTTACAGATTAGCAGCCTACCACCGTGCCGATATTTCTATAACTTGGACTCCGGGTGCTTTAAAAAACAAAAAATTTAAATCGAGTTGGAATTTTTCTGTTTATAATATTTACAATCATTACAACCCTTATTTTATTTATTTTAACGAAGAAGGAAGTTTAGCCGACGGAAATTATGTTGTTTCTGCAAAACAAGTATCACTTTTCCCTATTTTGCCTGCAATAACTTGGAATTTTAAATTTTAACAAAATGAAAACTACTTTAAAAATCTTATTATCAATAATTTACATAGCAACAATAACATCTTGCGAAAAAGATATAACTTTAAATTTACCAAACCCCGAACAAAAACTTGTAATAGAAGGAGCCATAGAAAATGGCGAATACCCTTACGTTATAATAACCAAAAATCAAGCATATTTTGCCCCAGTTGATACAAACACACTAATAAATATGATGGTTACAGATGCTTTAGTTACTGTCTCGAACGGAAATATTACCGACACCCTAAAATTTACACCATATTTATTTACTATACCTCCGTATCGTTATGTTGGCTCAAAATTTAAAGGAGAAATTGGCGGAACTTACAAATTAAAAATTGAATTTGAATCAAAGATTTACGAATCTATAACAACAATTCCCGAAATTGTACCTCTCGATAGCATTAAATTTACTTATCAAAAACCCGACACATTCGGAATTTTGTGGGCTTACGGACAAGACCCGCCAGAATTAGGAAATTATTATAGAATTTTCACAAAAACCATTGGAAAAGACTACGTTTTTGTTCACCCAAGCTATTCTTTAGGAGACGATAAGCTTGCAAATGGCAAATATATTGAAGATGGAATTATTAGGGGTAAAGACCCAGCCAGACCTCAAGAGGAATATGAAACAAACGACGGAGAACCTCCTTATTGGTCATTTTTAAAAGGAGAAACTGTAATTGTTAAATTTTGCACTATGGACGTAGAAAGTTACGAATTTTGGAAATCGGCAGAGCAACAAGCATCGAATAATGGCAACCCTTTTGCAGCACCAACAACAATAAAAACAAATATTTCTAATAATGCTTTAGGTATTTGGACTGGCTATGGTGCTTATATTGACACAATTACAATTACTGATGATATTATTATAGATTTTTAATTATTTTTTAA
>DYMG01000037.1 GCA_020721655.1 Paludibacter propionicigenes | reverse complement strand
GCTTGTAGTAGCAACATATGGTTTTGCACATTATCCTTTAGTTGTTCTTCATTTCCATGAGATGGCATATCAGATATGCCATATTTTAAATCACAATTAAGGTATTCATCAGGATTTTTCTCAGGTAAATATGATGGCAGGTAGAATAACTCTATACTCGCTGGGTCGTGCCTACCGCTCATATTGCTATTTATTATGGGCTGGCGTTTTGTCTTCCAGTCTTGTAAACCATTGTCATTATTCAGTTTCCGTGTTATTGTCATTTTATTTTCTTTCTTTTCCAGCGGTTCCCGTGTCTATCTCTATGTCGTTTTTTAAACTTTCCCATAACGGGTCGCAAGTTTGTGCTATTGCCGATTTACGGAGTAAAAGATTGTCTGCTGAAACCGAAACAAAGATATGAAAAACAAAGTTAAAAATTATTGAGTAAACGGCAATAGAGCGAACTTGCTGTTAGCGGTTCGTTCTTTTTGTTTCATTGCCATTTTACAGCTTTATAAATTTCCGTGTCTGATTACGATGATTTTTCAATTTTATACAATAAATTCCACTTGATAAATTAGAAACATCAATTTTTGAATTATATATAGCTACAACTTCTTTTACCAACTGACCAATTGAATTATAAATCTGAATTTCTTCATTTTCGGGGTTTTTCAATTGAATTGTAATAAAATTTGATGCTGGATTTGGGTAAATTGAAAGCATATAATCCTGTGTTTTATTTTCATTGATATTATAGGTGGAACAGTTAACAGTAAATGTTTTTGTTTGCACTCCGGCTGCTGCCATTGAGAATACAACAACAGTTGAACAATTCTGAAAATAACCATCATTACCCATATATTCCCATGCGTAGGTGTCGTCGATTATTTGCGATAAAGTTATGGAAGACGAAGTAAGTTTAAGAGTCATAATACCACCTTGATTTCCGCCATTAGAATTGTTACCAAACAACGATTGCCCGTTCTTCAGTCGAGTTTGTGCTACAAGGGTTCCATCAACAATAGATTGGGATTCGCGTATTATACCGTCTGTAAAATCTTGTGAAGATGTGATAGTTCCACTGTTATCAACAAGAAATGCTTTTCCCCCAACACAGAGCCGTCCGTTATTTGCCCCGGCACCTCCATCTTTCGATGCTATAATCAGAAAACGGTCAATTGATGGTATATATTTTATGCTGTAATGATAGTAGAGTACATTATTCATAATTGTACTAATTGAACCCTTGATGCCGGTAACGGGGTCGTAAATCATCATTTTAAGATCGGCATATTTTTGTCCGGTTACAAAACTTTGCCAGATAATACATGCTTTGCTTGGTGATCCAGCAATATCTGACCACCATTGCCTACCTGCAGCTACTGAAACGTTATTTGCAATGAGTGTCCCCGAGGGGTTTACTACGGATAAGAACACTTCATCTCCTGATCCAAGGTCGTCAACACCACCTCCATCAATCCATCCATTTACCCATGTTGATACAAAATAATCGCCCACTGCCGCAACGTGTCCCGAATGTCCGCCATCAAGGAACATGGACGCATTTGAATAATTGTTTGCAGATGTTCCTCCAAGCGCGGAATCGGACTGAAAATAGCGTTGTGCTACAATGTTTACTGCATTATAGCCGTCTTCCCATGTACAAAAAATTTTAGTTCCGCTGGCATTTATTGCCGAACTTGCAGGTTCCTGTGCTTCGGTTCCAGATATCCAATTTACCGGAGTAATAGCCGGATCCAAAGGATTGATTGTTGAATAAAAAATGTCATGTGTCCAAGCACTCGAAGGAGGATTACTCGAACTCGACCAGATTAAATAGTAACTGCCATTATTGAGTTTAAGCAAATCTAGCCCATGTTGATATTCGCGTAAATCGGTTTGAGCTATCAGATTTATTGCAGAAACAAAACATGCAATAAATAGCAGTATTTTAGTTTTCATTTCACAGTTCTTTTATTTATGGGGGGTTCTAAAAATTCATTTTTTTTACTTTTTGCATTAAAAAAATCGCAGAACCCATTAACAATTTTCTCAAATCATTGCAAATATAATTTTTTTTCGAAAAATAGTATCGAAAAATTCAAGTTTTTTTCAAATATTTTCTATCAATCTATCATTTATTTAACTGTTAATAAATTCAATCTCACTACTTGTTTATAAAAAGGCTATTTTATGTTAGATTAGACCTAACAGATTTTCGTTAATTACTGATAATAAGACTATTGAAATAGTTGAATTTTTCAAAATTAAACCTGTTAGGTCTTTTTATACTGAACTCATATATTCTTTTGGAAATTATATGCAATATTTATTTATATTTTTGTTTAGTCTATTTTTCTAACAACTGAAACATTTTTTGCTTATAAGCCTCAACTCCAGGCTGGTTAAAAGGATTTACATCGATAAAATAAGCACTATAAGCACAAGCTTTTTCGAAAAAATAAATTAATTTTCCAATATTAATTTCGTCGAGTTTTTCAATTTCGATATTAAAATTAGTAACTTTTCCCATTTCGTGTGCCAAACGAGTTCCTTCTTGGGCTTGTTTGTTTATAAATTCCACATTTTTTTCGGCTAAAAAATTCAAGTTATCTAAGTTTTCTTCGGCTTTTGGCACAGTTAAACTATTAAATGGTTTTTCAATAGAAAGCACCGTTTCAAAAATATGTCTTTCTCCATCTTGAATATATTGCCCCATTGAATGCAAATCGGTAGAAAAATCGGCTATTGCCGGAAAAATTCCTTTTCCATCTTTACCTTCACTTTCGCCAAAAAGTTGTTTCCACCATTCGCCAAAAAAGTGCAACTTTGGATTGTAATTAACTAAAATTTCAATTTTTTTGCCTTGTTTGTATAAAATATTTCGCGAAATAGCGTATTGCATTGCAATATCGTGTTCAATAGCTATGTTTTCAGCAGAGGTTTTTTCCATTTCAATGGCACCGGCAATTATTTTTTTAATATCGAAACCCGCAATACAAATAGGAAGTAGCCCAACTGGTGTTAAAACTGAATATCTACCGCCAACATTATCGGGTATTTCGTAAGTTTTATAGTTGTTTTTTGTTGCCAATGTTTTTAAAGCACCACGACTTTTATCTGTAATGGCAATAATTTTTTTTGATGCATTTTCTACACCAATATTTTTTTCGAGTAAATTTTTTAGTAGTCTAAAAGCTAAAGCGGGTTCTAATGTTGTTCCAGATTTTGAAATTACAATAATTCCAAATTTTTTGTCTTTTAAAAATTCTGTAAGTTCAAATAAATAGTCTTCGCTAATATTAAAACCGGCATACAATATTTTAGGTACATCATTTTTAATAAAATTACTAAAACTATTGTTTAGTGCATCAATTACTGCTTTAGCACCCAAATAAGAGCCTCCTATACCAATAACTACCGCAAAATCGATGTTTTTTGCGAAATTTTTTGCTGTAAGTTCAATATCATCAATAAATTCCTTATTTATTGATGAAGGAAGATTTACCCAACCTGTAAACTCGTTACCATCTCCAATTTTATTGTGTACATTATATTTTATTTCTTTTGCTTTATTGTGAAATGCCTCACATTCAGCTTTTTCAAATTTAGAATAGTTGTTAAATTTCATTTTTTTAGGTTTATTTTTTTAAACAAAGTTTAGTACGTTTTATTTTTTAAATAGTTTTAAATTATTGATTGCAAATATAGTTGTTCCACTTTTTCGCGAGCCCAAGGCGTTTTTCTTAAAAATGTAAGGCACGATTTTATTGAGGGGTTGTTTTTAAAACAATTAATATTTATTTTTAACGATAGATCTTCCCAGCCTCTCTCTTCGACTAAATGTTCTAAAATATCAGCCAGCTTTACTCCGTGTAGTGGGTTGTTCGGTTGAGTTGTTTTATTTTCCATTTATTCGTAATTATTTTTCATTAAGTAATTTTTAACATAATCGGTAGTTCCGTCTTCTAAATTGTAAAATTTTTTGTTGTATCCTATGTTTTTAAGTTTATCCATTTTTGCTTCAGTAAAATACTGATATTTATTGCGGATATCTTCAGGAGTATCAATAAATTCAATGTTTTCGTTAACCCCCATAGCTTTAAAAGTGCTTTTTACTAAATTTAGAAACGAATCGGCTTTTCCGGTTCCAACATTGTATAAACCAGAATTTTTGCGATGATTCATTAAAAAAAACATTACCTCCGAAAGGTCTTTAACATACACAAAATCACGCATTTGCCCACCATCGGTAAAATTTGGATTGTGCGATTTAAAAAGTTTCATTTTTCCTGTTTCCTTTATTTGATTGAATGCATGTAAAATTACAGATGCCATTCGTCCTTTGTGGTATTCATTTGGACCGTAAACATTAAAGTATTTTAACCCTGCCCAAAAATATGGTTGTTTTTTCTGGCTTATTGCCCATTTATCAAACTCATTTTTTGAAATTCCGTAATCGTTTAGTGGTTTTAGTTGGTATATTATTTCGTGGTTATCGTCGTAACCAAGTTCGCCATCGCCATAAGTGGCGGCAGATGAGGCGTAAATTAAAGGCAAGCCGTATAAAACACATTTTTCCCAAACTTTTTTCGTGTATTCTAAATTTAACTCGTCGTAAACAGATTTTGGAAAGCCTGTAGTTGCCGATTTTGCACCTATGTGGAAAATAAATTGGATAAATTTTTGATTTTCATCTATCCACTTAAAAAAGTTAGTACGTTCTACTTTTTGTGTAAAGGTTTTCTTTGAGTAATTGCCTGTTTTTGTTGTATCGGAAAAATCGTCGACTAAAACAATGTCTTTAAATCCTTCCTTATTTAGTTTTGATATTAAATTACTACCGATAAATCCGGCTGCACCTGTTATTACTATCATTTAATTTTTTATCACAAATATACTAATATTAAAAATAATTTTGTGATAAATATTTTTCCCAGTTAAAAATACCATTGGTATTATTAAAAACTGGTAAAAATTTCTTGAAATATAGCAAATATTAAAACACCAGCTAATACTAATGCTACAAATAAAATTGCAGGAAGTAAAATTTTTCTAACAAATAAAGTTTCCATACTCAGGTTTTTTGTTTTATTGTTAGACTTTTGTTTTATTATTATGGTTGCTTATTGGAGTAAAATTAAGGTATTTTAAGATATTAAATTCTTCTGAATATTTAGTTTCGAGTATTTTAGGACTTCGCTTTATATTGAAAACCCAATTCTAATCATTGGCGATGCTTGTCCATAATAAGGTGAATTAATATCGTTATTTAAATTAAACAATATAGACACACCTATTCCACTTTTGCCGTTAAAACGTTGCATATAACCAATTCCAACCATAGGTGTAGCAAACCAAAATCTGTTTTGTGTATCGGGATAGCGGTTTGCAGAATCGTAATATTTGGTTTCTAAACTCACAACTTCTAAAATGCTTGTAAGAAAAAGGTCTCGCCATACAAAATATTTAGCAAACGCTTTTCCTCCATAAATTGATGTTGAAAACTGATAATAAGAAGTATTGTTTTGGTAGTATTGATAAATTGTGCCTCCACCTGCTGAAAAGTTTTTTGTGAACATATAACCCATTTCTGGCGAGATGTTTACAAAAGTATAGCTTCCAAACATAAGTCCAAATTCGCCACCAAAATAGGTTCTATCCCAAAATTGTGTTCTTAATTTTTCGCCTGTTGCTTCTGTTTCGGTAATAAATTCTTGCGCAAATGCACTTATTTTTATAAAAATAAATGTTAATAAAAATATGTTTTTTAGTTTCATTTTGGCAGGTATATTATTTTTTTAGTTTCAAAAAATTCTTCTTCAAAAAAATCGGTAATATCAATAACTTTTACTTTTTGTTTATATTGTGCAATTTCTCCGTAAAAATCGCCACCTTTTAAGTACAAAATGCCATTTCGTAAGGTGTTTTTATTTTTATCGTGGAGCAATTTTTTTGTTAATTGTACAAATGGAGGAAAAGCTGTTACTGCTCTACTTACAATAAAATCGAATGTTTTTGTAATAGTTTCTACTCTTTTTTGTTCTACAACTACGTTTTTAAGTTCTAAAGCACTTGCAACTTCTTTTACAACCGTAATTTTTTTTGCAATGCTATCAACTAAATAAAAATTTACGTTTGGAAACATAATAGCTAATGGTATTCCGGGAAATCCGCCTCCTGTGCCAACATCAATAATATTTGTTTGATTAGTAAATTGTGCAATTTTGGCTATGGCTAATGAGTGCAAAATATGGTTAGTGTATAAATGTTCTATGTCTTTTCGGGAAACTACATTTATTTTTTCGTTCCATTCGGTATATAAATTTTCTAACATTGCAAACTGTTGTTGTTGCAAGTTTGTTAGTGTAAAGTATTTTTCAATTAGTTTAGTTTTTTCCATTAGAATGGTTTGTGTAAAAATGTGTTTAATGAAATAAGTGCGTTTTCTTTATCTTCAAACATTCCCATGTGTCCCGATTCTAAAACTGTTAGTTCAATATTTTTGTTTAGTGTATATTGAATATCGTTTTCGTGGAAAGGAATTAAATTATCGAATTTACCTTGTATAAACAAAAAAGGGAATTTGCTATGTTTTACAAATTCGGTTTTATCTTCTCTATTTTTCATTCCGTTTAGTGCAGCAATAACGCCTGTTTCGGGTGTTTTCTGTGCAATTTGTTTGCTAAATTCTATTTTTTCTGCAAACTTTTGTAAGTTAAAGTTCGCGTACATATTTGGAATATTTATGCTTACTATTTGAGAAAAAAGACCATCAGTAACTAATTTAATTTCTTTATTGCGGTTTTGTTTTTTCTCGTCGTTGTCGGCAAAAATATGTGAGTGAAACAATACTAAAGATTTTATTTTTTTAGGAAAATCTTCTGCAAATTGCAAGCTTACATAGCCACCCATTGAATGACCAATTAGAGCAAATTGTTCAAATTGTTCAAAATCGGTAATCTTTTTAACAATTGATGCCATAAATTGCATTGAATGGTTATTGCTAAAGGCTTTTGTGTTGCCATGACCGGGCAAATCAATACACAGAACAGTAAATTCATTTGAAAAAAAATTGGCAAATTCTGTCCAAATTTCTTTACTTTCTAAGTATCCGTGAAGGAAAACAATTTTTTTTTCTGAATTTCCTTTTTTTGAATAGCTAATTCCGTCTAATTGAGAATAAATTGCATTCATTTTAGTGTTTTTTTAAGATATAATAAGCTTTCTGGTCCTAAATTAAATATTAAGTCTAATATACTTAAATTAGGGTCAAATTTAAATTTTTCGGCAAATACTTGGGTGTATTCTATGTTTTTAAATTCATTATCAGCAGTTTGCAATTGTTTTTTTGGAGTTATAGAAAATCTGAAGTCGTAATAGTTGTTTTCTAATTCAATAAAATTATTTGTAAAACTTATTTTAGTTTTAGCTATTCCAATAATTTCGAGTATGGTGTATAAAATTTCCGTGTTATACTCGAATAAATTTTGTGGTTTTTTTTCAAAAAATTTAATAAAATCGTGAATATAAAATTCATAAAAAGGCGATGAACTGTATGCCGATTCTAATGCTTTAAAATGCAATTTTTGCCAATTTTCGGCATACGATATTTCAATTTCGATAATTTTAGTTTTTAATTCATTTTTCTGAATTACAGGAATTGTAAGGGCAAAACGTCCGTTTGCCGATAAAATTTCGCAACGATTTCGGTATGTTTGCTTTAAATAGTTTTCGTGCTTTTCTATGTAAACTTTTTTATACAATAATATTTTTGAAATATACTGAATATTAGGATAATATGCTGTTGTTAACAAAGTTTCCATTGCTTTCAAAGTTAGTAAAAAATAACTCACATATTACAATGTTTTGGAATATGGATTTAAATATTTTATAACTAACAAAAAAAGCCCTCCATTTAGGAAGGCTCTATTATTTTCGTAAAGAAATGAGCAATTACAGTTTACTTACGTGCTTTGTAAGTTTGCTTTTTAAATTTGACGCTTTGTTCTTGTGAATTACATTTCGTTTTGCTAATTTATCTAACATAGCATAAATTGAAGGAAGTTTTTCTTCAGCTTCTTTTTTATCAGCAGTACCTCTTAAAGCACGAACTGCATTACGCATTGTTTTAGCATAATATCTATTATGCAATCTCTTATTTTCACTTTGTCTTATTCTTTTCTTTGCAGACTGATGATTTGCCATTTTGTTATAAATTAAATTCTTAAAAATTGGTTGGCAAATATACAAAAATATTTACCATAGTTTATTTTTTTTTACTTTTTAAAAAAAAAGCTACCAAATTGAGGTAACTTTGTAGCCCGTAGGGGCATTGAACCCCTGTTTCAAGGATGAAAACCTTGCGTCCTAGTCCACTAGACGAACGGGCCGTGAACTTTTCTCTTTTGAGATTGCAAATGTATTATATTTTCTTTGAAAAAAAAAAAAAATATGTCTTTTTCTAAAAAAAAATGCAAACACCTTATAATCAATAATTTTTGTTTATAATTTTATTTGCAAACGCTTTAAATTCTATTCCGTTAAAGTTTCCAGAGCTCATTAAAAGCAAATTTTTATCTTTAAAATTTATTTTCAATAAATCTGCCTGCAATAAATTTGAGTCGGTATATACTTCTATATTTGTTCCTCCAAAAGCTTCTTTAACTTGATTTACTGTAATTTCTTTTAATCGTTTGTGTTTAACTGTTTCGTTGTTAAAATAAACAAAAGCTTTATCGGCAGAGCTCATTGAGTCTTTGTATTGTGGCAAAAATTCTTCTTTTAGACTACTAAATGTGTGTAATTCCATACAGGCAATTAGTTTTCTGTTGTTAAATTGGTTTTTAACTGCACTAATTGTGGCTTTAAGTTTTGATGGGCTGTGTGCAAAATCGAGATAAATATTTGTGAAATTATTTGAATTTAGCATTTGCAAGCGTTTTGCGGCTCCGCCAAAATTGCTTATTGCTTTGTAAAAAAGTTTATTGTTTATTCCGGCTATGTTGCATATAATTCTTGCACCATCAATATTCTCTAAATTATGTTTTCCAAAAATTTCTAATGGTATTTTTTCATCATAAATAATTAAAAATGTTTTACCATTTTCTATAATACTATCGTGTGCTTTATATGGGTGTTTATTTATATTGGGACTACAGTTTTTTGTAATTTTTTCTATTTCAACATCGTTTTTGTAATAAACTAAGTCTCCGTTTTTTTCAATAGTATCGGTAAAAATTTTAAATTGTTCTACATAATTGTCAAAAGTTGGAAATACATTTATGTGGTCCCAAGCTATTCCACTTATTAGTGCAATATGTGGTTTGTATAGATGGAATTTTGGTCTTCTGTCTATAGCCGACGATAAATATTCATCGCCTTCAATAATCATATATTCGGCATCTTCCGACAGACCAACCATTGTTTCAAAGCCTTCTATTTGTGCTCCTACTAAATAATCGAATTTTAGGTTGTGGTATTTAAAAACGTGCAAAATCATTGAAGTTATTGTAGTTTTTCCGTGGCTTCCACCAATAACTATTCTTTTTTTATTTTTGCTTTGTTCGTAAATGTATTCGGGGTAAGAAAATATTTTTATGCCTAATTCTTTTGCTTTAATTAACTCGGGGTTGTCGAGTGTTGCGTGCATTCCTAAAATTACAGCATCTAAATCTGGGGTTATTAAGTCGGTATTCCAACCAATTTTTTGTGGTAATAAGCCATATTTAGCTAGTCTACTTTTAGATGGTTCAAAAATTTCGTCGTCGGAGCCTGTAATTTCGTATCCTTTTTTATGGAGTGCTAAGGCTAAATTGTGCATTGCTGAACCACCAATTGCTGTAAAATGAACTTTCATGTATGTAATTTTAATTTACACAAATGTTAGAAAAAAATTTATTAGTTGCAAGGGTCTGTTTGTGGTTATTGCTATTTTTATAGTTTTATAAACTTTTTAGTTAAATCGCCAATTTTTACTAAGTAAATGCAATTTGTGATACTATTTGAAGAAAAATTATAATCTTTATTGTTTTTATTTTAAAAATATTTAAAATAAAGGCAGGTTAAAAACCTGCCTTTAAAATTAGTATTACTTATTGTACAACAAACTTTTTTGATAAATTATTTATTCCAATTGTCAAATGAAATAAAATTGTTTATAGTTTTTTCGATACCTAATTTCACATTATAATTACTAAAAAAGCGAGAATACCTAATTAGTTAAAAGACCTCTAGAAATAACAATTTGTTGTATTTCTGAAGTTCCTTCATAAATTTGAGTTAGTTTAGCTTCTCTCATTAATCGTTCAACGTGATATTCTTTTACATAACCATAACCACCGTGAATTTGAACAGCTTCGGTAGTAACATACATTGCGGTTTCTGCAGCTAAGTATTTAGCAATAGCACTTGCGTGGTTTATGTCTTTGTGTTGGTCTTTTAACCAAGCAGCTTTGTAAATAGCTAAACGAGCAGCTTCAATTCTCGATTCCATATCGGCTAATTTAAAGGCAATGCCTTGATGTTCGCCTATTGGTTTGCCAAAAGCTTTACGTTCTTTTGCATATTGTATAGAGCGTTCTAAAGCTCCTTGAGCAATTCCTAATGCTTGAGATGCTATGCCAATACGACCACCAGCAAGAATTTGCATAGCAAATTTAAACCCAAAGCCATCATCTCCAATGCGGTTTTCTTTAGGAACAACAACATCGGTAAACATAATTGAGTGTGTGTCGGAAGCTCGCATTCCCATTTTGTTTTCTTTTGGACCGACTTCAAATCCTTTCCAGTTGTTTTCTACAATAAATGCATTAATTCCTTTGTGTCCTTTTTCTGGATTTGTGTGTGCTACTACTATATGATATTTAGCGTTTTTACCATTAGTAATCCAGTTTTTTGTACCATTTAAAATATAGTGGTCGCCTTTATCAACGGCAGTTGTTCTTTGTTTAGTAGCATCGGAACCGGCTTCGGGTTCCGACAGGCAAAAAGCACCTATAGATTTGCCACTGGCTAATTCTGTTAAATATTTTTGTTTTTGCTGTTCTGTGCCATATTTTTCTAAACCCCAACAAACCAATGAATTATTTACCGACATAATAACTGATGCAGCTGCTTCAATTTTCGAAATTTCTTCCATTGCTAAAACATAAGAAAGGGTGTCCATACCACCACCATTGTATTTTGGGTCAACCATCATACCCATAAAACCTAATTCGCCCATCATTTTAACTTGCTCTTTAGGATATGTTCCGTGTTCGTCTCTTTCAAGTACGCCGGGCAATAATTCTTGAACAGCAAAATCTTTTGCTGCTTGTTTAATCATTAAATGTTCTTCTGTTAAGCTAAAATCCATATTATTTAATTTTAAATGTTATTAATAACAATTTTTATTGATAATTTTATTTTTTTGTATAAAATTACAAAAATTTATTTCAAGTATTCACAAATGTACATTTTTAAATTAAATTGCAGTAAAATTTTAATCTGTTTTTAAATATATAATTATGAATTTATATTATGCAATTGGGGTAATGTCGGGAACTTCTTTAGATGGTTTAGATATAGCATATATTGAATTTTCGGTTGATGAAAAAATAACTTTTAAGATTATTAGTACAGAAACATATAAATATACCGAAACTGTAAAAACTGTATTAAAGCTGGCAGAAACTTTTGATACTGTTAAATTTTTGCGTTTTCATAATAAAGTTGGTGAATATATTGGCGATGAAATAAATAAATTTATTCGTACAAAAGGTATTAAAAGGGTCGATTTTATTGCGTCGCACGGTCATACTATATTTCATCAGCCCGAAAATAAATTCACTTTTCAGGTAGGAAATGCGGCTTATATATTGGCAAAAACAGGTATTACAACTATTGCCGATTTTAGAACTTTAGATATTGCGTTAAAAGGTCAAGGGGCTCCGCTTGTGCCTATTGGCGATAAAATTTTGTTTAAAGATTACGATTATTGCCTTAATTTAGGAGGTTTTGCTAATATTTCGAGCGAAATAAATACTGTAAGAATTGCTTATGATATTTGTCCGGTAAATATTGTAATTAACGAATTTGCAAAACAACAAAACAAAGAATTCGACGAAAGTGGTAATTTGGGCAAGTCGGGGCATATAAACGATAGCTTGTTATATAAATTAAATTCACTTGATTTTTACAAAAAAAATTATCCTAAATCGCTTGGTAAAGAATGGGTTAGCACCGAATTTTACAAGGTTTTAAATTCAGAAAATATTGAATTTAACGATAAATTACGCACAATTTATGAGCATATTAGTCAGCAAATAGCAAACGCAATAAATACCGGAGTTGGAAAAAATGTACTTGTTACTGGCGGTGGTGCTTACAACAAGTTTTTAATTGAGCTTATAAAACAAAAAACTGTAAAAAAATTAGAAATTCCATCGTCAGAAATTATTGAATTTAAAGAAGCGTTAATTTTTGCATTTTTAGGTCTTTTACGATTTTTGGGCAAAGAAAATACTTTGGCAAATGTAACCTGAGCCATTAAAAACAGTTGTGGGGGTTGTATTTACAAGGCTTAGGCTTTCCAAAATGATTTAGAAAATGGGATAACGTAAAAATATGGAGAATTAATAAAAAAGAGTAATTTTGTTATATGAAGTTATCGATATTATCATTGTTTTTGCCTGAATAATGTGGGTTAACCCGCATTAAGTCTGGTTTAAAAAGTCATTTTACCACTAAATTACCTAAAGGGGACTTTTGGTAATTCAACAATTTTCAACAACTTCCCCTTTAGTGGACAGGTGCAAAAAGTTGAAAATTATTGAATTTATGATTTTTTAGACTGCACTCAATAATTTTTTTCACTAATACTAAACCAAACTAACAATATTCGGTTTCACTCTTTTGTTAGCGAGTTAGTATTAATTATCCTTATTTTCCTCAAGCCATTGTTTTATTTTTTCTAACTGAATATTTTTATTTACCTCTCTTCTTTGTCGAGCAGTTTCTGTGTAATATTGGTGTTTTTCTAAAAATCCTACTTGTCTTTTGTTCCACTCGCCAATATTTTTCAGCTGTTTAAATTTAAACAATTCTTCATATAAAGCTATTGATACAGGCAAAAAATCGGGTCGTCCTAAATAATCTAAATCGGCATCGCAAATAATTTGTTCTAGTTTATTTTCTGGTTTTGGAGGAAATTTAGTTGCATAAATTAGTTCTGTAATAGTTTTTATTTGTTCTTGAGTATAACCGTATTCTGGGAGCATTTCTTTAGCCATTTTTACGCCAGATTCTTCGTGGTCGTTATAGCTTAACACGAAGCCTAAATCGTGAAAAAGGGCTGCTGTTTTCAAAAGCATCATTTCATTAGATGTAATATTTTCGCCACGTCCAATTATTTCGGCTTGGTTAACCACATCAACAGTGTGTTTTAAATTATGGTACTTTATATCTGGATTTAAGGCATTTTCTAATTTATAGTAAATAATATCTTCTAATTCGCGGAATTTAATTTGTTGATAACGAAGCAGGAATTTTTCGTTTGGAATTTTCCCATTACCATCAATAGAAAAATCGCTACGAATACCTTTTACAAAGTACATATCAATATTTCCTTTATATTTTACGGGTAATTTTCCTCTATGCACACAATCAAAAAATTCTGAAATAAACATATAAGTTTCTTCCGAAATATTTATTTCGCCGGGCATTCCAGACGATTCCATTCTGCTTGCAATATTTACGGTATCCCCCCAAATATCGTACGATAATTTTTTAGTTCCAACCACTCCGGCAATAATAGGTCCTGTATGAATTCCTATTCTAATTTCCCAATCGTTTAATGCTTCTTTTTTAAGTTCTGACATAAATTCTCGAATTTCCATTGCTACCAAAACTACATCTATTGCATTTGTTAGATTTTTTACTGGAATTCCGCCGGCACACATATACGCATCGCCAATTGTTTTAATTTTCTCAACTTTACGTTTTTCAACTAATTCGTCGAATTTTAAGAATAGTCTATCTAATTCGTCGAGCAATGTTTCTGACGACATGTGTTCGGCTATTTTTGTAAAGCCTTGTATATCAGAAAATAATACAGTAGCCATTTCGTATTTTTTTCTTTTTGCACGTCCTACTGTTTGTATTTCTTTTGCAGTATCTTCGGGTAAAAGTTTTTTTATTAGTAGTTCTGCCTTTTCTTTTTGTCGAACAATTTCTTCTGTTTTTTCTGCTATTTCATTTTCAAGCATTTGTTTTTCTTTTTCATAAAGATATGATCTATAACGTATTATCATAATAACAAACGATGTTAGCAGTAATAAGTAAAAAATATAGGCATACCATTTTCTATAAAATGGGGCTTTAATTTTGAATTTATATGTTATTTGGTCTGAAATATTGTTTAGTATATCTTTTGAACGTACCATAAAAGCAAATTCGCCTTCAGATAAATTTGTGTATTCTTTCGAGTTATTTGTACTCCACTCCGACCAATCTTTATCGTAACCTTCTAATTTATAGCTATATTCTATTTCACTACCACTTCTAAAATTTGGCGATGCAAACATAAATTTAATATTGTTTAAGCTGTATTTAAGTATTGGGTTATCAATATTTTGGGTCAAATTTTCTGTTAAATTTACATAATTGTATATTATTGAATCTTTTCCTGCTATTATTTGTTTGAAAAATATTTTTGGTGTTTGTTGTTGTTTTCTAATTTGCTTTATATCTACCCTTATTAATTGATTATTTGTGCCTACCCAAATTGTTGAATCTTTGTCGGTATATATTGATTCTATTGTAATATCGCTAATTAGGTTAAAAGGGTTTGTGAAAATTGAATACGTTTTATTGAGTTTATTATATGTTGCTACTCCTGTGGTTTTTTTAAATATTTTAAATTCTCCTGAGCTAAACCATAAATTGCCTTTTTTGTCTTCGTTTATTGGAAAAACCCAAGAATTTTTATTTAGTTTTTCAAAACCTATTATAGTGTCTTTATAGAATGTATTTTTTTTATAATTAAACCTGTAAACGCCTTTAAACGTTGAGAATAATATTCCATTTTGTGTTTTATAAACATCAATCCACTTAAAGTTTTTTGGCAGTCCTTGTCCTGAAATTATTGATGTTATTTTAGCATTTACATTTATTTCGTTAGTTAAATTTATTTTAAATAATCCTTCATTATCGGTACCTGCCCAAATATTTCCGTATTCATCTTCGGCAATAGTTCGTATTTTTTTATTTATTTTTTTTATATCTCCAATTTTTACTATTTTATTTTCTTGTATTTTTGCAATAATAATTCCTTTAGAATTGCTTATTAAAATTGTGTTGCTATCATTTTTTAACGATATTATTTTTTCACAATCGCTATTTAGTATAAGTTCCGAAGTATTGTCTTTTCCAATTTTATATAAGCCATCTTTTGATGTAACGAATAAATTGTTGTTTATTTCATAAAATTTATTACAACTAACACTTACATTTTCGACTGGTTGAAATTTTTCGTTTGAATAGCATTTTTTATTCATATTGTATATACATTCATTCAGCATAACAAAAACGCCTTGTCTTGTGGCAACATAAATATTATTATTGTATCGTATAATATCTTGAATACTTCCTCCTATTCCGGCAGATTCGCCATAAAAACTAAAAACGCTTGGAATATCAATTCGGCTAATCCCATTTTCTGAGGCAATCCAAACGTATTGATTTTTTTTATCTACAAATATGTCGTTAATTTGGTCGTCGAGCAAGCCTGTTTCTTTATTAATGTTGCTAAGAATTTTGCCTTCTTTGCTCATTAGCACTAATCCACATCGCTCGGTTCCAAAAACTAATCTATTTTTTGTAAGATTTTCGGAAGTTATAATTTTTGTATTGCTAAAAAAGAAATCGGCATTTGTTTGAAATGGTGTTATATTTTTATTATCAACTAAATAAAATATTCCATTTTTTATTTTAATTAGTAGTTTATCTTTTGAGTACTGAAGTATTGATTCAACAATATTTTTTTTAAAAAACTCTGAGTTATTGTAAATACTCAATTTGTTATTTTTGTAAGTATAAATTCCAAACCCTATTTTATTGATAAACAGATTGTTGTTTAACTTAAACATATTAAATCCTTTTGTGTTGTAGTCTAAAAAATGAATGTCGTTATTCCACAGGTAAAGTTTTTCGTTTGTTTGAATTAGTACATCGTTTTTATACGATTTTACGTTAACTATATCTGTTATTGAACTAAATTTTTTAGGATATTTTTTTGCTATAGAACTAAATGAAATAGAGTTATCGCTATTATTTTTTATTACTCCAAAATTTCTATCTATTCCGGCATAAATTCCGGCAGATTCCGTTTTAGTAAGAATTGGACCTCCTTGCATATCTATAAGTGTCCAATCTTTTCCATCGAAGACTAAAATTCCATTTAAATTTCCGGCATATAAATAGCCTTTATCATCAGAAATTACCGAATAATTTTGGCTTTCGTATCCATAAGTTTTTGGTGGGTAATTTGTTATTTTTGGAACGCCTACTTCAGTTTTTTGTGCCGAAACAAGTAAACTACTAAATATTATGTATAACAAAATATTAAAAAATCTCATAATAGCGAATATTGTAGTTTATATTATATATTTTTCCAAAAACTCACAAGTTTAAAGTTACCATTTATAGCTTAGTCCTAAACTTGGCATAATTGGAAATTGGTTTACTCGTTGGTGTTCAATTCTATCAAAATAAAATATATTTTCTCGATTATAAACATTTGTAACACTAAAAATTACCTCTAGCAACGATTCGTTTTTAAACTCTACATTCTTTTTTATTGATGCGTCTAATCTGTGATAGTAAGGCAAGCGTCCGTCGTTTAAAGTGCCATAAATAACGCCAATTTCTCCATTATTGGTTGTGTAATCGGTACCTATTCCGTTTGATAGTGGCACTTCTTCAAAGTATGCTTGTGTTTTTGTAAAGGCGAATCCTGAGCCAAAATTCCATCTTAACGATAATTCCCAATCCAAATTTTTCCCTATTACATAAGTAGTTAAAAGGTTGATATTGTGTCGTCTGTCGTAATAAGGTGGGTATTCAATATATTCGTCGGCACGTGTTACATATCCTAAAGAATATACAAGCCAAAAATAAATTCTTTTATAATCGTATTTTACCAAAAAGTCAACACCATAGGCATCTCCGGTTTCTATTATAAAATCTTTTTTGTAGTAATCATCTTTTTGTTTGTTTGTACTATTATCTAAATATATTTTATTTTTATTGATGTTAACTAATTGATTATTATACTTGTAGTAGCCTTCAACATTGAACGACAAGTGTTTTATTAAATCGAACTCGGTTCCAAAAATTATGTGTTTAGCTTTTTGCAATTTACTTGTTTTTTTCTCACCTCTAAATGTTGATGGTAGCGATATCGGTGTAGATACAAATCCGGAAAATAGGTTTACTACATCTCTATCGGAATTTATTGCAATTAAATTTTGAGAATATAATCCGGCAGCTAATTTTAAGCGTATGTTTTCTGTTAGGTTGTATTTTGCTCCTAATCGAGGTTCTGGAGAAGTTTCGCTTACTGAAACATACCTAACTATTCTTAATCCGGGTTCAAGTAATAGTTTTCCATAAATTAGTTTCGTTTTTCCAAAGAATGATAAATCGGTAACGTTATCTTCTTGTTCAATGTGCATTCCGGCTGAGTTGTAGAAGTCGAAGTTTGTTTTTCCACCTCCAATTTCAACGCCATAATCTATTTGGTTTTTCCCTAAATAGTAAACGAATCCTAATCCAAAATCAAAGCCATTAGAGCCACTAACTCGTGGTAAATTGTCGATGCTTGCTAAGGTAATTTTGTAATTTGAGTATGAAAAGTTAATTTTTATAATTGCGTTAGAGTTTTCTGGCACTAACGACATACTTGAGCCAAATCCGTAATTTTTCCAATTTAAATCGTTAATTGATTGGTATTTAACATTATCGGAGAAGTTAAAGCCGAATAAACTAATTTTGCTACCGTTTGTTGAGTTAAATGAGACTTTTCCGTACAAATCGGTGTAGTTAAAAGGAAGCGATTCGCCGTTGTTAACATATTTGTAAAATATTTTCGATGATTTATCTAAATATGATGTTTTTGCTGAAATAATATAAGAGGAACTACTTTTAGATTCTGTTGTTTGTTTAACAAAAGGACCTTCCAACAGCAATTTTCCGCCAAAAGTATTTATTGCGGCTTTTCCGCTAAATTTTTTTTTGTTTCCATCTTTCATAGAAATATCCATAATTGATGATACTCTACCTCCGTATTGGGCGTTAAAACCGCCTGTATAAACGTCGGCATTTCTAATAATATCGGAATCGAAAACTGAGAAAAATCCTATTGAATGAAATGGTTGGTAAATTGTCATTCCGTCCATTAGCACTTTGTTTTGAATTGGAGAGCCTCCTCTAATGTATAGCTGTCCGCCTTGGTCGCCAGATGATATTACTCCGGGCAACACTTGTAAGTATTGTGCAAAATCTGGTTCTCCGCCAATGCTTGGTAATTTTTTCATTTGTTGTGGCGAAATATTTACAACCGATGTTTTTATTTGAGTTTTTTGTGCTTGTCGTTCGGCAGAAACAACTACACTTTCTAGTATTTCCGATTCTGCTTCTGCAAATAGTTTTACAGTTGTAAATTTATTAGCTGTTATTGTAATTTTTTGTTCTATTTTTTTATAACCAATATAGCTAAATTCTAGAGTGTAATTTCCGGGTTTTATGTTACTTATTTGAAAAAAACCATTTAAATCGGTTGAAGCTCCGTATTTTGTATCTTTAATAAAAACATTACTAAACATAACTCCTTCGCCAGTAGTTTTTTCGTAAACAAATCCTTTAACTCCTCCATTTTGGGCATAACCAATAATTGCTGTAATACTAACAATTATTACAATAAAAAATATTCTCATTTTTTAATTTTATTTATAAATTTATTTATTTGCTTAACTTTTTCTTTTTGTAGTTCTATTTCTTTTGTTATGCTTTCTAATTGTTTTTTTACGTTTTTAAGAAGTTCGTCTGCTCCTTTAGATTTACCAAAAAAGCCCATATTGTTTTCTAGTAATATGGCATCGTTTTCTAGTTGCATAACTTTTTTAATATATTTGTCTTTTTCGAATAACAGTTTATCCATTGGGTTTTGTGCTTCTAAAAACTCTTCTAATTTTGAGTTAAAGCGTAATTCGTCCCGTTTTTTAACATCTACTTTTAAGTTGTCGAAATGTTTGTTAATTATGCCGTTATATTTTGTTTGTATTTCTGCTTTTTCTTTTAGTGGCACAAATCCAATTTCTTTCCATTTAGCTTGAAATTCTTTAAGTTTATCGAGGGTTTCATCAATTTTTTCGGAATGTTGATAGTTTTCTATTTCGGTGAGTAATTCTTGTTTTTGTATTAGGTTTTCGTTTTCTTGCTGTTTATTTCCGGCAAAATTGTTTTCTTTTGTGTTAAAGAATGTGTCGCATGCGGTTCTAAAGCGAGCCCAAACTAAGTCAGATTTTTTTCTAGGTACTGGACCTATTTCCTTCCATTGTTTTTGCAGTTTTATAAATTCGTCGGAAGTTTTTTTCCAATCGGTATTATTTTGTAATGTTTCGGCTTTTTCGCAAAGTTCGTATTTTTTTTGTAGGTTAATTTGCTGTTCGTCTTTAATTGAGCCGTAAAATTCTTTTTTGTTTTCAAAAAATTTATCGCAAGCTTCTCTAAATCTTTTAAATATTTTGTTGTTTGTGTTTTTCGGTGTAAAACCTACTTCGTTCCATTGTTTTTGAAGTTCTGTTATTTCTTCTGTTTTTTGATTCCAATCGGTAAGTTTGTCGTAATTTGTTTTGGTTATTTCTTCTACTTTTTCGCAAATATTTTCTTTTGCTTTCAAATTATTCTCTTTTTCGTCTTTTAAATTGTCGAAAAATTCTTGATGTTTTTTGTTCAGAGTTTTTGTTATTTCGCTAAATTCTTTCCAAACAGTTTCGCTTTGTTCTTTTTGTACGGGTCCAATTTCTCTCCACTTTTCGTGTAATTCTTGAAGTTTTTTATGCGATTCTAAAACGTTTTCTAAATCTATTAATGTTTTAGCTTTTTCTATTATTTCTATTTTGTATGTTAAATTCTTTTTTAAATCGAGGTCTCTAAGTTCTCTATTTATTTTTACGTAATCGTAGAATGTTTCTAATGCTAAATGATAGGCACTCCAGATTTGTTTATCGTCTTTTGTGGGTACTGCTCCTGCGTTATTAAATTGTTCTTGTAGTAGTTTAAATTCTTGAAAAGAAGTGTTCATAGTTTCGGTACTATTTACTAAATCTTTTATTTTTTTTACAATTTCTTCTTTTTTCTTTAAGTTTTCTGTTTTTTTGCTTTCTATTTCGTTGTTTAGTTCTTGTTTTTTTTGTCTAAATATTGATAAGTATTGTTTAAAATCTTCTTCAATTTTATCGGGCATTGGTTTAAAATTTCCTTCACTTTCGCCAGATTCTATATATTTTGCTTTTAATATATCAAGTTCTTCGTTGTGTTTTTTGTAAAATTCCGATTTTGCTAATTCTACTATATTCTTAATTTTATTTACGGGGAAATTATTTATGTAGTTCTTTACCTTTTCAACTATTTCTTCTTTTGAAAAGCTATTCCAATCTACCTCATCGGTAATATTTTCAACATCTGAATGTTCTTTTTCAACAATCTCATTTTTTTCAACAGATTGTATGTTAACTATTTCCGACTCTAAATTTTCGGTTAGCTCTACTTTAATTTCCTTTTCTTCCATTTTATTATGGTTTTTTTCTGAATAATAACTTACGAAAATAAACAATATTAAGTGTAGTTCAAAAATATATATAAAATAAAACTATAATTTTATTGTATTGGCATATTTTTTAATCAATGAGTGCAATCTAAAAATGTTATTCTACCCCTAAATACCCTAAAGGGGACTTTTGCTAATTCAATGATTTTAAACGATTTCCCCTTTAGTCCACAGTTGTAAAAAGTTTAAAATCATTGAATTTATGACTTTTTATACTGAACTCATCAATCAATATGTTTATTTTGTGGTTTTTTCTACTTTAATTATTTTTACTGGACAAATATTTTGTGCTTCAAAATTTGCTTCAAATTCGTCGTTTGTAGTTGTTAGTATGTAAAATCCTTTTTTTTGTGTAGAACCTATAAGTGTTGCTTTTCCATCGGTTTTATCTATTTCCCAAGTGTTTGGTGCTACTTCAACACAGTAATTACAGCCTATACATTTTGCTCGTTGGTGTATTATTCTTATCATTAATTCTATGGTTTTATAATGTAAAAATTACTGAGAATTAAATTTTTATTGAAACTATCGGTTATTGAAAGTTTTCCAAATTCTAAATTACACGCTTTTGAAAAAACGCTATAAATAATTGGTAATGAGTGTTTAACTGTAAATTTAGGGGTGTATGTATTTAAAATTATTGTTCCGTTTTTGTGTAGTAATTCTTTACATATTTTAAGTAATGGTTCTATATCTTTGGTAAGTTTCCAATTGTTTCCTTTTGCTCCAAACCCGTAAACTGGGGGGTCTAATATTATGAAATTATATTTGTTTTTTCGTATTACTTCTTTTTTTGAAAATAAAAATGCATCATCAATAATAAACCTAATATTGTTCAGGTTATTTATTTTGGCATTTTCTTGAGCTTGCTTTATTGCTGTTTTTGATGAATCGACGTGTGTTACATTTGCTCCTGCTTGTGCACAAACCATTGAAATTGCTCCAGAATAGGCAAATAAATTTAATACCGAGTTGTTTTCTGATATTTGTGGAGCTATGTATTCCCAGTTTACAGCTTGTTCGGGGAAAATTCCTATATGTTTTGAGTTTGAAAGACTTAATTGAAATTTTAAATTTATTTTTTCGGCTTTGTATGTTATTAGCCAAACAGCTTCATTTGTTTTGTTCCAACTTCCACCATCAACAGTAGTGCTATTATATATATAGTCGGCTTTTTGTTGCCAATAACTTATGCTATTTGTTAATTCGTTTGTTGCATTTGTTTCGGGGCGAATTGTAATTTTGTTGTTAAATTGTTCAATTTTTACGCCATTTCCAAAATCGAGCAATTTGTATTGTGTCCAGTATTTAGGGGTTTGTGTATTCAATTTTTTTGTCTATTTCTGTTGTTTTTTCTTTTTATTGAAAAAAACACCAATAATCCTGCTATTATTGAAGCTATCAACAATACTAAATATGTTGTTGATTTTCCGTTATTTATGTTTTGTGCCATTGTTCTTTAATTAAGGAATTTTCATAAATTTATGCGATTGTAGTGAAATTCGCCATTGTGGATTGTTTTTAATAAATTCAACAATTATTGGAACCATTCTGTTAAACATACTCCATTCGGGTTGCAAGTATAATAAACAAGATTTACTAACCAATAATTCTTGTGAAACAGCCCATTTAAAATCTTCTTCACGTTCAATAATTACTTTTATTTCGTTGGCTTTTTCGTAAAATTCTTGCAATGGTTTATTGTGTTGTTTTGGCGACAAACAAATCCAATCCCAATCGCCGGTTAATTTATAAACCCCCGATGTTTCTAAATGTGTTTTTACGCCATTTATCCTAACACCATCGGTTAAATATTTTAAGTTGTATGTTGTTGGTTCTCCGCCGGTTACTACTATTGTTTTTGCCGGATAATTTATCGATTTTTCAATAATACTATCTACATTAGTAAGTGTATGTATTTTTGGATTCCACGAAAATTTTGTATCGCACCATTTACAGCCAATATCGCAACCGCCAACCCTAATAAAATATGCTGCATATCCGGTATAAAAACCTTCGCCTTGTAAAGAGTAAAAATCTTCAACTAAAGGCAGTTTTTTCCCATTTTCAAAAATATCTTCTGTCGTATTCAATTCTTTATTTTTTGCAAAATTATCAAAAAATAGAGTAATATGTAACTTTTAGCATATAAATGTAATGCGTTGAAATGAATTTTGTAGGGTAAAAAACACATACAAGTGAAGTGCGGTGTACTATGCACTCAACCCTTGCACCTCTCAGATATTTTACCCCTGCTGGTAAAAAAGCAAATCAAATACGTGCAGTGATGTGGCAAGTGAGAACAATAGACAAATGCAAGCATATTTTAGCAACTTAGCTTTCAATCATTTTACCATTTTGCTACATCAAGATTATCTATTTTTGCAAATGTTTATCCTGACTGACTAATTCTAAATCATGCTGTTTGGCTAATGCGGCTATCCAAATATCATTTTCAGGAATTGGATTTCCTTTGTCTTTCAATTCTTTTTTAATCTGCCCGTAATAATTTTCGGTTACGGCATCACAGTCTAAGATATTTGCGTCATTTTGGAATTGAATAATTTTTTCACGATTCTCTTTCAACTTTGTTGAATTGTAAATACATTTTGCAAAGATAATACAAATGTTACTACTAAACAAATTTAATTCAATAATAATCAGAATATTATTTATTTATATCTGTTGCTACAAAATGCACTTTTTTCAGAGCTATCGCTTGTAAAACCTGAAAAGTTTAAAGTAAGCTCCGTTGTAATCCCAGCTTTTATTAGTGAAAAAAGCTTAGGACTAAATATTTTTTCCATTTAGGCTAAACATTTCACAAAAAAAGCCTTCTTTGTTTTGTAAGAAGGCTTTTTTTAAATTGCAATTTATTGTTTTTAATATCTATAGTGGTCTGCTTTGTAAGGACCATCTAACTTAACTCCAATATAATCGGCTTGTTCTGGAGTTAATTTAGATAATACTACTCCAATATGTGCTAAATGTAATCGTGCAACTTCTTCATCTAAATGTTTAGGTAAACGAGTTACCCCTATTTCGTAGTTGTTTTTCCACAAATCTATTTGAGCTAATGTTTGGTTTGTAAATGAGTTGCTCATTACAAAAGATGGGTGTCCGGTTGCATTTCCAAGATTTACCAAACGACCTTCAGAAAGTAATATTATGGAGTGTCCTTGAGGAAAGTAGTATTGGTCAACTTGTGGTTTAATATTTACTTTTTTAATGCCACTAAGTTTTTCTAATTTAGTTACTTGTATTTCGTTGTCGAAGTGTCCAATATTGCATACAATTGCTTCATTTTTCATTTGTTGCATGTGGTCTAATCGAATAACGTCTTTATTACCGGTAGTTGTAACAAAAATATTACCTTCTTTTACGGCTTCTTCCATTGTTGTTACTTCAAAACCTTCCATAGCTGCTTGTAATGCACAAATAGGGTCAATTTCTGTAACAATAACGCGTGCTCCATAGCTACGCATACTGTGAGCAGAACCTTTTCCAACATCGCCATAACCGGCAACAACAACAACTTTTCCTGCAATCATAATATCGGTTGCACGTTTAATTCCGTCGGCTAAAGATTCTCTACAACCGTAAAGATTATCGAATTTAGATTTTGTAACAGAGTCGTTTACATTAATGGCAGGAAAAAGCAATTCGCCTTTTTCCATCATTTGGTATAATCTATGAACTCCGGTAGTTGTTTCTTCTGAAACACCTTTTATATTTTTAACAGTATTTGTCCAAAATTTATTATCTTTTTCGAGCATTATTTTAAGACGAGCGTACAATTCTCTTTCATCTTCGGCTTCTGGTGTTTCGTTTAAAAATGAAGCGTCTTTTTCGGCTTTATAACCAACATGAACCATAAGTGTAGCATCGCTTCCGTCGTCAACAATTAAGTTTGGACCTGTACCATCGGGCCAACGTAATGCTTGTTCTGTGCACCACCAATATTCTTCAAGGGTTTCGCCTTTCCATGCAAAAACTGGTATGCCTAAGTCGGCTATTGCAGCAGCTGCGTGGTCTTGTGTTGAGTAAATATTACAACTTGCCCAACGAACATCGGCTCCAAGCTCTTTAAGTGTTTTAATTAACACGGCTGTTTGTATTGTCATGTGCAACGAACCCATTATTTTTGCACCTTTCAAAGGTTTTTCTGTGCCGTATTTTTTTCTTAAAGCCATTAGACCTGGCATTTCTGTTTCAGCCAGTTCTATTTCTTTTTTTCCAAAATTAGCCAAATTTATATCGGCTACTTTGTATGGTAAATTATCTTTGTAAACTAAACTCATTGTTTATTTTTATTTATTTTGCCTGCAAAGTTACAAAAAATATATACTTATTTTAAAATATATACTTTAATATTATCGTAAGAATCTGGTTTATTTTGTAT
>DYMG01000113.1 GCA_020721655.1 Paludibacter propionicigenes | reverse complement strand
TTGTAAAATTATTATGTTAAAAATTTTAAATTATACATCTCAAATATTTAACTTTACGAAAAAAAATTGCACAATTTAAAGGAAATATTTGAAACCGATAAGTATAAAAATGTAGAATTTATTGCTAATCAAATAGTTGAGGGGTTTATTACGGGTTTGCATCGAAGTCCGTACCATGGTTTTTCTGTTGAGTTTGCAGAACACAGGGCTTATAACACAGGCGAAAGCACAAAATTTATTGACTGGAAACTTTTTGGAAAAACCGATAAACTTTACGTTAAACGTTTTGAAGAAGAAACAAATTTACGTTGCCACATTGTTATTGACACATCTTCGTCTATGTTATTTCCTTTTGATTCGGAAATTAATAAATTAAATTTTTCGGTTTTTGCTGCCGCTGCCTTAATAAATATGTTTAAACGACAGAGAGATGCTATGGGTTTATCGTTGTTTTCAGAAAATTTGCATTTTCATATAAATGCTAAATTATCTAACTCACAAAATTCTATTGTTTATACAAAATTAGAAGAACTTATAAATATTGAAAATAGGCAAAAGTATGTAAAAACTGATATTGCCAAAATTTTAAATGAAATTGCTGAAATTATTCACAAACGGTCTCTTGTAATAATTTTTAGTGATATGCTCGACCCTGAAAATATTGACTCAATTTTTGAAGCACTACAACATCTAAAATTTAAACAAAACGAGATAATTTTATTTCATTTACGTGATGGTAATAAAGAGTTAGAATTCAATTTTTCTAACAGACCATACAAATTTGTTGATTTAGAAACTGAAAAAGAAATAAAACTAACGCCTAATGAAATAAGTTCTATTATAAAACAAAAATTTCACAACTTCTTTTCTGATATAGTCTTAAATTCTGCACAAAACAAAATTCATTTTATTGAAGCAGATATAAATAGCAATTTTGACCAAATTTTATTGCCTTATCTAATAAATAGAAACAAAATGAAATAAAAAAAGGCTCTAAATTTTTAGAACCCTTTTTGTAATTTTCAATATTCTTAAGCTGGGCTAATAGCCTCAACTGGACAAACATCTGCGCATGCACCACAATCAGTACAAACATCAGCATCAATTACATAAATATCGCCTTCTGATATTGCTTCAACCGGACATTCATCAATACAAGTACCACAAGCAGTACAGTCATCACTAATTTTATAAGCCATATTAAATATTTTAGATTATTAATTGTTTGCAAATATATTTTCAATATTTTTAAAAATAAAAAAAAACGACCTTTTTATTAACATATTTATTTATTTAGAATGAATATTATTATTGAAAATATTAAAAATGAGATTAATAACAATTTATACGGCAGTAATTTTCAAAAATTAATGATGCCTTCTAATAGAAATTCGTTGTTAATTGGTAATAAAATGCAAGATAGTGCTGTTATGGTTTTATTATTTTTCAATAATAATAATGAACTTGCAACATGTATTATTAAACGTTCTATTTATAATGGAAACCACAGCGGACAAATGGCTCTGCCTGGAGGTAAATACGAATTTGTCGACAAAAACCTCTTAAATACTGCTATTAGAGAAACTTATGAAGAGGTTGGTTTGCAAATTAATGATTACGAAGTTTTAGGTCAATTAACGCCATTAATGATTCCTATTAGCAATATTTTAGTTAGCCCTTTTGTTAGTTTTATTGATTATGAACCAAAGTTTAATATAAATTATAACGAAGTACAGCAAATTTATTTGCCTACTATTTCCTCTTTTTTAAATACGAACAACCTTAAAATAAAAATTGAAGAAAAAAACAATACTAAAACGTATATTCCATATTACAATATTGAAAACGAAAGCATTTGGGGTGCTACAGCTATGATAATGAGTGAGTTTTGCGAACTTTACAAATTAGCAATTTAAAATTATACAAATTGTATTTGTAAAATAGTCCAAACTGTTTTGTAAATTTACAATAGCCTGTCCCTATTTTAATTGGGAGTTTTGCCTGTAATACTTGAAAATAGTTTGAATTTAGGCTGTAAAATAATACAATTAAAATGTGGTATTAAAGCAAAAAGCTCATTAATATACCTGCAGCAATTGCAGACCCAATAACTCCTGCAACATTTGGTGCCATTGCGTGCATAAGTAAATGGTTGTTTTTGTCGTATTTTAAGCCTTCTAGTTGTGAAACTCTTGCACTATCGGGTACGGCAGAAACACCAGCCGATCCAATTAGAGGGTTAATTTTGTTTTCGTTCGATAGAAATAAATTCATAAACTTAGCAAACAAAATCCCACCTGCAGTAGCAACCATAAACGATAGTGCCCCTAAAATAAAAATAAGAACAGATTGTTTTGTTAAAAAAATATCGGCTTGGGTTGATGCACCAACAGTAAGTCCAAGTAAAATTGTAACAATATCAATCATTGGTTTGCGAGCTGTTTCGGCTAAACGTTCGGTTACCATAGACTCTTTAAGTAAATTGCCAAAAAATAACATACCTAAAAGTGGTAATGATGCAGGCGAAATAAAGCCGGTAAGTAATAATCCAGCAACAGGAAAAATAATTTTTTCTACTTTACTAACCGAACGAGGAGGTTTCATACGAATAACACGTTCTTTTTTGGTGGTAAGTAACCGCATAATAGGTGGTTGTATTACTGGAACTAAAGCCATATAAGAATATGCAGCAATTGCAATAGGACCAATTAAGTTTAAATTTCCATTTGACCCATTTGCCAATTTAGAGGCTAAGAATATAGCTGTAGGTCCGTCGGCACCACCAATTATACCAATTGCTCCAGCTTCGTTTAAATTAAAACCTAAAAATATAGAGCCTAAAAAAGTGGCAAAAATACCTAATTGAGCGGCAGCACCTAACAGCATTAGTTTGGGGTTTGAAATTAGGGTAGAAAAATCGGTCATTGCACCAATGCCTAAGAAAATAAGTGGTGGATAAACCCCACTTAAAACGCCAAAGTACAAATATCTAAGAACACTACCATTTTCGTAAACTCCTAAGTTTAAACCAGCGTTTTGTATAAATGGAATGTTTCCTAAAATAATTCCAAAACCAATAGGAACAAGAAGTAAAGGTTCGTAATCTTTTTTTATGGCTAAAAATATGAATACCAATCCAACAATAATCATTATTCCGTGGCCAAAAGTAAAGTTAGCAAAACCTGTATATTCTAAAAATCTATATAATCCTTCCATAATTATTCAATATCAAGTAAAATATCGTTTTGCAAAACAGTTTGCCCTTCTTTTATTTTAAGGTTTTTAACAACGCCATCAAATTCTGCTAATATATTGTTTTCCATTTTCATGGCTTCCATTATAAGCAGAACATCGCCATTTTTAACCACGTCGCCATCTTTTACCAATAATTTAAAAATGTTTCCCGGTAAAGGAGCTTTAACTTGCTTTAAAGAGCCGGCTGTCATGGGTTTAGAGGCAATTGGGTTGGCAAGTTTACTTCTTACCAAAGTTGGAGTTTTACTTGCTTTTGTTTCGCCTTCTAAGTTAACTGAATATGGTGTACCATTAACTTCTAGTTCAATATCATTGCCAACTACATTTTTAATGTGAACATTGTATTGATTTCCTCTTATGTTAAATTTGAATTGTTTCATTTTATTATTATTTTGAAATTATTGTTTTTTACAAGCGGTGAATTACATTATATATCTTAGAATTCCAAGGTGTGTAGCGTTTAGACTCGCGTTTCATTGTAAGTTTAGTGCTATCAATATCGTGTGTTTCGCCAAAATGTAAGTACAAAGCCATTGCAATTGCTGCAGTAGTATCGGAATCAACACTAAATTTGTCGTGTTCTGCACATTTGTTTTTTCCGGCTCTTCGGCAACGTTCTTTGGCTTGAGATTCTAAAAGCTTAGCTAAATAGTAGAACGACAGGTACAATAAAAACAATACAACAAATACAATTATGTATCCAATTACTGTTATGTTTATTGCTTTTAATATTAAGTCTATGTCCATATAGTTTATTTATAAAGGAATATTACCGTGTTTTTTAGGCGGATTAGTATCTTTTTTTGTAGAAAGCATTTGTAATGCTCTAATTATTCTAAAACGAGTATTTCGTGGTTCAATTACATCGTCAATATAGCCATAAGATGCTGCTTGATAAGGGTTTGCAAATTTCTCGGTATATTCTTTAGTTTTTTCAGCAATAAATAACGATTTTTCTTCTTCAGATTTTAATTCTTTTAATTCTTGGGTGTAAAGAACTTCAATAGCACCACTTGCTCCCATAACAGCAATTTCGGCTGTGGGCCAAGCGTAATTAATATCGCCACGTAGTTGTTTAGAGCTCATTACATCGTGTGCACCACCGTACGATTTTCGCAAAGTAATTGTAATTTTGGGAACAGTAGCTTCGCCGTAAGCATAAAGTAATTTTGCTCCGTGGCTAATAATACCGCCGTATTCTTGCATACTTCCGGGTAAAAATCCGGGAACATCAACAAGAGTAACTATAGGAATATTAAAAGCATCGCAAAAACGAACAAAACGAGCTGCTTTACGCGACGATTCTATGTCTAAAACCCCTGCTAAATAATTTGGCTGATTTGCTACAATACCAACAGAAATACCATTGAACCTACCAAATGCAGTAATAATATTTCGGGCATATCGTCGTTGAGACTCTAAATATTCGCCGTTATCAACAATTAAACCTATAACATCTTTCATATCGTAAGGTTTGTTCGGATTGTCGGGTATAATTCTATTTAATTCGTCTTCTTTTCTATCTATTGGGTCGTCGCAATTTACTAAAGGTGTTTCTTCTAAATTGTTCTGTGGAATATAGCTTATAAGTTTTCGTAGAATCATTAAACCTTCTTCTTCGGTGCTCGAAACAAAATGCGACACTCCAGATTTACTTGCGTGAGTTATTGCACCGCCTAAATCTTCGGTACTAATATTTTCGCCTGTAACTGTTTTAACAACTTTTGGACCGGTAACAAACATATAACTAGTTTTATCGTTCATAACAATAAAATCTGTTAAAGCTGGCGAATAAACAGCACCTCCGGCACAAGGTCCTAAAATTGCAGAAAGTTGAGGAATAAGTCCAGAAGCCATAATATTTCTTTGAAAAATATCGGCATAACCGGCTAAACTGGTAACACCTTCTTGAATACGAGCACCTCCGCTATCGTTTAGTCCAATTACAGGAACTCCTATTTTCATAGCTTGGTCCATTATTTTGCAAATTTTTTGGGCATAGGTTTCAGATAGCGAGCCCCCAAAAACTGTAAAATCTTGAGCAAAAATAAATACAACACGACCATCAATAGTGCCGTGCCCCGTTATAACACCATCTGAAAGGAATTTTTGTTTTTCCATTTCAAAGTTATTACTTCTATGGGTTACAAACATATCATATTCTTCAAACGAATCGTCGTCTAAAAAATAATCAATACGTTCTCTGGCGGTCATTTTTCCTTTGCTGTGTTGAGAGTCTATTCTTTTGGCTCCACCGCCTAGTCGGGCTTCTTTTCTTAGCTCAACTAATTGTTTAATTTTTTCTTCAATTGCCATTTTATTGTATATTACAGACTTAAAATAAATGAATTTAGTTTGTTCTATTTTTATACAAAGTTATGATAGTATATTTGCTATAAATATGATATTTGTCAAACTAAAACTTGCTCTTGAACAGTATAATTGGGAAATTATAGATGTTATTTTAACAGATTTAGAAATGTTTATGAATTGGGTAAAATTTATATATGCAATTTTTTTAGCATTTTAATAATGCGGATTTTATGTTTAATACACGAGTCCGGTATAAAAAGTCAGTTTAATTT
>DYMG01000112.1:3057-5845 GCA_020721655.1 Paludibacter propionicigenes | reverse complement strand
ACGAGTTCTTAAACCAAAATTCTATTGCTTCAATACAGTGGAATAAACTCGAACCCAATGAACCCGAGTTTAAATTTTCTCAAGTTGATTATATTCTTAAACTTCAATATGAAAAACATTTTTCTTTAATAGACATTTTTAAAAGTAATAATGTTGGTTTTACATCTGCTAGGGATGCCTCTCTAATCCATTTTGAAAAAAGAAAAGTAAGTGAATTACTTTCCGATATAGAATACTTGGAAATTTCTATTATTAGAGAAAAATATGGTTTTGGTGCAGACTCAAGAGATTGGACTTTAAAAGGTGCAATTGATGATATTAAAACTAAAAAAGAAAGAAATATTGCAAAAATAAATTACCGTCCGTTTGATTTTAGATATAGTCATTATAGTAAGAAAACTAAAGGGTTTTTTAGCTATCCTAGATGGGAAATAATGCAACATTTATATCAAAATGAAAATATTGGTATAATTGCAACAAGACTTAATCGTCAACAAAGCTCAGGTTATTTTTGGGTGTCGAATTCTATAATTGAAAGACATATACTAGACACTGCTGGAGATTCTACTTCTTTATTTCCTCTTTACCTCTACCCCGAAACCAACCCTCAACAAACCATAGGGCAAATAACCTCCCCTAATCCCTCCAAAGGAGGGGAATTGGAACGCATACCAAATTTAAACCCGGAAATTGTAAACCTAATAGCTGAGAAATTGGGTTTAACGTTTGTACCCGAAAAATTCCCCTCCGTTGGAGGGGTGGCTGAAAGCCGGGGTGGTAGAAACACCAAAAACTACATGCAATTACCATACAACCCTAATCTCAAAGAAAGAGCAAAGGAATTGAGGCAAGCAGGTAATTTATCCGAAGTGTTATTTTGGAATCAAGTTAAAAACAAACAATTCAAAGGTTTTGATTTTGACAGGCAAAAAATAGTTGGCAATTATATTGTAGATTTTTATTGTTCTAATTGTAATGTGGTAATAGAAATAGACGGCAGTTCGCATGATGATAAAGTAGAATATGATGCAAAGCGAGATGCGTATCTTCGAGGCTTAGGCTTAACAGTTATTCATATACCGGTGGGAGATGTAATGAAGAATATGAATGTGGTTATGGAAATGCTTCTTTACCACCCCGCCCTAAAGGGCACCCCTCCGGAGGAGGGGAATTTTGCACCAATAGACATTTTAGATTACATCTATGCTGTTTTACATTCGCCAACATACAGAGAGAAATACAAAGAGTTTTTAAAAATTGATTTTCCACGCATTCCATATCCTAAAAATGCCAAAATATTTTGGCAATTGGTAAAACTTGGCGGAGAAATTCGGCAAATACATTTATTGGAAAGCCCAACAGTAGAAAAATATATTACTCAATACCCGATTGATGGCGATAATGTGGTAATCAAACCACGTTTTATAAATTCCCATCCTTTGGAGGGGTTAGGGGAGGTCGGAAAAGTTTACATCAACGATACGCAGTATTTTGACAATGTTCCCGAAATAGCTTGGAACTTTTACATTGGAGGTTACCAACCTGCCCAAAAATGGCTAAAAGACCGTAAAGACCGTAAACTCGAATTTGAGGATATTTTGCACTATCAAAAAATAATTGTTGCGTTATCGGAAACGGATAGATTAATGAAGGAGATTGAAAAAATTGAAATAGAGTGATATGAACAAAATTTCTTCTACTATTTTGTATGGGAGTCTGATTTAAATGCTTTAATATTTAGTGAAACTGGAAAAGAAGCATTTGTGAAAATAACAAATGTTTGGTTAATATACTAAGTTTGTTAGCACATATTTTTGTCAATAAAATTTGATATTTCGGTAATTTCTTGAGGGTTAAACCAGTTTATTTCCTTATCTCTATTAAACCACGACATTTGTCGCCGAGCGTAGTTTCTAGAGTTTCTCTTTATTAGTTCAATGGCTTTTTCTAAAGAATACGTTCCATCGAAATGTGAAAAAAGTTCTTTGTAACCAACTGTATTTAATGCGTTTAGTGTTTTGTGAGGGTAAAATAATCGGGCTTCATCAACCAATCCATTGTTTAACATTAAATCTACTCTTTTGTTTATTTTGTTATAAAGGTCTTCTCTATTAATATTTAAACCAATTTTTATTATTTTGAAATCTCTGTTTTTTTGAGGTTTTGTTCTAAAACTTGAAAAAGGTTTTCCGGTTTGGGCAAAAACTTCTAAAGCTCTAATAATTCTTTTTCCATTTTTCAAATCGACAGTTGCATAAAAATCGGGGTCGGTTTTTTTTAGTTCAAAACGAAGATTTTCAATTTCGTTATTTTTTAATTTTTCAGAGTAAAAATTTCTAATTTCTTGGTCAATATTTGGCATATCATCAATTCCGTTACAAATAGCATCAATAAACATCATCGAGCCACCTGTCATTATTGCAATATTGTGTTTTTTGTAGTATTTATTTAAAAAATCTAAAACATCGGTTTCAAAATTGCTAACATTGTAATAGTCGAAAATTGAAATGTTTTGTATAAAATTATGTTTTACTAATTTAAGTTGGGTTTCATTAGGAACAGCAGTTCCAATAGATAATTCTTTGTAAAATTGACGACTATCGCACGAAATAATTTCGGAATTGTATTTTTGTGCTAATTGTATTGATAGGTCTGTTTTTCCAACACCGGTAGCACCAAGAATAATTATCAGATATTTAGTATTTTCCATATTTAAAAAAGTGCAAAGGTATAATAAAAAAGAAGCTCGGTTATTTTACCGAGCTTCTTTTATTAGTTTTCTGCATAA
>DYMG01000112.1:0-2957 GCA_020721655.1 Paludibacter propionicigenes | reverse complement strand
ATAAAAAAGAAGCTCGGTTATTTTACCGAGCTTCTTTTATTAGTTTTCTGCATAAATAATATCGTCGTATTCTATTTCAAAACGCAATTTGTGTTTAGCTTCTTCGTTTGCTAAACCTTTGAAAAGGTTTTTTAATGTATCGTTTGGTGCAATTTCAGACAGTTTCATATACAATTTGTAAGCTGCTTTTTCACGTTTCATTGCTAAAATTAAGGCTTCTTGGTAAGTCATTTTTTCCGATGTTTTTGCTGGTACTAAATAGTCGCCAAGTTTTAAGTCTAACACTTTTTTTTCTTCTAGTGTATATTCTCCAGATTCTTTAACTTTTGTTATTCGGGCTTTGTGTCCTTCTTCTTCTTTTGCAAAGGCAAGAAAAGTTTCTTTCATTTGTTTTTCAACAGAATCGTTAGATAGTTTGTAGTAAAAATCGGCTGCTTGTTGCTCATTTTTTATAGCAAAATCAAGTATATCATTTATATTTTTGAAATCCATAATAATAAATTTTTGTTATTTCTTTATTTTATAAAAATACAAATTCATTTTGTATTTAGAAATATGTTTACGCTTTAATTTTAGATTTAATAAATTCGTTAATTCCTAAAGCGGCTCTACGTCCGTCGCCCATAGCTAAAATTACGGTAGCTCCACCTCTTACAATATCGCCTCCGGCAAAAATGTCTTCTACAGACGATTGCATATTTTCATTAACAATAATAGTTCCCCATTTTGAAACTTGCAAGTTAGATAAGTTTCGAGGTATTAAAGGGTTAGGGGAAACGCCAACGGCAACAACAACGGTGTCAACATCAATTGTTTCAATTGCACCATCAATAGGAATAGGGCGTCTTCTTCCTGAGCTATCGGGTTCGCCAAGTTCCATTTTTTGAAGTTTCATTGCTTTAACTTTTCTGTTTTCGTCGGCAATGTATTCTATGGGGTTGTGTAGGTTTAAGAATTCAATACCTTCTTCAATTGCGTGTTTCACTTCTTCAATTCTGGCGGGCATTTCCTCTCTACTTCTTCTGTAAATAATCATTGCTCTTTCGGCACCTAATCTTTTTGCTGTTCTAACAGAATCCATAGCGGTATTTCCTCCACCAATAACGGCTACATTTTTACCACTAAAAACAGGAGTGTCGAATTGTGTTTTTGCAGCATTCATTAGGTTTATTCGGGTTAAGTATTCGTTTGATGAGAATATATTTATTGAGTTTTCTCCAAGAATATTCATGAAATTTGGTAATCCGGCACCGCTTGCTACAAAAAATGCTTTAAATCCTTCATTTCGTAGGTCGTCAAAAGATGCTGTTTTGCCTACAATAAAATTTTTTACAAATTTCACTCCCATTTTAGTGAGGTTGTTCACTTCAATATCTACAATTTCGTTTGGTAAACGGAATTCTGGGATTCCATATTTTAGAACTCCGCCAATTTCGTGTAGAGCTTCAAAAATTGTAACGTCGTAACCAAGTTTAATAAGGTCGGTGGCTGTTGCTAATCCGGCCGGTCCGCCTCCAATAACGGCTATTTTTATGTTGTTTTTATACGAAACTTCTGGAACCGATATTTTTCCTGAATTTCTTTCAAAATCGGCTGCAAATCTTTCTAAATAACCTATTGCTACGCTTGGTAAGTGTAATTTTTGTGTGTAAAAACATTGTTCTTCACATTGTATTTCTTGTGGGCAAACTCTTCCGCAAACTGCAGGAAATGAGTTTGTTTCTTTTATTGTTGCGGCTGCTGCTAAAAAATCATTGTTTTCTATATTTTTAATAAATTTTGGTATGTTTATATTAACCGGACAGCCTTTTATGCAAGTTGGGTCGGCACAATCTAAGCATCTGGAGGCTTCTATTAGTGCTTGTTCTTTTGTTAAGCCTTTGTTAACTTCAATATTATTGGTGTTTCTAATATTGGGGTTTTCTTCGGGCATTTTAACTTTTTCAATAGCGGTTCTATCTTTAGGTTTGATATTGGCTCTTAAAGTTTTACGCCATTCTTTATTTCGCTCTTCTTTTAAGTAATCTGTAATATCCATAATTATTTTTTTCTTTTACATTCGTGTTCGTGATAAGCTATCTTTTCTTGGTCTTTGTAAGCTCCAAGTCTTTCAATCATCTCGTCAAAATCAACTAAATGTGCGTCAAATTCTGGTCCGTCAACGCATACAAATTTTGTTTGTCCGCCAACTGTAACTCGGCAAGCACCGCACATTCCTGTTCCATCTACCATTATTGTGTTTAAACTTGCTTGTGTTGGAATGTTGTATTCTTTTGTTGTTATTGATGCGTATTTCATCATAATGGCAGGTCCAATTACTATTGCTTCGTCAATTTTTTCACGATTAATAATTTCTTTCATTCCATCGGTAATAAGTCCTTTTTTACCGTAAGAGCCGTCGTCGGTCATAATTATTAATTCGTCGGAGTGTTTTCTTATTTCGTTTTCAAGAATTATTAGCTCTTTTGAACGGGCTGCAAGTATTGTTATTACTTTATTCCCTTCTTTTTTAAAAGCTTCGACAATTGGTAGCATTGGAGCTACTCCAACACCTCCACCACAAGCTAAAATGGTGCCTACTTTTTTTACGTGTGTTGCTTCTCCTAATGGTCCAACAATATCTAAAATGGTGTCGCCAACATTTAAATCGCATAATTTTGCCGATGAAACCCCAACTTTTTGAACAACCAATGTTATTGTGCCTTCTGCTGTGTTTGAACCAGCAATTGTTAAGGGAATTCGTTCTCCATTTTCATCAACTCTAACAATAACAAAATGACCGGCTTTGCGGTTTTTTGCAATGTATGGCGATTTAATTATAAGTTTAACAACGTTTTCCGAAAAACTTGTTTTTTCAACAATTTCGTTAATCATAGTTTGAATTTTAATATAAATATATAATTGTAAATATCTTTTTTTTTTTGCAATTATTTTATGATTAATGTCATAAAAAATAA
>DYMG01000001.1:54086-77620 GCA_020721655.1 Paludibacter propionicigenes | reverse complement strand
TTCTGCCCCACCACCATAGACGCAGGAGCCAGATTTACAAATTTTTTATGGAATACCGGCGATATAACGCAAACCATACAAGTAACTAAAAGTGGTGAATATTCGGTAATTGTAACCGATATTTTTGGCTACGAAAGTTCAGATACCATAATGGTTTACTATCCAGAACCATATCAACTACCAGACACTTTAATTTGCTATGGAGATACCATAAATTGGAATATTAATTTACAAAATCCCAATTATACATTTTTGTGGAACAACAATTCAACAGATTCATTATTAAAAATATATAATGCAGGCGATTATTATGTTAAAATTACCGATACCTTAGGTTGCACTTTTAATTCAGACACATCACATATTTCAATAGATAATTACCCTATTACAACCACTTTAGGCAACGACACTAGCCTTTGTGCAGGGCAAAATTTATATTTACAACAAGGTGCAACGGAAACAGCAAGTTATTTGTGGAATACAGGAAGCGTTGCCTCGTATATAACCGTAAACGGTCCAAGTCAATACTCGGTAACCTGCACAAATTTAATTGGTTGCATGGCTAAAGATACAATAGACATTCAAATTCATGGCTTTGCTCCGATTGTCGGATTTGATTACACAAATACTTGTTTTAACGATAACACCATTTTTTCAGATACTTCTTTTACAACAGACAATTCGAATATAATTTCGCGAAATTGGAATTTTGGAAATGGCGAAACCAGTAACATTCAAAACCCTAATTTACAATATTCAGACACAGGTACATTTACAGTAAGTTTAACAATTACAACCGATAGTGCCTGCTCAAATACTATAATTAAAGATGTAATAATTAACCCTTTACCCATTGCCAATTTTGCAAACACCCAACTATGCGAAAGAACCGATATATATTTTACAAATACAAGCTCTATACCTACTGGAAGTATTATAAATTCATTGTGGAAATATGGAAATGGCGATTCTTCTATGTCAATAAGTCCTATTTACAACTATGATACAGCAGGATATTACAATTTACAACTAATAGTTATGTCAAATAAAAATTGTAAAGATACTATTTCTGAAAACATTGAAATAAAACCAATACCTAAAACAGATTTCAATTTTAGTGCAACCTGCAAAGGAAAAATCGTTAATTTTTACAACAACACCGAAACTTTGGTTTATAACCCTATTTATGAACACAAATGGGATTTTGGAGATGGAAATACATCTAATAATGAGAATGTTAACTATGTTTTCGATATTAATGATACAATTAATGATGTTACACTATACATTAAAACTATAAATGGGTGTAGTCAAAGCATTACAAAACAAATTGTTATGCATAATATTCCTTATGTAAGCATTGTTAACGAAACCGCTTGCGAAAAAAATTACTACACTCTGCAAGACAGTGTTAACGAACTAAACGATACAATTATTAGTTATTTATGGCAAGTTGATAACAACTTTTATTACGAGAAAAATCCGGAAATTTATTTTAATAACTCAGGAACCGCAAATTTAAGTTTAACAGTAACTTCAAATAACAACTGTACTAATAATATTACTAAGATTTTAACAATTTACGAGTTACCTAATTCCGACTTTGAAATAAATCCACCTTATGGAATTATAAACGAGCTAACAACTTTAACTCCAAACGAACAAAATGAAAACAAATGGACTTTTGGTAACGGAGAATTTTCTTTAGACACAATAGTCTCAACATCATTTAGTGATAGTGGCACATACGCTATAACTCATTATTCTACAAACCATTACAATTGTGTTGATTCTACAAAAAAAGATTATTTAGTTGTATTTCCAAAACAAGATATTGCTATAACATCAATAAATACAAGCATAACAAACAACAAACTATACACCAGTATTGGCATATTAAATTTAGGAAATTTGCCGGTAAAAAAAATAGAATTAATACTAACTCCTGAAAACAAAACTCCAATTACCGAAATTTGGGAAGGCGAACTACTATTTGGCTCTGTTTTAAATTATAATTTCAGTTCTATATACAATTTAAACTCAAACGAAACACCAAATTACGTATGTGTTACAGCAAATTTAATTGATAAATACACCGATGCAAATTTAAAAAATAACATAAATTGTACAAACGAAGAATCAGATTTTCAAATTTTCCCAATCTATCCAAACCCTGCAAATAATGAAATAAATATTAAATTGTATATTCCGGAAACCGATATTCTTAGTTTAGAATTAATTAATAATATTGGAAAAACAATTTCAAAACTTTACAACCAAAAAACAAATAAAGGAATGAATGTAATTAAAATTAGCCTGCCCCAAATATCTTTAGGAAGTTACTCAATAAAAGCAACTTACAAAGACCAAGACAAAACAATGCGATTTATAAAAGAATAAAACAAAATGGATAAAATACCTTTTAACAAGCCGTATTTAACTGGTAATGAAAAAAACAATTTAGAAAGCATTTTAAATTTTAAACATTTTGCTTGCAATGGGCAATTCGCACAAAAATGTGAACAATTTTTTGAACAAAAATATAATTTCAACAAAGCTATTTTAACAACAAGTTGCACATCAGCATTAGAAATATGTGCTATTTTACTTAATATCAGCCAAAACGATGAAATTATAATTCCATCATACACTTATGTTAGCACAGCCAACGCATTTGAAAAACAAGGTGCAAAAATAGTTTTTGCCGATAGTAAAAAAGATAGCCCAAATATAGATGAAAACGAGATTGAAAAACTAATAACCAACAAAACTAAAGCAATTGTTGTAGTTCACTATGCCGGAATTGCTGTTGATATGCACAAAATTCTTAAAATTGCCAAAACTTACAATCTTTTTGTGATTGAAGATGCAGCTCATTCAATAAATTCGTACTTTAAAGAGAAAGCCTTAGGTTCGTTTGGAAATTTGGCAACATTCTCGTTTCACGAAACAAAAAACATACAATGTGGCGAAGGCGGTATGTTAGTAATTAACGACAAAACATTAGAAAACCGTGCAGAAATAGTAAGTATGAATGGCACAAACAAATCGGCATTCATAAAAGGTAATGTGGCTAAATACGAGTGGGTAGATATTGGCTCAACTTTTTTACCAAACGAAATTACTGCTGCTTTTTTGTTAGCTCAACTTGAACAAATTGATATTATTCAACAAAAAAGAATTGAAATATGGGATAATTATTACAACAATTTACAAATTTTAGCAAATAATAATAAAATAATACTGCCAAAAATTAATGAAAATGAGACAAATAATGCTCATATTTTTTACTTTTTTTGCAAAAATAAAGATGAGAGAAATGAATTAATTAAACACTTAAAAATAAACAACATACAGTCTAGTTTTCATTATTCTTCTCTACATAAAAGCATTTATGTTAAAAACAAATATGCTAATATAATTAGCTTGCCAAATGCAGAACATATTGAAGACACATTAATTCGGTTGCCTTTATTTTTCGAGTTAACTAACTCCGAAATTAATTATATTACAGAAAAAATAATAGATTTTTTCGATTACAAATAAAAACACAACAAGTTTATTATAATTATCTATTGTTTACATTAACTTTACTTAACAAAACATCTGAAAACGTTATTTAAATAATTCCAAATATTCTTTAAACATAAATAACTTACCTCGTTTTCCTCCTGTTATTTCTTCTAAAATTTTTAATTCCTCTAATTCCTTAATTAATTTATAAACTGAAGGTAAAGATAATTTGGTTATTTGATTAGCTAATTGTGCGTCTATTATTGGTTTATTAAACAATTGATTAATTATTAGCATTGCATTATTTGAACGGCTTCCTAAAACTTGTATTTTGTTTTCAACCTCTTTCTGTAGCTTCAAAACACCATCAAATGTTTCAATACTATTTTTGGCAGTTTCAACAACCCCAACTAAAAAGAATTTAAACCATTGCGTTATATCATTTTTTTCTCTAACTCTCATTAAATTATCATAATACAAAGTCCTATTTCTTTCAAAAAAATCTGAAAGGTATAATGTAGGCTTTTTAAGTATCCCTTTTTCTACTAAGTACAAAGTTATCATTAATCGTCCAACCCTACCATTTCCATCTAAAAAGGGGTGAATTGTTTCAAATTGATAATGAATTAGAGCTATCTTTAACAAATCAGGAAAATAAAATTCTTCTGAGTGTGCAAACTTCTCAATATCACTCATATAGTCATTTACAGAATCAAATGTTGGCGGAATAAAAGTTGCATCACTTATTGAAGCCCCTCCAATCCAGTTTTGACTACTTCTAAATTCTCCGGGTAATTTGTGTTTTCCTCTTACGCCTGTTAATAGTGTTTTATGAGTTTCTTTAATCAATCGTGAGGAAAATGGTAATTTTTTTAGATTCTCAATAGCTGAATTTAATGCAGATATATAATTCTGAACATCTTCCCAATCATTTCTTTTTTCCTCATTAACATCATCTTTATCAAGCAACGCATCTTCAATATTGGTTTTTGTTCCTTCAATTTTGCTAGATTTTGTAGCTTCTTTAGCAATGTGCATACTAATAAACAAGTCAATATTGGGAATATACTCTGAATACATATCTAATCGTCCAAGCTGTCTATCTGCTTGACTTAAAAGACTTACCAATTCCATATTATCTAAAGTCCATTGTTTATTAATTTTTTCAGGCTGAAAACTTTTGTAAGTTCCTTGATTAATATACAGACCTGCTTTAAAATTCTTCATTTGTTTTTTTTACCAAAGGTAAGTCTTATTTAAGAAAATAGCAATATTGTTAAATAGCAGTTTTTTTATTTAAATAATTCGCATTTTATTTAAATAAGACCAAATGCAGAACATATTGAAGATACATTAATTCGTTTGCCTTTATTTTTAGAGTTAACTAACTCCGAAATTAAATATATTTCAGAAAAAATAATAGATTTTTTCGATTACAAATAAAAATAGAATTTTGTCAGCAACATTTTAATCTACAAATTATTTTTAGTAATATTCTGTTCTCTATGCTCTAAATAAATATCAACATCGAAATTAGAATTTATGAAATCGAATAAACGTTCTGCCGAATAAACAGACCTGTGTTGACCGCCAGTACAACCAAAATTAAAACTTATATAATTAAAATTTCGCTTCAAATATTTTTTAATATGTTTATCGGCTAAATCAAAAACATTGTTTAAAAAATTTATCATATCTGGCTCGTTATCAAGAAACTCTTTAACTTCGGCATCTATTCCGGTAAGCCTTTTAAACTCTTCAATTCGTCCCGGATTATGAACAGCTCTGCAATCGAAAATATAGCCTCCACCATGTTCAGTATTGTCAACAGGAAGCCCTTTTTTGTAAGAAAAACTTGTTATATTAATGTGTATTCTATCGCCTAATTTTATTTCGGAATATTTCTTTAATTCTTTATTTGTAAGAATTTCGTTTATAGCGTTTTTTAACTCGGGCAATTCGTTTATAAGAGGAAAGTTTTTAATAATTGATTGTAAATTATTTAATGCAAAAGGAATACTGTTTAAAAAATATAACTTCCTTTCGTAAAAGCCCCTAAAACCGTAAGCTCCCATTGCTTGAAGTAAGCGAATTAATGAGTAACCATAAAAATAATTTTTAAACGATTTTTCATCAACAGCAATACTTTTTTTCAACTCATTTATGTAATAATTGTAAAGCAAATTTCGGGTTTCTTCCGGTAAATTTGCTTTCGAATTAAATAAAATTGATGCTAAATCATACTGCAAAGCACCCTTTCTTCCTCCTTGATAATCAATAAAATAAACCTCATCGTCTTTTATCATTATGTTTCTAGCCTGAAAATCGCGAAACATAAAATAATTTGTGTTTGTACTAAGTAAATATTCGGTAAGTTTATCGAAATCGTTTTCTAAAAGTTGCTCGTTAAATCCAATTTTTGCAAGTTTTAAAAAATAGTACTTAAAATAACTTAAATCCCAAATCATCGATTGTTTATCAAAACTTTCGCGAGGATAGCAATTACTATAATCGAAGTTTTTTATTAATTGAAGTTCAACTAATTGACTTAACGATTTTTTGTAAAATTCTATAATATTATTTGGAATTTTATTGACAACCCGTTCTTTTTCTAACAGCGAAAAAAGCGTTGTATTTCCCAAATCTTCAAGTAAATAAACTTTATTATCTAAATCAACATCAATAATTTTTGGAACATTTAAATTGTTCAATAAAAAGGTTTTGGTAAATTCAATAAATGCAATATTTTCCTTATTATCGAAATTATAAACACCAATGCACGATTTTTGGTCGTCAAAAAACAGCCTGTAATACTTTCTGTCTGAGCCAGATAGTGGCAGTTCTTCTATTTTTTTAGGCAATAAGTTAAACTTATTTTTAAATAAAGCAATAATCAATTCTTTCTCTTTCAATACAGTAATGTTTTATTAAACAATTATTAACATTATAAATTTTTATTTTATAGTACTTTTGCAAAAATTTAATTTAGTAAAAGTAAAAATTTAATAACTATTTTTAAAATAAAAAACTATGTCGGTACTAATGAATTTAGCAATTTTCCCAACAGATAAAGGAACAAGTGTAAGCAAACAAGTTAGTGAAGTAGTAAAAATGATAAAAGAAAGTGGTTTCGACTACAAACTTACTGCAATGAGCACCATTGTTGAAACTGAAACAATGGAAGAAGCTCTAAAAATAGTGCAAAAAGCCTACGATATTTTAAACCCAAATTCTAATAGAATTTATTCTGCAATAACTTTCGATATACAAAATAACAAACCTTTTGGTAGAATAAAAACAAAGGTAGAATCTATCGAAAATAAATTGTAAATAATCACTAAAAAGTAATGTTTATGTATATTTCAAAGCTGTAATCATTGTCAAACAACATAAATAAATCTGATAAAAATCATTTATAATAAAAACAATACATCTAACTTTGTAGATAATTTAAAATCTATAGAAAATGACACTATTAGAAACAATAAAACAAAATGCAAAACAATTAAATAAAACAATTGTATTGCCAGAAGGCACCGAAGATAGAACCCTAAAAGCTGCCGACGAAATAATTGCTGAAAAACTTGCAAATATTATTTTAATTGGAAACCAACAGGAAATAAAAGAAAAAGCAAAATCGTTTAATTTGCAAAATATTGAAAAAGCAAAAATTGTTGACCCAATAAATCACGAAAAAAAAGATGCTTACGCCGATTTAATGGTAGAAATACGCAAAAGCAAAGGACTTACAAAAGCTGAAGCCTTAACTTTACTTGAAGACCCTTTATATTTAGCAACTATTATGATTAAAGCCGGAGATGCCGACGGAGAAGTTGCCGGAGCTAGAAATGCAACAGGAGATGTGCTTAGACCTGCATTTCAATACGTGAAAACTTTACCTGGAATTACGGTAGTTTCTGGTGCATTTATAATGATTTTACCCGAAAAAACTTATGGCGAAAACGGAATGTTAGTGTTTGCCGACTGTGCAGTGCACCCCGACCCAGACGCTAAACAACTTGCCGAAATAGCTGTATCTACAGCAAAAACAACCAAAGCCATTACAGGCATGGAACCAAGAGTAGCAATGCTTAGCTTTTCTACAAAAGGTAGTGCAAAACACCCAATGGTCGATAAAGTTGTAGAAGCCACACGCTTAGCACAAATTGCTGCCCCCGAATTTTTATTCGATGGTGAACTACAAGCCGATGCCGCAATTGTTGAAGCCATTGGCAAAAGTAAAGCCCCAAATAGCAAAATTGCCGGAAATGCAAATGTTTTAGTATTTCCCGATTTGCAATCAGGAAATATTGCCTATAAATTAGTACAAAGAATGGCAAATGCCGAAGCAATTGGTCCAATTTTGCAAGGAATGGCTGCTCCAATAAACGACCTTTCTCGTGGCTGTTCTATTAGCGATATAGTTAATTTAGTTGCTATTACAGCAAGTCAAGCTTCAGGTAAAATGTAATTTAAAGTATTTATTTTAAAATATTAAAAATGAGCGAAATAAAAATTGAACCAATTACCAACTATGCTTTAAGCAAAGAAAACAGACCAAAATCCGAATTTTCTAAAGTTGGTATTGTTGGTTGCGGAACAGTTGGACAAAACCTTGCCAGAATGGTTAGTTCTAAAGGTATTGAAGTAGTTTTTGTTGAATTAGACAACGAAAAAATACAAAGTGCAATTGAAGCCATTTCCGACGATATTGATAAAATGATTGACCGCTGGGGTATGACAAGCTCCGAAAAAAGAGCAATACTCTCAAGAATTCAAGGTACAACCGATTGTACTAAATTACGCGATTGTGAAATAGTATTTGAATCGGTACGAACAAAATCGAAATTTGCAAACGTAAACCTTGTTAAAAGTGTTTTCGAGAAAATTGAAAAAAACATAAACGACGATACAATAATTGCAACTAATGCAACAATATTAGGCGTTACAGATTTAGCTTCGGTGCTTAAACACCCCGAAAGAGCAGTAGCAATTCATTTTTTAATTTCAGTACCAGACGCTCCTGTTGTAGAAGTTACTTACGGGGTAAAAACATCAGAATATGTAAAACATAAGGTAGATATTTTTATAAAAATGCTTGATAGAAAACTTGTTCCAGTTTTTGAATCGCCAGGTGGTATTAGCGCCAGATTAGTTTCTCCATTAATTAACGATGCTTGTCAAATGTTTTTAGAAGGAATAGGCTCTTTAGATGATATTGATGATATGATGACAAAAGGCTTAGGTATGAGGCTTGGTCCTTTCGCAATTGCCGACAAAATTGGTTTAGATAAAATTATGATGTGGCTAAACGGAATGTACGACGAATTTGGCGACATTAAATTTAAACCGCACATTCTTCTCAGAACTAAAGCTCGCGAAAATAAATTAGGTAGAAAATCTGGTGAAGGCTTTTACAAGTACGATGAGTTTGGAAATAGAACAAACACAGTAAAATGTTGTTAAATTTAAATGAAAAATAATGAAAATTTTAGTATTAAATTGTGGAAGCTCATCAATTAAATATCAATTATATGATATGACAAACAACACTGTTAAAGCAGCTGGTTTGGTCGATAAAATTGGATTGAAAGGAGCATCACTAATAAATAAACGAGAAGACTACGATAAAGTAAAACTTGTTGGTGAAATTATTGACCACCAAATTGGTATAGAATATATTTTAGGCGTTATAACTAGTCAAGAACACGGCTGTATTAAATCAATTAACGAAATAAATGCAGTTGGACACAGAGTTGTTCACGGTGCCGAAAAATTTAAATCGAGCGTTTTTATCGACGATGAGGTAATTAAACAAATGGAAGATTGCGTAGAATTAGCCCCTTTGCACAACCCCGCAAATTTAAAGGGTATTTATGCAATGAAACAACTTTTACCAAATGTTCCTCAAGTTGGAGTGTTCGATACTGCTTTTCACCAAACAATGCCGGCTCATTCGTATATTTATGCTCTACCATATTCACTTTACAAAAAATACGGAGTACGTCGTTACGGATTTCACGGTGCTAGTCATCGTTACGTTTCAAAACGTGCCTGCGAAATTCTTGGGGTAGATTACAATACCCAAAAAATTATTACCTGCCACTTAGGAAACGGTGCTTCTATTGCAGCAATCGACTGTGGAAAATCTGTAGACACCTCAATGGGATTAACCCCAGTAGAAGGACTTATGATGGGAACACGTGTTGGTGATGTTGATGCCGGTGCTCTTACTTTTATTATGAACAAAGAAGAAATAGGATATAATCAACTAAATACACTTGTAAATAAACATAGCGGAATACTTGGTGTTTCTGGAGTTTCATCTGATATGCGTGAAGTTGAAGAGGCTGCAAAAAATGGTAACGAAAGAGCTAAATTATCAATCGAAATGTATTCATATAGAGTAAAAAAATACATTGGTTCTTATGCTGCTATTTTAGGTGGCGTAAATATTATTATCTTTACAGGCGGAATTGGGGAAAATGCCGATAAAATTCGTGAAAATAGTATTAATAATCTTAATTTTATGGGTATTGAGCTCGATGAGCAATTGAACAATGGAGCAAGAGGAGAGGAGAAAATCATAAGTAAAACAACATCAAAAACAAAAATTATGATTGTTCCTACAAACGAAGAGTTGGTTATTGCTCAAGACACTTTGCAAATTGTTAACAATATAAACTAAAATATGGAAATAAAAAGTTTATCGCAATTAGTAGAAAAAGTTAAAAGTAATAACACAAAAGTATTGGTGGTAGCTGTTGCCGAAGATATTCATGTTCTTGAAGCAATAAAAGAAGCGTATAAAATTAAAATAATAAACCCAATACTTGTAGGAAACTTAGTAAAAATTAAAGAAATTTCAGAAAAAATAAATTTCAACATTTCTGAAATACAAATAATTAACGAAACAGATAATATTAAAGCTTGCAATATTGCAGTAAACCTTATTAAAAAAGGCGAAGCAGACATATTAATGAAAGGCTTGGTTAGCACAAATATTTTACTTAAAGCAATTTTAAACAAAGAAACTGGTTTGCAAAAAAGCGGACTTTTAAGTCACGTTGCTCTTTTTGAAACAAAATTTTATCATAAACTTATTGGAGTTACCGATGCCGCAATGAATGTGCAACCAGAACTAATTGAGAAAATGCACATAATTAATAATGCTGTTGAAGTTTTTAACAGATTAGGCATTAAAAATCCAAAAGTAGCTATTTTAGCAGCTGTTGAGGTAATTAATCCTAAAATGCAAGCCACCGTAGATGCCGCATTGCTTACAGCAATGAACAAACGAGGACAAATTACAAACTGTATTGTTGATGGACCATTAGCCTTAGATATTTCCGTATCAAAAGAAGCCGCTAAACATAAAGGAATTATAAGCGATGTAGCTGGCAATGCCGATATACTTGTTGCACACGACATTAATGTTGGAAACGTACTATACAAATCAATGAATTTTTTAGGAGGAGCAAATGCTGCTGCCATAATTATGGGAGCACAAGTACCAATAGTTCTTACATCGAGAGCTGATAGTGAAGAAAGCAAAATGTTTTCAATTGCATTAGCCGCAGCATTAGATTAAATAATATATATGGAAGAATTTATTCAGCAGAATATCGACGAGGAAATTAGAGTTATAGCTATAAATCCAGGCTCTACAACTACTAAATTGGCAGTTTATCAGAACCTTAATCCTGTGTTTTTGAAAACTATAAAACATAGTGTTGAAGATTTAAAACAATTTAATTCAATTATAGACCAGCTAGATTATAGAAAAAAAATAATTTGCACAGAATTAAGAAATGCCGAAATAAGAATAGATTTAGTTAGAGCTGTTGTAGGTAGAGGCGGACTTGTAAAGCCGATAGAATCAGGCGTTTATGAGGTTAATGAAAATATGAAACGAGATTTAAGAAACAGCCCTTTTGGTGAACACGCAAGTAATTTGGGCGGTTTAATAGCCTCAGAAATGGCAGAAACACTTCCTAATGCACGTGCTTTTATTGCAGACCCTGTTGTTGTTGATGAGTTAGATGATATTGCTCGTGTTTCGGGGCATCCTGCGTTTAGCAGAGTTTCAATTTTTCATGCACTAAACCAAAAAGCAGTCGCCCGTCAGCACGCAAAATCAATTTTAAAACAATATGAAGATTTAAATTTAATAGTAGTTCATTTAGGTGGTGGAATTACAGTTGGAGCTCATCAAAAAGGTAGAGTTATTGATGTTAACAACGGATTAGACGGAGAAGGTCCATTTTCGCCAGAAAGAAGCGGAACATTACCTGCCGGAGAGCTTGTATCAATGTGTTTTAGTGGAAATTACACAAAGCAAAAAATTAAGCAAATGATAAAAGGAGAGGGCGGTTTGGTTGCATATATGGGAACAAACTCGGCTTACGAAGTTGAACAAAAAGCCCTAAATGGTAACGAAAAAGCCCGATTTTATTACGAAGCAATGGCATACCAAGTAGCAAAACAAATTGGTTCAATGTGCCCAGTTCTGAAAGGTAATGTTGATGCAGTATTAATTACCGGAGGTATCGCTCATAGTAAATTTTTTGTAAATCTAATTATTGAAAGAGTTTATAGAATTGCACCTGTGCACGTATATCCGGGCGAAGACGAAATGAAAGCATTAGTTACAAATGGATTAATGGCACTAAAAGGTGAGGTTAAAATAAAAGTTTACGATAAATAATACCAATTGTATTTATAAAATAGTCCAACTATTTTATAAATTTCCAATAACTTGTCCCGATTTTAATCGGGAGTTAATGCCGATAATACTTGAAAATAGTCAATAATACGAAGTTGAAATTAGACTATATTGAAAATAAAATCGGTATAACAAAAAAACATTTTTTGGCTTTTTAAAAAGAATATACCTAATTTTGTGTTATAACTAATAACATAAAAATGAAAATAAATTTAGCACTATTATTAAAAATAAGCTTAGTTTTTAGCTTGTTTTTAGCCTATTCTTGTTCAGGAAACGACAAAAATAAAGAACAAGACCCTGCCGCAGTTAACGAGGAAGCAATAAAAGACGAAGAAAACAAAACTGCTTCAAACTTTCCAAAAGGAGAACAAATTTATGTTGCAAAATGTGAAGTTTGCCATCAAAAAAATGGAGAAGGTATTAGCGGTTCTTTCCCTCCATTAGCAAAATCAGATTTTTTGTTGAACGACAAATCAAAAGCACTAAGTGCAATTTTAAATGGTTTAGATGGCGAAATTACAGTTAATGGCGAAAAATATAATACTTTAATGCCTGCTTTCGAATTTACCGACGAGGAATCTACAGATATAATGAATTATATTTTAGATACTTGGGGCAATAATGGAGGCAAAGTTGATGTAGTTAATGGCAAATTGTAACAAATTATTTAAGGTATTTAATTTGAAAATATAAAATTTATAATATCTTTGCACTCTCAAAAAACGGCGAGGTAGCTCAGCTGGTTAGAGCGCGTGATTCATAATCACGAGGTCGGCGGTTCAAGCCCGCCTCTCGCTACAAAAAAAAGGTAAGCAAAAGTTTACCTTTTTTTGTTAAAATTATACTACTTATTTCTCTAATGTTTTAGCTTCTTTTATTGTAATTCTTTGGTAATTATTAAATGCAATAATGAAAGCCCCATCAATATTGCAATTTTCAATAAATTTTTGTGCTTCTTCAAGTGTTTTAAAATCAGCAACTAAGTATTTGTATAAATAATTGTCAAGAACCTCTTCTATTTTATATTTTTTAATATTTATACTATTTAAGAAATTGTTATTCAATTTATTTGAGAAAGCACCAATTTGAACTTTGTACACTATTTCATTAATAGTTAAAAAAGGAGCAAAATTATTTTTGTCATTTTCAATATTCACAACTTTTATGTTTGAATAAAACTCTTGTAATTGCCTTTCATTATTATAAATATAAAAAAAACGGTTAAAAATTTTATCTTTTCCAATATAGTTTTTTGGAATTGTTATTTTATATGAAATTGTTAGTTCATCAATATTTGGCAACAAAATCCATATAAATTTGGCTATATTATTATCAAAAATAAAGTTTGCACCAGAGGTTTGAGTTGCTTCTAACTCAAAGCCATTTGGTACCTCTATTTCAAATTTAGAATATCCTTTTACATCGTCTCTGTTAATTGTAACATTAACATTGTATGTTTCTCCAGACATTAAATAAGATGGAGATTGAACAAAGAAACTAATGTTGTTTGCAGAATAAAGATTAACACTTTGAAAACCTATCCACAAAATTGCTAAGAAATTGATTAACCGTTTCATTTTACAAAATTTTAAGTTAATAACCTTTATATTTGGCTTCTTATACGTGTGCTTTGTCAAAAATGTTATGTGTGTTTTGATGTTGTAAAATTTAGATAAGCATAATTAATGTTAAAGTTAATTGTGCTTATCTATTATCATTTTGCTTAGTAAATCGTAAATAAAAAGTAGATTTTTATCGTTTTTTAAAACTTCTAAATGTTCGTTAACTGTTTTAAAATCTTGTCGAATTGCTGGTCCTGTTTGCGAATTTTGTGGATTGTTTAATAAGGCTTTTCTAGTGGTTTCTTTAATTAAAGGCTCTAATACATCAAAATTTAAATTAGCTTTTTGTAATAAGTCTTCTGCAATTGTATATAAAAAATTAGTAAAATTTGAAGCGAAAACAGCCGAAATATGTAATAATTTTCTTTGTTCGCTATTTATTTCAATCACTTTGTTGGATATTTCCGATGAAAATTTTTTAAGTAATTTTAGCGAGAAAATATTGTTTCCTTCAATAAAAAAGGGAATTTCACTATAATTTAGTTCAACATATTTACTAAAAGTTTGCAAAGGATAAAAAACACCACAATTATCGAAATATTTACTTAAAACAGAAATATTGGTGCTACCCGAAGTATGAACAACCACTCCGGAATTAATTTTTAATTTAGCCGAAACTTCTTCTATTTGACTATCGGTTAACGCAATTATGTATAAATCAGCGTTTTTATCAATTTTAGATATATCATCTATAAATTTAGAGTTTGCTTTTTTTGATAATTCTATACCAGATTTTGCTCTACAATTATAAATTTCGTGAATTGCAAACCCCTTATTAATAAATAGTTGCGATAAATGGAAACCAACGTTTCCACTACCAAGCAACACAATTTTAAAGTTTTTAGTCATAATTACAAAATATTCTGTAAATTTATAAACTTATTTAATGATATAATACTATGAAGACTTTTTACTTATTAATAATAGTTTTTTTTACTAGCTTAGTTGCTATTTCTCAAGACTTTACACCTCTTCATATAAAATTTAGAGTATCGCCAGAGATTGATATAAACCATATAAAAACATTTGCAAAAGTTTATAAAATACAAAACGATACTGCTTTTGCAATTGTAGATGAACCCGGATTTTACAGTTTTAAAAAATTAAATTACAAATTTAAAGTAATTCCAGACCCAATTATTGCAACAAAAGCCTTAACAATGGCTACAACAGTTGCCGATATGGCAAGTTGGAATAGATACCCAACACACGATGTTTATAAACAAATGATGCAAAATTTTGCTACAGCATACCCTAATATTTGCAAATTAGACACAATAGGCTTTTCTGTTAATGGAAGACCAATTCTTGTTGTAAGAATTTCGGATAATGTAAATACAGACGAAGATGAACCTGAGTTTTTTTACACAGGACAAATGCACGGCGACGAAATAGTTGATTATATAATGTTTCTGCATTTAATAGATTATATGCTAACAAATTATGGGACAGACGCACAAATTACAAACCTAATAAATAATGTTGATATATATATAAATCCGCTTTCTAACCCTGATGGAACTTACGACGGTGGCGATAATACAATTTCTGGAGCAATAAGAACAAACACAAATAATGTTGATTTAAATCGAGATTATCCCGACCCATTGGGTGGTAATTTAAACCCTAGTGGCTGGGCTACCGAAACTTTAGGTATGATTAATTTTGCAACAGAACGCAATTTTGTAGTGTCGGCAAATACACATAGTGGTGCAGAAGTTGTTAATTACCCTTGGGATATTTGGACTACCGCAGAGAATGCACACGCCGACGATAATTGGTGGCGATACGTTTCTTTAGAATACGCCCAATTAGCACAATCTTTAGGAAGTTCAATTAATTATATGACTGATGTTACTTCAAATGGAATAACCGAAGGCAAAGACTGGTACGAAGCACAAGGCTCACGCCAAGATTATATGAACTATTACCAAAATTGCAGAGAAGTAACGTTAGAGCTATCATCAACAAAACTATTAAATGCAGCAGTACTACCAAATTATTGGAATTATAACCGACAAGCAATGCTAAATTATATAAATCAAGTTTTATATGGAGTAAGAGGCATTGTAACAAGTTCTTGCGATGGAACACCAATTGAAGCAAAAGTAGAAATTGTTTCGCACGACCACGATAATTCATTTGTTTACTCCTCGTTGCCAATAGGAAATTACCACCGACCCATTTATGCAGGAACTTACGATTTAATTTTTTCTGCTCCAAACTATAATGATGTTGTTGTTAGTGGCGTAGTTGTTACTAATGATGATATTACAGTTGTAAATATACAAATGGATTTAAATTCTGCAACAATAGATTTTGAGGCTAACGAACAAAGTTCTTGCAATGGAAATATTCAATTTAGTTCTTCATCTGGTGGCTTAAGTAACATTATTTGGAATTTTGGAGATGGAACACACTCAACAGAAATAAATCCAATACATAACTATACCGAAAGTGGAACATATTCAGTAACAATGAAATATGAGGTTTGCGGATATTCAGATTCGTTGTCTAAAACAAATTACATAAATATAAATTTATTACCATTACCAACAACACAAAACGTTGAAAATTGCGGAGCCACAAGTTTAATATTAACAGCAACACCAAATAGTAATGGAACTATTTATTGGTATGATGGTTTCAACAACTTTTTACAAACAGGCGAAAGTTACACAACCCCGGTATTATCATCAACAACAAGCTACTACGTTCAAGAAAAAGATGTTTTAACTGATGCAAATGTTGGTTTAATATATAATTCTAGTACAGGAGCTTATTATAACGATGAATCGAGATATTTGATATTTGACGTATTCAATAATGTAAAAATAAAAACTGTAAAAGTTTATGCACAAAGTGCAGGTATTAGGACTTTTGTAGTTAAAAATTCAGGAGGAACAACAATATACCAATCAAATATAAATTTAACAATTGGAGAAAATATTGTTGCCTTAAATTGGAATATTACACCCGGAACGAATTACTTAATTAAAATAGATTCAAATAATCCAGATTTATGGAGAAGTAATTCGGGAGTTAGTTTTCCTTATCAAATATCCGATGTAATAAGCATTACAAACAGTAGTGCCGGAAGTGGATATTATTATTTTTTCTACGATTGGGTGGTTCGTTATCAAAGCAATTGTGTTAGTGAAACTGCTACAATAACTGCAAATATTAGTACTTTAGCTTCGGCAAATTTTAGTTATACACAAAATTTGAATGAAATTAGTTTTGTAAATACATCAACAAATGCAACAAATTACTTATGGGATTTTGGCAATGGAAACACATCTAACTTAGAAAACCCAATACATACTTACTCATCGCAAGGAGATTATATTGTTACATTAACATCAACAAATACTTGTGGCAATAGTATTTTTACAGATACAATTCATATTAATACATTAAATATAAATAATTTTGATTTACAAATTGAAATCTATCCAAACCCAACAAGTAATTTTATTAATTTAATAACAAATACTGAAATAAAAGATGTTTCAATTACTTCTATTGATGGTAAATTTGTTCAAAATTACGTTGCTAAAAATAACATAATAGATGTTTATGGTTTGAAATCAGGAATGTATATTTTACAATTTATTATTAATAATGAGATTGTTAAAAGGAAAGTAGTTGTAAATTAATAGAATATTTAAAACATTATTAATAAGGTTAAAAAGTTATGTATAAGAGGATTAAATATGAATTGGGATTAAACCCAATTTCATTAATTTTTAAAGAGAAGGAAAAAGAAAAGGAATACACTTATTACAGATATTTGTCGAAAACTAATATAGTTAAATCTTTTTTAATAGGATTTGCAATAGTTTTTACATTAATAGCTGTTTTTGACTTAGTTTTACTAAAAAACAATCCAATTTTTTTCAATATTTTTAAATTTTTAATATCATTAATTGCAATAATTTTATTCGTAAAATATCCTAAAATTGATTTTAGGAATCAACACAAATATGTTTTATTTTTCATTTATTTTGTATTTGTATCAATTATTATACAAGCATTGTTTTTTCCTGGAATTACCGATGTGAACCTATATATGATAGGCTTTTCCATTATAGTTTATAGCACCTTGTTTTTAATAGGCATTAAATTTAAAAAAAGTGTAATATCAGTAATGGTTGCTCAAATTATTTTTTATTCATTGCTAATTTTAAAATATCCGCACGAAGTTAGTTTTATTCCATATTTTTTACTTGTTCAGGTAAATATAGTTTTTATTTTTTCGGCATATCAATTAGAGCTGTATAATAGAGAGGCTTTTGTTTACATAAATAAATTAGAAGAAGAAAATGAAAAAAACAGAAACCTATTCGAGAAATATAAAGAAAAAGACCAAAAATATAAACAAACTACAGAAAAGCATATAAATGATGAACAAATAACGAAGCAAAATGAAGATTACAAACCTATAAATACTAATAGGATAAAATCAATTTTAGTTGTAGATGATGAAGCAGACAACCTTTTATATATTGAAAGTGTTGCAATAAAAATGCGATTAAATTTGTATAAAGCAAAAAATGGAATAGATGCCGTAAATTTGTTTAAGAAAAACAAAAACGAAATATCGTTAGTATTAATGGATATAAGAATGCCCGAAATGAATGGTTATGAAGCTGCTACAGAAATAAAACGACTAAAACCTAACGTTCCGGTTATTTTAATTACTGCACATACCGACCAAATAAAAGAAGATGTAGGCGTAGATTTAATAATGATTAAACCAGTATCGTCAGTTAATCTGAAAGAAATTATCTCAACATACTTAAAATAACCCCTAAATTCAAGTAATAAATAAATTAAGGGAAAAAATCTAAAATGTTGTAAAAACATAAGAATATTCATAAAAAATAAATATTTTTGACAGATAATTGAAAAACTACTTTCGAATATGAATTTATCAGTAAAATATTTAGGTTTAACACTAAAAAATCCAATTATAGTTGGAAGTTCTGGATTAACAAACTCAGTAGAAAAAATAAAAGAATTAGAGAAAAATGGTGCCGGAGCTGTGGTTATAAAATCGTTGTTTGAAGAACAAATAATGTTCGAAGCAAACAATGCAAATGCAAACAATAATTACGATTACCCTGAAGCATTAGACTATATAAAAGCTTATGCAAAAACCAATACAATTGCCGATTATTTGACATTGATAAAAAACGCAAAAAAAGAAGCCTCAATACCCATTATTGCCAGTATTAACTGCATAACAAATGGCGAATGGATTTCAATAGCAAAAAAAATAGAAGAAGCTGGAGCCGATGCAATTGAATTAAATATTTCATTGTTACCAGCAGACATTACAAAAACAAGCGAACAAAATGAAAAGCGGTATTTTGATATAATAGAAGCAGTAAGAAAAACAGTTAAAATTCCTATTGCATTAAAAATGAGCCATTATTCGGCGGGTTTAACAAACCTTATACAAAAAATTAGTTGGACAAAAAATGTTGATGGATTAGTCTTATTTAACAGATACTACAATCCAGATATAGACATAAACACCTTAAAAATAACATCTTCAGGAGTTTTTTCAACAACAGAAGATATTTCTCAATCTTTGCGTTGGGTTGCAATTTTATCCGATAAAATTAATGTAGATATAGCAGCATCAACAGGAGTACACGATGCCGATGGAGTAATTAAGCAATTACTTGCAGGTGCTACAACAGTTCAAGTTGTTTCAACACTTTATAAAAATGGAGGTTCGCATTTAACAACTATTATTAAAGGTTTAGAAACTTGGATGACAAAAAATAATTATAAATCAATAGCCGATTTCAAAGGAAAAGTAAGCTATAAATCTGCAGAAAATGCTGTAGCATTTGATAGAGTTCAATTTATGAAATACTTTGGAGGCGTAGAATAATACAATTATGGTAGAATATAATAGCGTAATAACACACATAATGCAGGTTTCCCCAATTATGAAAATAATTAGAGTTAAACCCGATGGTTGGAAATTTCCTGAATATAAATCGGGGCAATTTGTTGCATTAGGTTTACCCGGATTGACTCCTCGCTGCGAAGAAGCTACAGATGAGTTTTCTCCAATTGAAGAGCCTGAAAAGTTAATAAAACGAGCCTACTCAATAGCATCGTCATCATCGCAAGATTTTATTGAGTTTTATATTACATTAGTCCATTCGGGAGCATTAACTCCTCGCTTATTTAACTCAAAAATTGGCGATAAAATTTGGATGGGTAAAAAAGCTGTTGGAATGTTTACTTTAGATGAAATTGATGCTGAGAATAACATAATACTAATTGCAACAGGCACAGGAGTAGCTCCTTATATGAGTATGTTGAGGTCTAACGCACTTTCGAGAAAAGGTAAAACAATAGTAGTTCATGGTGCTGCTAATAGTTGGGATTTAGGTTATTCATCTGAATTACAGTTGTTGCAATCAATTTATCAAAATTTCTCATATTTACCGACAATTACAATGCCTGAAAAAGAACCTGTTGGGTGGACTGGAGATACTCGTTTTATTCAAAATATTATTAAAGCCGGTGAAATTGAAAATAAATGGGGGTTTAAACCATTACCAGAAAATACTCACGTATTTTTATGCGGAAACCCAAAAATGATAGAGTCGGTATCTGAGGTACTTGCTTTAGATAAATTTACAATTCATAGTAAAAAAGAACCGGGTCAAATTCATATTGAAGAATTTTAATAAAAAAAGATGGTTAAAAAACCATCTTTTTTTATTATTAAACTTATTCAGATTTTTAGTTTATTAATTGTAAAATATATTCGTTTTCGTAGCCATTGTAGGTTTTATTCCAGTCTTTTTTTAAACCAATAATTTCAAAATTAGCATTTCTAAAAAGTTTTAAACTTGCAATATTACTTTCCGAAATATTACAATAAATTTGATGTAAACATAATGTATTAAAGGCATAATCAATAAAAATATTTAAAGCCTCAGTGGCAAAACCTTTTTGTTTATTAGCATCTTCCGATATTAAAATTCCAACACCTGCCCTATTGTTAAAAGGGTCAAAATCAAACATATCAATTGTTCCTATAGGCTTATTGTGTACTTCAATAATTAGTCTTAGTTGCTTGGTTTGGTAAATATCTAAATGCGAATTATCAATAAATAATTCTATAATATGCTTCGAAAAAGGAGTTAAAGTATTACTTACTCGCCAAATTTTTGTATCGTTCTCCCAATTATAAATTAAATCAACGTCGGTTGGTTCTAAAGCTCTCAATTTTATTGCGTTTTTTTCAAGCATATTCTTATTTTTAGTTAAAATAGTTTTTAAGTGTTCAAATTTAATTAATAAACTTTTTTATAATTTTACTTGTTTTTAAACAACATTTTATACTTTTAGTAAAATTTTTTAAAAATAAAATTAATTAATATGGCAAACAAAAGAAATGTAAAAAAAGATATTGAGTATTTAACTTATGAAGTTTTAAACGATTGCTTTTTAACTATAGATACCCATCCTGAAAAAGATAAAGAAAACATTATGAAAATAGTTTCTGATACAATTGCAAAAAGAAACGAACTTATTGCGAGGGTAAATGTTAAAAACTTAGAAAAAAAAGAAGTAAAAAAACATTTTCAAGAAATATATTCTGATTTAACAAAAAATACCGACGAAAATTTTCAGAAATTAAGTAAATTAATTATGGGATAACTCTCGTTGTTAAAATGAACATTAAACAAGACACAAACAAAATTTATTTGAAAAAACTTGCTGTTGGCGTTTTATTAGGTGCTATTGGTGGCTTTTCATATTATCATTTTATAGGTTGCAATTCGGGCTCTTGTGCAATACAATCAAATCTGTATTTAGTGTCGGGAAAAAACTCGTTATAAATTCCGTCAGTTTGAAATAAGTAAAGCATGCTATACTGAAGTTTTGTTTAATGTTTGAATTAATTTTTATGGGAAGGATTTTTAACAACGAAAAAGTATGGCAAACTGTATTTTTTTGCTTTTTAAACACAGCTATCCCATAAAGCTCAAATATACAGTAGTTTTATTGATATTTTTTTAAGTCGCTTGCCTTATTTTACGTCTCTGTTTTTTTGTTCTTGTCGTAGCAGTTGCCCCTATTTTATGAAGATTGTATGCACATACCGATATATCTTTTAAAACCGATATATCCTCTATCAGGGCAACGGTCTAAACCTCTATGCTCCAACTTATTAATATTTGTTTCAACTGCACTATGCTTATTTCTTAGTTTTTTGAATATCTTTTTATGTTCTTCCTCATGTTCGGCTTTGTTGAGTTTACCCTTTTTTGTCATGATTAACTTACTGATAAACAGAGATGAAAGTTCCTTGTTTGTTTTCGTATAATAACCTTTGTCAAAACTGTGAGAGCCAATTGAGCCGTATTTTGTCAAAATGCGAGTTCCTATATCACAGGCACCCCCCTTGTTCGTCTCATTTTCCATATTTTGATAATCAATTATCAAGTTATATTGGTCGGTTGTTATTGCCAACATTTTTCCCAATTCTATATTCTGATTTCGCTTTGCTTTGTTAATCCACTCTGTATAAGTTTCAAATATTGAAAAAACTTTTTCCGAATGTGCAATTACTTCGCCTTTTATAACTCTTCTTTCAAATAAATCTATATGTTTTTTGAGCATGGAAATATAGTATTCCATTTCGACTAAAATGAATAAATCTTTCTCAGTTTCAAGAGAAAATTCATAGTTTTTAATCTTTTCAAGAAACAACTTTGCTTTGTTTAAGTAATCTTGTGCTACTGTTTTTCTGTTCTCTTCCGATTTTTTTGCTAACAATATATTAAAAAAAATACAGATATAAATACTTACGATAATGAGTATATATTAGAGATACAGAGAAAAATTAATAACAGACCTAGAAAAAAATTAAAATACAGAAGTCCTACGGATATATTTTATAATTTAGTATCATAATTTTTGTTGCATTTACGACTTGACTTTAGATACCAATGTATCAAAAAAATATATTTTAGATTTATTTGATAATATTAATAACTTTGAAGTTTGTCATAAACATAAAAGAGAAAATAATTTGCTTAAAGAAATTGAAGAATTAGATATTGCTTAAACGATTAACAATCTTTAAAAGCCTTTAAATGGTTAATTAACAAGACCTAACAGGTTTCTAAAACCTGTTAGGTCTAAAAGTCTAAATGAGCTATTTTATTAAATGGAAAATAAAAACAAAAAAATATTATTTCTTTCGCCTTACCCAATTAATAAGGCTCCAAGTCAACGCTTAAAATATGAACAATATTTTACCGAATTTGAAAAATTAGGCTATCAACTAAAAACAAGCAGTTTTGTAAGTAACAAATTTTGGGAAATAATTTATAAAGATGGGTTTTTAATTAAGAAGCTCATATACACAGTTTTAGGCTACATAAAGCGATTTTCAAACCTATTTATTTTAAAAAAATACGATATAGTATATGTACACTTATGGGTAACACCTTTTGGCTTGCCATTTTTTGAATACTTAGTTGTTTTAATTGCAAAAAAAGTAATCTACGATATCGACGATATGGTTTTTCTCGGGCACTCAAGCAAAGCAAACTCAATGATTAGTGCCCTTAAAGGAAAAAATAAAATGATTTATTTAATGAAAAAAGCAAATCATGTTATAA
>DYMG01000001.1:0-53986 GCA_020721655.1 Paludibacter propionicigenes | reverse complement strand
TTGAAGAAAAATATTCAGTAAAAGTAAATAAAGAAACGTATTTAAAAATTTTTAAATCTCTTTCTTAATTTTTTCTTTATATTTAAAATAAAAATGCAGCAATAAGAAAGAAAAAAATGGCATAACAGGAATTTTATATCTTGCTAAAGCTCCAAAGTTATAAGAAGTAAAACCAACAGCAAATCCAAAAACTATTGAAAAAATCAACGCAATTAAAAGTAAGTCGTTATTAAAACTTTCTACTATCCATTTTAGTTTGTATTTCCACAAAACAAATAAAAAAAGCAATATAAAAATAGTACTCTCAATTGCACCTAATAAAGAAGTAATGTTTTTGGCATCCCAAATATATGGTCTAAAAAAAGTTGCATTTAATGCTAAAGGTAATTTACTTAATATGCCAATAGGAGTATATTCAACATCTCCTAAATTATACGAAGACCCTCCTGTTGTAGTATGCCAAGAGTGAAACCCTTCTACTCTCGATTGTAAATTTTCAAGTTTATATTTTTCACTTTTTTCGGCTATATCTAACAACATAAAATACCCAAAAATTACAAAAACCACAAAAATTTGCGGACCAAAAGTTTGTCGGAAAAATTTATTTTTTATTCTGTTTTTGTAATTTGCATATAACGAAATAAGAATTGCAGGCATAAATCCAAATATTATGTATGCTTTTAATTTAAAAACAATATAAAAAGTTATTATCATTATTAATATTGCTTTAACAGATATTTTTTGTTTGTAAAAAATATTTACAAAATGATAGAAAAAAATACTTAATGACGCTAAAGTTATAGTATCTTTAAGAATACCACTTCCCCAAAAAATAACATCTGGTATTAAAAAAACAGAAATAAAAGCTACTTTCTTTTCATTAGGGAAAAAATATAAAAATGTTTTAAAGAGTTTCCAACCACCGTAAAATGAAAATAAAGAAACGACAATAGAAGAAATAATAAATCTATTGAATGAAAATAAATTAAAAACAGAAATTATTTTTACCATAAACCATTCTTCTGGAGAGTTGGAATATAAAATGTTTTTAGTAAAAAGTTGTAAATCTTGACTAAAATTAGCGTGTTTCGAAAATAATAATTTGAAGAAAATTACAGGATCTGTAAAAAGCGTATTTATTGTTTCTCTTCCGCCATAAAAATAATAATGAGTATCTCCTTCACCATAATAAAATTCATATACAAAAACCAAAGCTATTGCCCCAAATGTTTTTGTAAACAATGCTATAGTAAAATATTTATACTCAGGGTTTTCTTTTATTTTAGATAATTTGTAAAAATTAGCAAAAAAGAAAAGCAAGGCAATAAGTATAATTGCCCCAACCAAATCAAGTAATGTTATGTTATTATTCATTTAAGATTTCAAAAATAGAAATTTATTGAATAGGAATATTAAGTTATTCAAATTTTATGTAAATTTGTTTTGAAAACAAAAACAACTGTTGTGAAAAAAACTACACATAAATTGCTTATTATAATCACATTACAATTTATATTGTTTTGTGATGTTGCAATTTCTCAGCAAGAAAAGCAATATGTCAAAAATTTCACACAAAAACAATACGGACAAAACTTGAGCGTTCAAAATTGGTCTGTAACACAAACCAACAATGGGCTTATGTATTTTGGAAATTACAACCAAGTACTACAATTTGATGGAAATAATTGGGAAACTATAAAAATTACACCAACATCGGGATATATAACAGCTTTACAAGCAAATAATAGCGAACAAATTTTTGTAGGTGCAACAAACGAGTTTGGCTTTATAAGGTTTGATAAAGATGGAAACGAAAAATATATTTCATTATCATCTAACTTAGCCGAAAAAGAAAAAGATTTTGGAACAATTTGGCGAATTTTTTTATTTAATAACACAGTAATTTTTTTCTCGCAAACACAAATATTTGAATATAAAAATGGTAAAATATTAAGCATAAAACCGACTTATAAAACCGAAAATACATTTCATTTGGCATTCGCATCAAAAAATACACTATTTGTTCGAGAACGAAATTTGGGATTGTTAGAATATAAAAATGGGGAACTTAATTATCTGAAAAACAGCGATATTTTTAAAAATTTAGGTATTTTTGGAATGTTTTCACAAAAAAACAAACACATAATTGTAACACAAGAAGCCGGCATTTTTTACTACTATCCGCAAGAAAATAAATTTGAAAAAATAATATCTGATAATACAGACAAATTAATGTCGTACAGAATAATGGGCGGAATACCCCTAAACGACAACAATATAGCACTAAATACCGAAACAAATGGAATTGTTATAATAAATGAAAACGGGGAAATAATTCAAGAAATTAACAAAAAAACCGGACTGATTGATAACGATGTAAAACAAATTTTGCAAGATAAATATAACGATTTGTGGGCAGTTACAGGAAATGGAATAAGTAGAATAAATTACGCTTCTCCAATATCATTTTACAACGAGCAAAACGGATTGTACGGAAATGTGCAAACAGCAGCAAATTTTAACAATAAAACTTATGTAGCAACATCGGTAGGGCTTTTTGTGGAAGATGCAAATCAGGAATTCTCATACTTTAAACGTATAGAAAACTTTAACAAAGGAGTGTATTCGCTTGTAAATGTGAACAATGAATTGCTTGTTGGCACAAAAGACGGAATGTTTTGTTTGAATGAACAAAATAAAATTTCGCAAATAACTAATGTCGATGCCACTAAAATATTATGGTTTGAACCTCAGAAACTACTAATTTCTATTGGTATTAATGGGCTTTATATTCATAAATTTGAAAAAAAATGGTCTGTTTATAAATTTAACAATGAAATAACAGTAGATGTTATAGATGCAGAAATTCAGTTAAGTGAAAATGCAAAAAACTTTACAATTTGGATTGCAACATCTTCAACAGGTGTGTGGAAAGTTGATTTCGATGAAAAATTAAACATTATTTACGATGTGTTTATTGGAAACGAAGATGGACTCGATGAAGGTTGGACTCGATGCTTTAAAACAAATGAAAAAATTTATTTTTCAACAGTTTCTGGTGTTCTAAAATTTGTAATTCCAACACAAACTTCTGGCGAAAATAAAAAAGAATCGTTAAGAGGCTATTTTGACAAGTTTGATGGTGTTAAAATCCCAGATAATGCCGTTATAATGAAATACTTGCAAAACAAAAACGATGTTTTTGCAATAGTAGATAATAAAATTCTAAACGGTAAAAATAATGAAAAACTAACCAGCAATAAATTTAAAGCAATAGATAATAATTACTACAACAATTTAATAATAAACAAAAACAAACTAAATATTTGCACAAACGAAGGATTTATTATTTTTGACATTTCGAAATATTTTAATGAAAATGAAAAACCTACTATATTTTTATCGCAAATAACAAGTTTAAAAAACAAAGTTTTGCACAAATTAAACTCTAAAAATAATAAAAAAACAGAAGTAGATTACGAATTAAACACACTAACATTCAACTACTCATCACTATATAATTTTAACGGAAAGAAAGCCTTATATTCGTATAAATTAGATGGTTACGACGAACAATGGTCTACTTGGACTAACCTCACAGAAGTTAAATATCAAAAACTATTTGAAGGCGACTACACATTTAAGCTTAAAGCTAAAACAATTTTTGATACAGAAAGTGAAGTTTTAACATATTCATTTACAGTAAACAACCCTTGGTACAGGTCGTTTTTGGCTTATTTATTATATACATTAACTTTTATATTTTTAATATACATATTCATTAAACTATACACAGCCAGACTAAAAGCACAAAACATTCAACTCGAAAAAATTGTAAAAGAACGCACAGAAGAAGTTGTAAAACAAAAAGACGAAATTGAACAACAAAAAAATGAAATAGTTCATATTCACAAAGAAGTAACTGATAGTATAAATTATGCCGAAAGAATTCAATTTGCCGTACTTCCATCACAACAGTTTATTAACGAGGCTTTTAACGAACATTTTATACTATTTAAGCCAAAAGATATTGTTAGCGGAGATTTTTATTGGGCATATAAAATAGACAACTCAATTATTATTTCAGCGGTAGATTGTACAGGACATGGTGTTCCTGGAGCCTTTATGAGTATGCTTGGAATGTCGTTTTTAAACGAAATAATTGCCGACAAAAAAAATATTACAGCCTCAGAAATATTAGATGCCTTGAGGCAACGAATTATTAACGCCTTAAAACAAAAAGGAGTTGATGGTGAACAAAAAGACGGAATGGATATGTCGTTATGTATAATTGACCTAAAAACACAATTAGTACAATGGGCTGGAGCAAACAACCCTCTATATATTTTAACCGAAAAAGAACTAAACATTTTAACAGAAAATACAATTGCAAAAAAATTAGAAGATGAAAACTTAGATGTAAAAAATAAAATACTTTATGAAATAAAACAAGACAAAATGCCTGTCGCACACTTTGTTATTATGAATAAATTTCAAAATAATGTTTTTCAATTAAATAAAGGCGACAAACTATATATGTTTACCGATGGCTATGCCGACCAATTTGGCGGACCTAAAGGCAAAAAATATAAGTATCTGCCATTCAAATCATTAATAGTTAATTCGAGCAATAAAAGAATGTGCGAGCAAAAAATAATTTTAAATAATAGCATTGAGGAATGGAAATTGCATACAAACCCCCACACAGGAAAAAATTTCGACCAAATTGACGATATTTGTGTAATAGGAATAAAACTTTAAACTAAAAAATCATAAAAATGAAAACAAAAAAATTAGCATTCTTTATTTTTTTAATAACTACATTAAGTTTGCAAGCACAGAATTACAAAGTTATTAAAGTAGATGGCGATATACTTTACAAAAAAAACGACGCTCCTTTACTACAAGGAAGTAGCTTTACCGAAGGCGAACAATTCTTATTTAAATCGCAAAACTCAAGAGCCGCAGTAATTAAACCCGGCAAAGGTCGCTTTATTCTAAAACCAGACAATAGCAATTTAGCATTTGCAAAAGCAAACTTGGCTCCAGCAATGAGCAATATTAGTACACGAGCCGGAGCACTAATTAACAAAGTAGATTTAGAAAGCCACTTTTCGGGCAAATACGTAATTATTGATAAAGTTATATTGAAAATTGGAACAACAGAATTTCCAATGAACGAAAACCAATTCTTTTACATAAGCTATAAATACAAAGGCGAAAACGTAAATAAAAAACTTTCTTTCATAAACGATAGCCTTATTATTGATAGAAAAGAACTACTAACCATTGACGGACAACCAATTCCAAACCCAAATATTACTGATATGGAAATAAAATACTTAGACAAAACCCAAAATAATAAAAATATACTAATAAGCACATTTCTACCAGTATTTCCAGATTTAAATACTCTAAAAGAAGAAATTAATATGATAATTGACAGCTTTCACGATAAAAATAACGACCAAAAAATTAAAGAAATAATTTCGTACATAAACGACTTTTACGGAAAACCCGACAAAGAAAACTTAGAACATTGGCTGAAAACAGAATTTAAATTGTAAAAGGTAAAAACAAACCAATACAAAGACTGCTAAATGTTAATTTTAGTAGTCTTTTTTATTCAGTAGTTAATCTTTGTTAAATAAGAACTTTAACATTTAGAGCTAATTCCAAAATAATATAATTTTACTGAACAAATAAAAATAGTGAGAAAAAATTTAATATATCTATTAGTCTCTATAATGTTAAGTGCCTTAATTGCACTAACTTACATTCAAGTAAGTTGGATTAAAGACGCAGTTAATATCAACAATAAACATTTTAACAACGTAGTAAACAACGTTTTAACCGACGTTTGTAAAGAAATTGAAACCAACGAAACAATATACCAAATATCAAACGAAGTTTACTCATACAAAGACATCAAAAAAAGCAGAAACATTTCCGACAGCATTTCTCTAATTAATAATATGTCTTTACCAGATAGCGATGCAAATTTTTCCTACACAAAACAATCATCGTTTTACAAAGAAAATAACCGAAAAGTTATAGACACCACAATAAAAGCATATATTGGAGACTCTCTAATATTAAACAAATCGAATAAATTTACACAAACCAGAAACGACCTTGTAAAAACCGAAGATTTAGAAAAACATATAAGCAACAAACTAGGAGAAAAAGCATTGTTTGTAGAAAAAATTGTAAACAGCTTACTCGATTATAACGAAGATATTAACAAACGAGTTAACAAAGAACAAATAAAATCGTTACTATCTAATCATCTTAAAATTAATGATATAGATATAGGTTTTGAATTCTCTGTAAACGATAAAAACCAAAATTCAATATTTTGCACCGATTTGTTTAAAAACTCAAATTGCGATAAAATATATACGCACCGACTTTTTCCCAACGATATTAAAAACTCGCAATATTATTTAGCTGTTAATTTTCCATCAAAAGCTACATACATTTTCCAATCGCTTTTATTAATGATTATATCTTCAATAATTATTATTTTAATTATTCTTACAATATTTACCGCAACACTAATAATTATTTTCCGACAAAAAAAATTATCAGAAATGAAAAGCGACTTTGTTAGTAATATGACCCACGAACTTAAAACTCCAATATCAACAATTTCTCTTGCATCGCAAATGCTTTCAGACGACCAAGTTTCTAACAGCAAAGACTATATTAAAAACATATCAAAAATAATAAAAGACGAAACAATGCGTTTGTCAATGCAAGTCGAAAAAGTTTTACAAACCTCAATTATTGACAAAGGAATGCTTAAACTTAAAATAGAAAACATTGATATTCACGATATTATTAAAAAAATATTAGAAAATTTTGAAATAAGAGTAAAAAATGAAAACGGAACTATAGAACTCAATTTAGAAGCACAAAAAAGCATAATAAAAGCAGATAAAGTACACATTACAAATGTGTTGGTGAATTTATGCGAAAACGCCTTAAAATACAAACAAGAAATACCCGAAATAAAAATAGAAACAAAAAATATTGCTAACAGCATAATTATTAATGTTATAGACACAGGCATTGGTATAAGTAAAGAAAACTATAAAAAAGTGTTCGAGAAATTCTACAGAGTATCAACAGGAAATTTACACGACGTAAAAGGTTTTGGACTTGGACTAAGCTACGTAAAAAAAATTGTAGAAGAACACAATGGAACAATAACTTTAGAAAGTAAACTTAAAAAAGGCTCAGTTTTTTCTATAAAATTGCCTTTAAATGATTAACTAAAATAAAAATGAAAACGATGAGTGAAATTAAAATTTTATTAGCCGAAGACGACGGGAATTTAGGTTCTTTATTAAAAGAATATTTAACAGTTAAAGGTTACAATACTCAATTAGAGGTAGATGGCGAAAAAGCTTTTAAAGCTTTTAAAAACGACAGGTTCGATTTATGTATTTTTGATATAATGATGCCTAAAAAAGATGGCTTAACATTAGCAAAAGACATAAGAATAGACAATAACTCAATTCCAATAATATTTCTTACAGCAAAATCAATGAAAGACGATGTTATTGAAGGGCTTAAAGCTGGAGCCGACGATTATCTTACAAAACCATTTAGCATGGAAGAACTACTGCTTAGAATTGAAGCAGTTTTGCGTCGTAGCAACATTATAAAAAGCGAAAAACCAACAATTTTTAACCTTGGTAAAATAGTTTTCGACTCAAACAAACAATCAATTGAAACCGACGGAACTGAAGTAAAACTTACAACAAAAGAATCGGAATTATTAAGAATGCTTTGCGAAAATAAAGGTGAAGTGTTAGAACGAAATTATGCCTTAAAAGCAATCTGGAACGACGATAACTATTTCAATGCCAGAAGTATGGACGTTTACATTACTAAATTGAGAAAACATTTGAAAAATGAAAAATCAATTCAAATATTAAATATTCATGGAAGAGGATTTAAATTATTAACAGAATAATAATTTGTATTATGATTAAAAAAGGTTTATTTATAGCAGTTTTTTTTGCTACAATTTTTGGGCTAAGAGCTCAAGAATTTAAAGTTATAACAACAATAGAATCTATTATACCTATGGGTGTTGGACGTTCAAGAATTATTGAAAATAAAGAAGACGTTAATTATAAAGATTTTACGACATCTAGAAAAAATGGCAAAGATACCGTGCAAGACAAAGTTTTACGTTCCGACGCTAAAGTAGATAATCTTGAAGAAACAAAATTGCTTAATTTTTATAGTGGAGTAGGAATAAATTTTCAAAATATTGCATCTAATGACGCACTAATTACATCAAAACTAAACGATATGGCAACTCAAGGTTGGGAATTAATATTTGTTTCTAGTGGTGTAGAAAGCGATTCGGGAAAAGATGATGGAACAGGTATTTTTATTACTCGCTATATATTTAAAAAGAAATAGAATATAAATAAAAAAACCGCCAATTGGCGGTTTTTTTATTATTACAATTGGTATAAATTAAAACCTCTCAGTTTTAGAAAAATGAAAATCAGCTTCAATTATAGCATTTTCATCGCTATCTGAACCATGAACAGCGTTTTCGCCCATTGATGTGGCATAAAGTTTTCTAATTGTACCTTCTGCTGCATCTTTTGGGTTTGTTGCTCCAATTAGCTTTCTAAAATCATCAACAGCATTGTTTTTTTCTAAAATTGCAGCCACAATTGGTCCCGACGACATAAATTCAACTAACTCGCCAAAAAACGGACGTTCTTTATGAACTTCATAAAATCTTTCTGCGTCAGTTATAGAAAGTTTAGTGTATTTTAGGGCATTAATTCTAAATCCAGCTTTGTTTATCATTGCTAAAATTTCGCCAATATGGTTATTTTTAACAGCATCTGGTTTAATCATTGTAAATGTAATATTGTTTGCCATAGTTTTTATTTTTGTGCAAATTTATAATATTTAAAAATAATAAAAAATTAGTTTAGTCTTGTTTCAACAGTTTTTCCGAAACGGTAAGTTACATAAATTGTAAAATAAAACTGCTCATTTTTTTCGGTAGCCATAATTGGAACTTGTTTTAAATAAGCATCTAAAACAATTCCTGCTTCTAATGCGTGAATTTTTTGACTACTCTTTGCAAAATCGAAATTAAAGCCCATTTTTACTGATGCTGAAGGTATAAAAGTTGTTTTGTCGATGCCTTTTAAAAACGAAGCTTTACCATAAATTTGTGAATAAGAGTGTATCTCGTCAATATTAAAAAGCTGTTCTGTAAAGCTATCTTCCGAAATAACCAAATAATATATAGGTTTTAAAGCAACTCCACCAACTCCTAAAAGTGTAAAATATTGAATGGTAACGCTCCCTTTGTCAAGTTTTTCGTATATAATTTTTTGCCTACCAAAAAAAACTTTAAAACTATACGGAATGTTTGTTTTTCCATAAACAAATCTATTACCCGAATCGTACGACTTAATTTTTAGTTCCTTAGGGTGTTTAAACCAATTGGCATCAAATTCAAAAATTAGCTTTTTTGTGCCATCAATTCTTCTACCAATCTTATAATCTAAGCCTAATCCATTAGAGATAAACGAAATACCTAAAGATCTTTCATTGCTATTGAACTTTAAATCAACATCTTGAACATCTCCTTGCGAGAACGCTCTAAGCCCAATAGAAATAATGATTGTTGTTAATAGTAATTTCATGAGAATTAATTATTCTCAAAAAATTGAAAAAATAAGTTTACTATACTTTTGCATTAACTTGCTCAGTATTAACACTTCCATACGCAGGACAATGACTAGTTGTTTTACATGAAACCATAGATACTACGACCATACTTACGAAAGCTATAATAATAAGTGTTTTTTTCATTTTTGAGAATTTTGTTTAGGCAAAAATAAATCTTATTTTTTTAAATTAAAAGTTTTTTTTATTAAAATATTATTATCTTGGATATATAATGCTTAATTATTTAATTTTGACAACTAAATTAAAATTATAGTAAGATGATAAATTCATTATTAAACCACCGCTCAATTAGAAAATATAAATCTGATGCAATTTCTGATGAAATACTAAATAATATTTTATTATCAGCATCAAAAGCTTCAACTACTGGAAATATGCAGGTTTATAGCATAATAGTTACCAAAAGCAATGAAATAAAAGAACAATTATTATCAGCCCATTTTAATCAAAAAATGGTAAAAGAAGCCCCTGTGGTTCTTACTTTTTGTGCCGATTTTAATAGATTTAATAAATGGTGCAAATTAAACGATGCAGAGCCCGGATACGACAACTTTTTATCATTTTATACTGCAAGTATTGACGCACTTTTAGCCGCACAAAATGCTGTTATTGCTGCCGAAGATAATGGTTTGGGTATTTGCTATTTAGGAACTACAACGTATTTGGCAAACAAAATTATCGATATTCTTAAACTTCCAAAAGGTGTTGTTCCTGTAACAACTGTTGTTGTTGGTTATCCCGATGAAACGCCAGATTTAACAACTCGTTTGCCAATGGAAGCAATTGTTCACTACGAAACATACAACGATTTTGACGAACAAACAATAAATAGAATTTATTTCGAAAGAGATAATTCACTGCAAACAAAACAGTTACTTGTTGAAAACAACAAAAAAACTTTGGCTCAAATTTTTACTGACAATAGATATAAAAAACAAGACAATATTTTGTTCTCTAAAGAGTTTTTAAAGATTATAGAACAACAAGGTTTTATGAACAATTTTTAGTATTCTTGTCATAAACTAAAATATAATGAGCAAACTTGTAAAACTTAAATTGGCAATTATATTCTTGCTTATTTTACAAGTTTCTTATTCGCAAGAACGCAAATTTGTATTGCAACTTTCAGATTCATCGGTAATTAAAAAAAAACACAAAACATTTAACGACTCTTTGCTTCTTATAAATTATTTAGATAAATATAAAAACAGAGCATTATTAAAAGCTCATTTAGATGCAAGTTTTAACAAAATAATATGGAAAGATACTGTTTTTGCTGAATTTAATTTAGGTAAAAAATATTTTTGGGGTAACATAAAATTAAATAATAAAAACACTTCTGAGGTAATGCCAATTTTTTCATTAAATAATTTAAAAAGTAATAAGCTAAATGTAAAAAAACTTGAAAACAACTTAGAGCAAACATTAAAACATTTTGAAAACAACGGGTACCCATTTGCTAAAATTAGCTTAGATAGCGTTGAAATTAAAAACAACATTGTTAATGCATCAATAAAAATTGAAAAAGGGAAACTAATTTTAATAGATAGTCTTAATAATAAGGGAAATAGTAATATCTCAATTAAATTTTTGAATTGTTATTTAGATATAAAAAATGGCGAGACGTACAACGAAAAAAAAATAATTGCAATAGATAAAAGGTTAAAAAATTTAAATTTCGTTACACTTTCAAAGCCAACCGAAATACTCTTTTATAAAGAAAATGTGGCAATAAATATTTTTGCCGACAAAAATAAAATAAACAAATTTGATGGAATAATAGGGGTTGTGCCAAACGATAAAACTACCGGTAAATTAGCCGTTACAGGCGAATTAAACATTTTTCTAAAAAATTCATTAAACAGAGCCGAAACAATTATAGTAGAATGGCAAAAAACCGAATCTGAATCGCAAAAATTGAATTTAGAATTTCAATTTCCGTATATTTTTAACACAATTGTTGGAATAAATGCATTGCTTAATTTGTTAAAGCAAGACACTAGTTTCTTGAATGTTAGAGCAAGAGGAGGACTCGATTTTTTACTTTACCAAAACAAAAGTATTACAGCCTTTGTCGAAAATAAGACATCAAATCTATTGTCAATTACACAATTTCAAAATGCAACAGTTCTTCCTCCGTATGCCGACACTAAAATAAACCTTTACGGATTGTCTATTTTAAGTAAAAATTTTAATAGAGCTTTTGCACCTACAAAGGGTTATATTTTGTTTTTAGAAGTCGCATTGGGAAATAAAATAATAGTAAAAAATTCAAAATTACCGCAAGAATTATATCAAAATATTCAGTTATCATCAATTCAAATTGAAGCAAAATTTAATTCTGAAGCATATTTAAAAATTTCAAAGAACATTAACTTTAAACTTAGGTTAGATGCAGTTTATATTGATAACAACAAACTGTTTTTAAATGAACTTTATCGATTTGGAGGACTAAAAACTTTACGTGGATTTAATGAGGCAGAAATTTATGCAAACTTTGCAACAACAAGTACAATTCAACTTAATTTCTACTACGAAGAATTTTCAAATTTTTTTATATTTACCGATGCCGCATATTATGAAAACAAAGTAAATGGCTTTGTTTGCGATACACCTATTGGAATTGGGGTAGGTACAAATTTTTCTACAAAAGCCGGCATTTTTACCGTTTCTTACGCCTTGGGAAAACAATTTAACAACACTTTTCAATTCAATTCGGCAAGAATACATATTGGTTATATTTCAATATTTTAAACTATTTTTTTGGCAAAATTTAATAGTTAGTAGTATATTTGACAATTATTTAAGATAAATGACTAAAATTAATTTAAAAGGACATAAAAAAATTTGGGTAAATATTATATTATTTACCACAACAGCTCTTGTAATAACAACTTTATTTCCATTAAAAGGAGAATTTAAATACGAATTTACTCAAGGCAAACCTTGGCAACATAACGATTTTTTTTCCCCAATAGACTTCTCAATACATAAAACATCGCAACAAATTTCAAATGAAACGGATAGCTTAATGGAGACCGTAAATCCTTATTTTTCAATAGATTCATCCATATCTAACTCTGTTTATATTGAAGTAACTAAAAAATTGCAAAAAACATTACCCGACTCACTTTTAAATTTAAAAAATAATATTCTAAACTCAATAAAAAAATATTATAATGACGGTGTTTTTGATGATGATGTAAGTAATTTAGAAAAAAATGACATTGAATTAATAAATGGGAAATTTACTAAAACTATTAGCCGAAACGATTTAAATACCGTAGATTCAATAATATATAAACTTGAAAATAAATTTGGACATAATATTAATTTAATTTCAGATATATTTAAACCAAATACTTTTTATGACGAAACTACAACTCAACAAATTATTGATAATGAAGTTTATAATGCATCAAAAGCCTATGGATATATTAAAAAAGGCGAAAAAATAATATTTAAAGGTGAAATTGTAAACGAAAACTATTATAGAATATTAAATTCGCTTAAAGATGAATTTGAAATTCAGGCTATTAAAGACGCCAATGTGTTTTTAATAATTATAGGCAGATTTTTATTAGTATTCCTATTATTATGGTTTTTGTATTTATTTTTATTATCGTACAGAAAAGATATATTTATAAACACAAAAAATATTTTATTTTTATTAATAATTATATTTTCATTTGTTGTTACCTCTCGGTTAGTTATAAGTTTCGATAAATTAAGCATTTACATAATCCCATTTGCAATAATTCCGGTTATAGTTAGAACTTTTTTCGACGGACGATTAGGGCTTTATATTTCAATAGTTTCGGTATTGATGATTGCAGGAATGGTTCCAAATCCTTATGAATTTGTGTTTTTTCAAATTTCTGCCTCAATGACAGCAATTTTCACACTTCAAAACATTAATGAAAGGGGAAAACTATTTACTACGGCAGGTTTTGTGGGTTTAACATATTCAATAATTTATTTAGCATCGTCGTTTATTCAAGTTGGTAACTTCACTCAAATTGATAACAACAAATTCGTATGGTTTTTAGGAAATGGGCTACTGCTATTATCTTCATACCCATTAATTTACGTATTCGAAAGAATGTTTGGTTTTCTTTCAGATGTTACACTTCTCGAACTTGCCGACTCAAACCAACCACTTCTTAGAAATTTAGCCGAAAAAACACCAGGAACATTTCAACACAGTATGCAAGTTGCAAATATTGCTGAGGAAATTACACGAAAACTTAATGGAAACGCACTTTTAGCAAGAACTGGTGCATTATATCACGACATAGGAAAAAGTTTGCACCCACAATATTTTATAGAAAACCAAACAGAAAGTGTAAATCCTCACGACCACATAGAATTTGAAAAAAGTGCCGAAATAATAATAAATCATGTAAACGAAGGCGTTGAATTAGCAAAAAAGCATAAATTACCCGAACAAATAATAGATTTTATAAAAATGCACCACGGCGTTTCAAAAGTGCAGTATTTTTATAAATCGTTTGTAAAAAAATATCCCGACGTTATTCCAAATGAAACTAAATTTACATATCCAGGACCTCGCCCAAATACTAAAGAAACTGCTATTGTAATGGTATCAGACTCGGTAGAAGCGGCATCGAGAAGTTTAAAACTTATAACCGAAGCAAGTATTTCTAATTTAGTTGATAATATTTTCGATAATATTTTAAATAGCGGGCAATTAATGTACACAAATTTAACTTTTAATGATGTAACTTTAATACGAAAAATATTAAAAGAAAAACTAATAAGCATTTATCACGGCAGAATTGAATATCCTAAATAAAAACCAAAATCAGTAATTATGAAAATAAAAATTATCGTAACGACCTTATTATCACTTGTTTTACTAATTGCAAAAGCACAAAAAACAGATTCAATAGTAAGTATTTCGCAAAACCCATTTCCTATATCTACCAATATAACCATTTTAAACCTTAATAACGACACTGTTTCGTTTAAAATTTATGACAGATGTGGCTTAGTAATAAATACTTATTTCGAAAATATTGTTTGTACAGGAAACATTGTTTTAAATTTCGACGCAAGTTTGCTTCCCGACGGTATTTATTTAGCATTGTTAAATAAAAATAGCGAAAGACATGGTTTTAAACTTATAAAAGATTCTTCATCTACTATTAACGAAAATACTCAAACAACAAATAATTTTAAAATATTTCCAAATCCAATAACCAATAAATTTTCAATTTCAACAAATAAAAAAGTCGAAAAAATTGAAATTTACAACGTAAATGGCAAGCAAATCCTAAGTTTTAACAATCCTAATTCTAATGATTTTGACATTGAAAATTTTGAAAATGGGGTATACATAATTCTCATTACTATTGATAACATAACGTATATAAGAAAAATTCTTAAAGAATAATAGCCTGTATATTAACTTGTTAATTTTAAAATATTGTAAACCCTTACACCTAAACATTTATAAAAATGAAAAGATTTTTCTTAATGAGTACAGTATAAAAACCCCTCTTTTTTATTAATTCTCCCCATATTTTTACGTTGTCCCCTGATTCAGAAGAAATATTTGAAATTAATACAACTGAATTTATTAAAGGTTTTTATTACATTATTATAGAAAACGAAAATGAAATTTTATATACTTAAACAATATTTAAAAATCAGTTAATCTTTTAATTAACAAGTATTTATTGCTGAGTTTTATTTTAAATTTGTGTAATATTTTGTGTCTAATTTAAAACAAAACCCTCTCAACTATCTGATAATTAAGAGGGCTTTTGTTGTTTTGAGGTCTCGAGCGGATTCGAACCGCTGTACACGGTTTTGCAGACCGTTGCCTAGCCACTCGGCCACGAGACCGTTTTTGTGTTTGCAAAAGTAATACTTTTTTTCTTTTATGCAAAGTATAATTAAAAAGCTTTGAAAATATATTTACAATGCACTAAAAATTTCACAAAAAAAAATTACTTTTGACAAATTTTATTTTAACACTAAAATAGTCTAAATAATTGTATATGAACACACAAGATTACATTGCCAGAGAAGATAAATATGGTGCACACAACTATCATCCACTTCCTGTAGTTTTAGAAAGAGGCGAAGGGATTTTTGTTTGGGACGTTGAAGGAAAAAAATATTTTGACTTTCTTTCGGCGTATTCAGCAGTAAACCAAGGACATTGCCACCCAAAAATAGTTGAGGCAGCTACCGAACAAGCCAAAATTTTAACACTTACATCAAGAGCTTTTTATTCTGCAGCCTTAGGCGAATACGAAGAATACATTACAAAATACTTTGGATACGAAAAAGTATTGCCTATGAACTCGGGTGCCGAAGCCGACGAAACCGCACTTAAGCTATGTAGAAAATGGGGATACGAGAAAAAAGGAATTGAAGAAAATAAAGCTAAAATAATTGTTTGCGACGGAAATTTTCACGGACGCACAATTACAATTATTTCAATGTCAACAGACCCTGATTCTTACAAAGGATTTGGACCGTATACGCCTGGCTTTGAAGTTGTTCCGTATAACGATATTCCTGCACTTAAAAAAGCATTAGAAGACCCAAATGTAGCAGGTTTTTTAGTAGAACCTATTCAAGGCGAAGCCGGAGTTTATGTTCCAGAAGATGGTTATTTGAAAAAAGCTTACGACCTATGTAAAGAAAAAAATGTTTTATTTATTGCCGATGAGGTTCAAACAGGAATTGCACGTACAGGCAAACTTTTAGCTGTAAATCACGAAAATGTTCGCCCAGATATTCTTATTTTAGGAAAAGCACTTTCTGGCGGTGCATACCCTATTTCTGCTGTTTTAGCCGATAATGAAATTATGCTTACAATTAAGCCAGGTGAACACGGTTCTACTTTTGGAGGAAATCCTATGGCTGCAAAAATAGCTATAGCAGCATTAAAAGTTGTAAAAGACGAAAATTTAGCCGAAAATGCCGAAAAAATGGGCGAAATTTTTAGAGATGAAATTTCAAAAATAGACTCTGAAATGATAGAATTGGTTAGAGGTAAAGGCTTACTAAATGCTGTTATTATTCGTCCAAAAAATGGTAAAACTGCATGGGATGTTTGTTTAGCAATGAAAGATAATGGCTTAATTGCAAAACCAACTCACGAACATATAATTCGTTTTGCTCCTCCTTTGGTTATTAACGAATTGCAAATTAGAGAAGCTGTTGAAATAATAAAGAAAACATTATTATCTTTTAGTTAATAATAGAAACACAATGGGAAAGCGACTTTAGTCGCTTTTTTTGTTTAATTTCTATTAGAAATGGCTAAGTTCTAATTAATACAGTAATTATTAAGATTGACATGTTTCTGTTATGTTTTGCGTCATTGCGAACGCAGTGAAGCAATCTCCTTAAAATGAGTTGAGATTAACTGCGTTGAGGGTTTTATAGTTGCTTCGTCTTCCGATAGCTATCGGAATCATTCGCAATGCCTAAGCATTATCATCTTTTTATACAAAAGCTATATTATAAATAATGCTGATATACATAGAACTTAGCCTTAGAAATTAGAATTTTTAATAATATTACGAAGCAATCTCTAAAAATTATAGTTTATAAAAACCTAATCAGCCTTAATAAGTTTAGCCGAATTTGAAAAGTTTTTTTCATTAATTATAAGTGGGTTTCCATAGTAATAAACATCTCCATTTTCGTATAAATCAACATCTAATTTATTATTGCAATTTATAAAAGATTTGTTTTGCGATTTTGCAACGAAGTAAATATAATCTGTTTTTAAATTTCTTAAATCTACCAAGGAAATTCCATTATTCCATACATAAAGCGAATTTGTTTTGCCTTTTAAAAAAACTTCGCCACTGCCATCGTGAATTACCAAATGTGTTTTATCTGACTTTTGAATTAAGTTTATGTTAGAAATTCCAGATTTTACTTCAATGGTAATATTCTTAAATGTAAGAGTGTCGGTGTTGTTAGAAAAAACATTGTTTTCACCATTAATTTTAATGTAATTTAGTTGTGTAAAATATAATTTAACAATTATTTGTCCTTTTTTGTATGAGCGAACCCAGTTGCATTTGTTTTCGTTATCAATTTTTAGTGTAGAATCGGTAATTATTGATGTAATTTTGGGTATTAAATTTTCCCCTGCTGAAATTTCAATTCTATTTTCGTCAGAATTTATTAAGTATAAATCTATTTTTCCGTATAAGTCTATTGTTGAAAAATTTGGCAAGTTTTTAGTTTCGGTAATTAAATCACCTGTCGATTTTATACAATTTTGTGCATCTGGTTTATTGCAAGAATAAAATGCAAATATTGAAAATAATATTGTTAAGTATTTTATATTCAATAATATAATGTGTTTATTGATTTATAACTCTTGCCGAACAATTTCTACAAAGAGAAAGGTCTCCGTTTAGGCGTCTTTGGGCTAAATCTTCAATTTTTTGGCGTAGAGACTCAATTTTAACGCTTTCTATTACTTCGTTTGCAAATGCGTACATTAAAAGCATTTTTGCTTCTTTTTTGGGTATTCCGCGTGCTTGCATATAAAACATAGCTTCTTCGTTAAGTTGCCCAACAGTAGCTCCGTGTGTGCATTTTACATCGTCGGCATAAATAACTAAGTGAGGTTTTGTGTTTATTTTAGCCATATTGCTAAGTAAAATATTTTTGTTTGTTTGGTTAGCGTTTGTTTGTTGAGCGTCTTTGCATACATATACCTGACCATTAAATGCACCACTACCATTATCATCAATAATAGTTTTAAATAGTTGATTGCTATTGCAGTGTGGTTTTGTGTGTTTCATGTAAACAAAATTTGCAATATGCTGATTTTTATCTATAAGCGAGAGTCCATTTAAATTGCTTTCACAACCTTCTGCATTTAGATTTACATCAAAATTATTTCTAATAAGTCCACCAAGTAAAGAATAAACCCCAGAGTTAAATCGTGAATCTTTATCTTGATAAATAAATGTTGATGAAATATTGCAGCTTTCGTTGTGTTCGTTTTGTATTTTATAAAAATTTAGTTCGGCATTTTTGCCAACATAAATTTCTGTTGCAGTATTTCCGATAAATTCTCCTACAGAAAGCGAGTCGTCGCAAAAAATAATATTTGCTTGTGCGTTTTCTTCAATAACAATAAGGTTTCGGGTGCTATAGAAAAAGCCTTCTTTGTCGAGAAGTAAATTAATTATTTGAATAGGTTTGTTTTGGAGTGCGTTTTTTGGGAAGTATATGAAAATTCCGTCTTGAGCTACTACTGTGTTTAGAGCATATAAGCTGTTGTTTTCAATTTTGCCGTATTTTGCGTAGTGTTTTTCAAATATTTCGGGGTATTTTATTGCAGCTTCGTGAAAACTTGCCACAATAATTCCGTTTTCAAGTTTTTTTATTTTCTCGTTTTCTATATATCTACCTCTCGATAAGGTTGTTACGTGTGCGTCTAAATTTACTACGTCGCATTTAAATAAGTTGTCGGTTTTTATTTCAATTGCTATTGGTTTAAATGTAACATTGTAGTTTTTGTTGAATACGCTGGTTAAATCGGTATATTTGTAGTTTTCGTTTGCTTTTGTAGGTATTCCTGTTTTTTTAAATTCGTTTAGGGCTTCGTTACGAAATTTATTTATTATTGTTGATGAAAATTCATCAATAGTATTTCTGTTTTCAGTTATTAGCTCTATTAATTCGCTATTTATTTTATCTATGTCCATTTTTTTAATTTTTGTGTAATTGATTTGTTTTAAGTAAGTTTTTTAAATCAATTATTCACCATTTTTAATCCAGTCGTATCCTTTTTCTTCGAGTTCTAAGGCAAGTTCTTTACCAGCAGTTTTAACAATTCGTCCGTTATAAAGAATGTGAACTACGTCTGGAACAATAAAGTCTAGCAATCGTTGGTAATGTGTAATTATAATGGTAGATGTATCGGGGCGTTTAAGTTTATTTACTCCGTTTGCTACAATTTTAAGTGCGTCAATGTCTAAGCCAGAATCTGTTTCATCTAAAATAGCAAGTTTTGGTTCTAACATAGCCATTTGAAATATTTCGTTTTTCTTTTTTTCTCCTCCGGAAAATCCTTCGTTTACCGAGCGGTTTGTAAGTTTTTCGCCTATTTCAACTAAGTCTTTTTTTTCTCGCATAAGTTTTAGAAATTCTGATGCGGTTAGAGGTGTTTTTCCTTGTGCTTTTCTTTGTTCGTTAACGGCTGTTTTAATAAAATTAACCATACTAACACCCGGAATTTCTATAGGATATTGAAATCCTAAGAAAATACCTTTTGCTGCACGTTCTTCAACCGAAAGTTCTAATAAATTTATGCCTTTATATATAATTTCGCCTTCGGTAACTTTGTAGTTTTCGTTTCCTGCAATTACCGCAGAAAGGGTGCTTTTTCCCGATCCATTTGGTCCCATTATGGCGTGAACTTCGCCTTCGTTTATTGTTAAGTTTATTCCTTTTAGTATTTCTTTTCCGTTAATTTCGGCTTTTAAATTTTTAATTATTAGCATTATACTGTTTTTTTAATTCTTAATTTTAAATTCTTAATTTCTAACCAACACTTCCTTCTAAACTAATTTGTAATAGTTTTTGAGCTTCAACGGCAAATTCCATTGGCAGTTTGTTTAAAACTTCTTTGGCATAACCATTTACTATTAATCCAATAGCTTCGTCGGTAGGAATTCCTCGCTGATTGCAGTAAAAAATTTGGTCTTCGCTTATTTTTGATGTTGTTGCTTCGTGTTCGGCAATTGCGGAGTTGTTTTCAATTTCAATGTATGGATAAGTGTGAGCACCGCATTCGCTACCCATTAGTAACGAGTCGCATTGCGAAAAATTTCTTGCATTTTGTGCATTTTTTCCAATTTTTACAAGTCCTCTGTAGCTATTATTACTTTTTCCGGCAGAAATACCTTTAGAAATTATTGTAGATTTTGTGTTTTTCCCGATGTGAATCATTTTTGTGCCTGTATCGGCTTGTTGGTAGTTGTTTGTAACGGCAACAGAATAAAATTCGGCACTTGAGTTATTTCCTTTTAATATAGTGCTTGGGTATTTCCAAGTAATTGCAGAGCCGGTTTCAACTTGTGTCCACGAAAGTTTTGAGTTTTCGCCAAAACATAATCCTCGTTTGGTAACAAAGTTGTAAATTCCACCTTTTCCTTCTTTGTTTCCGGGATACCAATTTTGAACGGTTGAGTATTTAACTTCTGCATCGTTATGAATATAAATTTCTACGACTGCTGCATGTAATTGGTTTTCATCTCTTTGTGGTGCTGTGCAGCCTTCGAGGTAACTTACATAACTACCTTCATCGGCAACAATTAGCGTTCGTTCAAATTGACCTGTATTTGCTGCGTTTATTCTAAAATACGACGATAATTCCATTGGCGAGCGAACACCTTTTGGAATGTAAACAAAAGACCCGTCGCTAAATACTGCTGAATTTAGAGCTGCAAAATAATTGTCGGTATATGGAACTACGGAGCTTAAATATTTTTTCACTAAATCGGGATAATCCTTTACTGCTTCGCTAAACGAGCAAAAAATAACGCCTAATTCGGCAAGTTTTTCACGGAAAGTTGTTTTTACCGATACGCTATCAATAACCGCATCTACGGCAACTCCAGAAAGTATTTTTTGTTCGTCGAGAGGAATTCCAAGTTTTTCGAATGTTTCTCGTAGTTCGGGGTCAACTTCGTCCATACTTTCGAGTATTTTTTTCGGTTTTGGCGATGAATAGTATATTATGTCTTGATAGTTTATTTCTGGAAATTTTAGGTGAGCCCAATTTTTCATAGTTTGTTTTTGCCAGAAAGCAAATGCTTTTAGTCTGTAATCTAATAACCATTGGGGTTCTTCTTTTTTTGCTGAAATTATTCGAATAATGTTTTCGTTTAACCCTTTTCCAATATCGTCGTTTATTAAATTTGAAGTAAAACCGTATTTGTATTCACTTTGCGTTACTTCATTTATTATATTGTCTTCGTTTTTCATTAGTTAAATAATATGTGTTTAGAAACAATCTAAATAAATGCAAATATATAGTAAAATTAACTTTTTTAGATTAAAAAAGTAGAGCTTTTTTTAAAATTTTAATCTTTTTTAAAATTTACTGTTAATTTGTTGCTAATTAGTTTATTGTAATAAAAAATAATAATATTTAATAGTTTATAAAAAACAACCAAATTTTATTTTTAATTTTGAAACAGTTTGATAGACTTTTGTATGCTCGGAATTAAGGATAAAAATGTTAATGTATATATAGTTGATGATGATAAATTAGTGCTAAAAATATTGTCGTCGAAGTTTATTTCTATCTCAAAATACAATTTAAAAACGTATTTGAATGGTGAAGATTTTCTTGAAGATTTTATAAAATTTCCACCATCAAACAAAAGCATTAATGTTCTTGTTTTAGACTATCAGTTAAGTTCAAATTTAAATAAAGACGCTAAAAATGGTAGTGAAATTTTAAAGTTTGTTAAGGAAATAAATCCGAAAATAAATGTTATTATGCATTCAAGCAATAATGATATTGAGGTTGCATCAAAAGCTATTGAATTAGGAGCACGTACTTTCGTAAAGAAAAACGAAAATTCGTTTTTGCGAATAAATAATCAAATAAAAGCGGTAATTAACGAAAATATTCTTGAAAATAAGAAAAGTTATAGTCGGTTAACTCAATTTATATTTGCCGGACTTTTAATTGTATTTGTTTTTTTAGTATTGTTTGAAATATTAACAGATTAGTTCGCTTTGTTTTTAAATTTTATTCCAATAACATTTGGTATTGGTGCAAAAGTTAGGTTGTCGTCTCGTTCGTAAGTAAAACTTACATAACAACCAATTTTTTCTGAACAAAATTTATTTGTAGAAATATACAAACTTGTTTGTGGTCCGCCTTCTAAATAAGTTGCTGTTTTTATGTTTAGTGGTAGTGTTAGCATAAATTCAATAATTTGGTTTTGGGTATATGGCGAGCGGTTAAAAATAACTAATAAGTTGTTTTCTATATCTGTAGCCAAAGTAATCATACTACATTTTTGGTATAAATTTTTGTTCCAATCTAAAGGTTGAGAATTGCAATCTACCATTCTAATTGACTGAATTATAGAGTTGTATTGGGTTTTTAAAGAATCCCATGAATTACAAGTTAAATCGGCTAATAAAAAAGGGTTTTTACTATTACTATCGGTTGGGTTAAAGGCTATTACTGATTTGTAAGTGCTTTTAAATTTTTTATTGTTTAAGTGTTCGTAGTTTTGCATATAACCGTTAGCAGTTCTAAAATTTCTAAGATTAAACATTCCAGCATTAAAAACTAAATTTAAATTAAATTGGTCAGCCCATTGTTCTGCGGTTCTTAAAGAATCGTTATATTCTGATGCTGTATATAGTCCAAATTCGCATTTTTTCGGGTCAATTTTTACAATTGTTAGTTTTGAGTCGTTTATAAATGATTTTTCTGGAGCTAAAAATTCTGAAAACAAAACGCCATCTGCAATTTCTGTCCATATAATTTTTGTAGAGTCTTGTTCAATATTTTGAGAATAAGATTTATTGGCTAATGCAATTAACAATAGTTTTAAGAAAAATATAATTGTATTGTATTTCAAATTGTTAAGCAATATTCTTTATATTTTTTTTTGTGTGAAAGGAAAAATATCTAATAAATCGCCTGAGTAGTAGAAATCGTATGCGATAGTTCCAAAAGAATATGGTAAATTATCTATAATAATTGTAGCACCGCCCACTTGAGGGTTTTCTTTTGGTATAGATTTGGTAAATCCTAAATTAAATATAGTTGCAAATATTTCAGGTCTATTATTAATAGGAAAGCCAGCATTATTCCATTGTTTGTTTATTTGTTTAAGAAACAGGGCTGTATAAAGGTATGAATAATAGTGATTGTGATAATTTGTTAGTCTATTAAATCGTTCAAGGTCAATGCTATCGGTATTGTATGTTATTAGTTTAGAGTATTCTTTGCCAAGATAAAAAACGCTATTTGAGTCAACTAAATGTTTTTCAATGTGTTCAGCGGTATGTTTTTTAATTCCGGTAACACCAAAAGAAAAAGTTGTTTCTACAGAAAGTATTTTAAGCGGACCAATCCATTTCTTATAAGCTTCTCTTTTTGAGTTAAATAGCCGTATTTGTTCTCCAACTAAACAAGATACTATTAATCGAGGTTCAACGCCTGTAATTTTGGAAACTGAATCAATAATTTCTTTGTCTTTTGCTACGGCATATTTAAAATCTATCCATTCAGAAATATTCATCCACTTAAAAACGCTTGTGTTATTTTGAGTGAATTTTGTATTTTTTATAGTTTTTTCGAGATTGGCTAATTTTTTAAATTGGACAGTGTCGTTTTGCATTCTTAAATATATTGCGTCAATCATTTTAAATGTTTCTTCAATGTTTTTGGTTTTAAGATAGTTACGTAGTACTGCTTTAGCGTTTATTGGATATATTTCTTGAATTAATAAAATTTTTCGGTAAATTTCTAATTCTTGCTCGTTTATATTTAATGAAATGTAAGTATGTTTTTTTTCATATTTATCGGCAATTTCTTTAAAGTAACGGCTGTTAAGGTCAGTTTGTCCGGAATCGTTTGTTAATTTTAATTTTACAGCAACAAATGCCGATGTAAGTCCAAAACCTATTATTGCAAAAATAATAATAACAATACGAAGAGTATATTTTATTAATTTGCTATTTTTTAGACTGTTATATAGTCTTCTCATAATTTTCACAATTGGTTTGCAAAAATATATAATTTTAAGATATGTAATTTGTTAAATAAGTGTTTTATAACTATTTTTTAAAAAAAAATAAAAGTGTTAATTTATTGATTTCTAATGTACTGAAGTATTTTGTTTGTAAGTTTAAAGGAGAATTAACATTTTTTTTATAAATACTTTAGATAAAATAATTATTTTTGCGGTATGAATGTTAAAAATAAATTTATATCGTTTATATTATTTTTTGTTATTGCATCAACAAATTTAGTATTTTCTCAGAATACTACATATAATAATATAGGTTACGATACTTTGGAAAGTAAATACACAAATCCTTCAGATTCGCTCTACAATGGCAATTGGGAGAATTTATATTTGAAAATGAGGCATGCTAATATTTTCGATAAAAATGATACTGTTCAAATAATATTGTGTTCAAAAGATAGCTTTGCAAGCCCACTTACAAGCAAAGTAATTTCAAAATACGGACCAAGAGGTCGCAGATTCCACACAGGAACCGATGTTAAATGCACTTTAGGGCAAGAATTATATTCGGCTTTTGATGGAAAAGTTAGAGTTGCAAGAGCTTTTAGTGGTTATGGTAATATTGTAGTTATTCGTCATTATAATGGGTTAGAAACTGTTTATGCTCATTTATCGAAAATAAAAGTTAATGTTAATGATTATGTAAAAGCCGGAGATTTGATAGGGCTGGGGGGGAGAACAGGAAGAGCAACCACTGAACATTTGCATTTTGAAGTTAGATATTTAGGCGAACATTTTAATTCGGAAAAAATAATAGATTTTGCTCAAGGAAAACTTATAAGCGATACTTTGTTTTTAGTAAATTCCGATTTTGTTGGCTATAAAGATATTGATACAAGTAATATTAATAATTTGGTGGCTCACAATAAAAGTACAAGTAAGAAAGCAAATGTAAAAACTAATAATTCATCAGATAAAAAAGTTCATTACATAAAGAAAGGCGATACTTTATATTCAATAGCTCTTAGATTTGGAACAACAGTTGCAAGTATTTGCGATATTAATAACATATCGCCAGAAAGAATATTAGATATAGGAATGAAGTTAATTATTGAATAATAAAAAAGAGCTTTAAAATATTTTAAAGCTCTTTTTTATTGGTTAAACCCTCCTTTAATTCTCAGATTTCATCCAATTAACCAATCCTTTTTTATCAATAATTTGCATTAGTTTATCGGGCAAAGGTGCAAATTTAATTTTTTCGTTATTTATTATTACTATACCATTAACAAAGTCAATATCTACTTTGTCGCCTTTAGAGTAAGCATTTACAATATTTGGATTTACAATTAGAGCCAAACCTTGATTTATGCAAGAACGGTAAAAAATTCTATTTGTTGATTTTACAATAACAGCCTTTACATTTGCATTAGCTAAGCCAACAGCAGGGTGTTCTCTGGAGCTTCCACAGCCAAAATTTTCTCCGGCAATAATGATATCGCCAGAAGTTAAATTTTTGCTAAAATTTTTATCGAACCCAGCAAATAAATGAGGCATAATGCTTTGTGCATCGGAACTTAAAACCGAATAGGTTAAATTTCCGGCAAACATTTGGTCGGTATTTAAATGGTCGGCATCTTTATAATTCCAAACTCCATTAATTTTTCGGTTGTCGTTTTCATCAATTTCAATTGTATTTCCTTGTTTTTTAGAGTATATGTATTTGTCGTTTGCTACAATTCCGCGAGGGTCGGTAATTACGCCTGTAATTGACGATGCTGCAACTGTTGCAGGAGAAGCTAAGTAAACGTTAGAGTTTGGGTTTCCCATTCTGCCTTTAAAGTTTCTGTTTGCGGTAGAAATTACGTTGTAACCGTCGGCAGGAATTCCTTGTCCGGTACCTAAACAAGGACCGCAAGATGGAGAAAGTACGTTTGCTCCGGCATCTAAGAAAATGCTTATAAGTCCTTCATTTATTGCTTGTTGGTATATTTCCCGTGATGCTGGTGTTACTAAAAGTTGAAAGCCATCTTTAACTTTTTTGCCTTTAAGAATGGTTGCGGCAATTTGTAAGTCTTCTAAACGCCCATTTGTGCAAGTTCCAATAAGACCTTCGTGAACAGGAGTTCCTTGTACTTCTGAAAGTGCTTTTACGTTGTCAACTTGGTGTGGAGCAGCTATAACAGGGAAGAGTTCGTCTAAATTTATTTCAATTTTTTTTGCATAAGTAGCATCTTCGTCAGCCCAAATAGGTTTGTTAGGGAGTTTACCGCCGTAAAAATCGGCAAGGACTTGGTCTGGAGGAAAAACTGCGTTTTTTGCTCCCATTTCTGAGGCTAAATTAGCCAGCGTCATTCGTTGAGCAATTGTTAAGTTTTTAATGCCATCGCCGTGGTATTCAATAGACATATAATCGGCACCATCAGAGCCAATCATACCAATTATCCATAGAGAAATATCTTTAGCAAATATATTTGGTTTTAGTTTTCCTGTTAAAGTTATTTTTATTGATTCGGGCACACGAAACCATGTTTCGCCACGTTTCCAAATTCCGGCGGCTTCTGTACGGTCTATTCCTGCAGCCATAGAGTTGAATGCTCCGGCAGTGCAGGTATGGCTGTCGCTACCAACTATAATCATACCGGGTTGTGCGTGGTACGACATAATTTGGTGGCATATACCTTTGCCAGCATCGTAAAATTTATCAATTTTTTGTTCCGTTACAATATCTCTAACGGTTTGGTATTGGGTTGCCAGTTTGGCAGTTGTTGGAGGTGCATTGTGGTCTAAAACAATTAATAATTGGTTTGGATCTGCTACTTTTTTACCACCCATTTTTTCGAAAGTGTTTTTAATACTTGCTGTGTTATCGTGAGTTAGTACAATGTCGGGTTTTTTAAAAACTATTGTTCCAACTTCTGCGTTAAAAATTTTTTCTGCAAATGTTTGTGCCATATTTAAAATTTTGTGTTAAATAATTTTTAGTTTAACCATTCAATTTCTTCTATATTTAGCTTAAACGAAATGTATCGGCTAAGTGTAAATAAATAGTCGGAAAGACGGTTTAAGTATGTTAATACTATTGGATTAATGTAAAAATTTTCGGATAAAAGGAATGCTTTTCTTTCGGAACGGCGACAAATTGTGCGTGAAATGTGGCAGTATGAAACTAAAATGTGTCCTCCGGGAAGAATAAATTTTGTTAGTGGTGTTATTATTTTGTCCATTTCATCAATTTCGTTTTCTAGAAATGTTACGTCGTCGTCTAATAGGTTGTATGTGTGCTGTTTATCTTTGTCTTCGGTTGCTAATATAGATGCAACTGTCATTAATTTAGATTGTATTTTAAGCAAGTTGTTCTCAATTTTTTGTTCGTTCATCAAGTCTTTTGTTAATGCAATAAATGCAATTAACTCATCAACTGTACCGTAGGCTTCAATTCTGTCATCAAATTTTTGAACTCTTTTTCCTCCGATTAATGATGTTTTTCCTTTGTCGCCTGTTTTTGTATAAACTTTAAAAGCCATTGTTGTTAATGTTTAATTATTAATTTGTAGTGTGTTGTGAAACCATTTTTCTGTTTTCATTTTTAAAGTCTTCAACTATTTCGCCATCTCTAAGTCTAATAATTCGTTCTGCATGTTCGGCAATATCTTCTTCGTGAGTAACTACAATAATTGTGTTGCCTAATTTGTGTATTTCCTCTAGTAATCCCATTATTTCTATTGATGTTTTTGTGTCGAGGTTTCCTGTTGGTTCGTCGGCAAGTATTATTGATGGTTTGTTTACTAAAGCACGTGCTACTGCAACTCTTTGTCTTTGTCCGCCCGATAGTTCGTTTGGTTTGTGTTCCATTCTGTCGGCTAAACCTACATTTTTTAGTGTTTGTATTGCTGTTTTTTCGCGTTCAATTTTAGGTGTTCCCGAGTAAACCATTGGTAGCATTACATTTTCGAGTGCTGTGTATTTTGGCAATAGGTTAAATGTTTGAAATACAAAACCAATTTCTTTGTTTCGTATTTCGGCTAATTGATTGTCGGTTAGTTTGCTAACATCGTTATTGTTTAAAATATATTCGCCACTTGAGAGGGTATCTAAGCAACCAAGAATATTCATCATTGTAGATTTACCAGAGCCTGAAGGTCCCATTAAAGCAACGTATTCGTTTTCTTTTATTGTTAAGGAAACCGATTTTAGTGCTTTTACTACAATTGTTCCAATTTTGTAATTTTTTACAATATTGTTGAGCTTAATAATATCCCTCATAAGTACTTTTGTTGAAGTTTGTAATTAAATTTAAACTAATTGTTTAGTAGCTATTTAATATGTCAATTGTACTTAATAGTGTTGGATTAACTCGTTTGTTATGTTTTGCCGATTGTTCTAAAGGGGTGTAAACAATATTTCGGTTAATTAAGCCCACCATTACGTTTGATTTTCCGTCGACTAAACCTTGTACTGCATTAATTCCCATTTGAGATGCAATGTTTCTGTCGAAAGCAGATGGAGAGCCTCCTCGTTGAATGTGTCCAAGTACAGTTACTCTTATGTCGTAATTTGTAAAGTCTTTTTTTACGAGGTCTGCAATTTTATATGCACCTCCTGCATCGTCGCCTTCGGCAACTATTATAATACCGCTTGATTTTTTTTTGTTATAACCGTTGGCTAAGTATTTTTTTAAATCGTCAATAATTGTTTCTTTTTCAGGAATAAGAACTGCTTCTGCACCAGATGCTATTCCAGAACGAAGAGCTAAAAAGCCAGAGTCTCTGCCCATTACTTCTACAAAGAATAGTCTGTCGTGTGCACCTGCGGTGTCTCTAATTTTATCTACGGCTTCTACAACTGTGTTTAGTGCTGTGTCGTATCCAATGCAGTAATCAGTTCCGTACATATCGTTATCTATTGTACCCGGAATTCCAATTACCGGAATGGCAAATTCTTTGCTAAATTGGTTTGCACCTTTAAAACTGCCGTCGCCACCAATAATAACAACTGCGTCTATTTCATTTTTTCTAAGGTTTTCGTAGGCTATTTTTCTGCCTTCTTGTGTTTTAAATTCTTCGCTTCGGGCTGTTTTTAGAAATGTTCCTCCTCTGTGTAACACATTTGAAACGTCTCTTGGACTTAGTAATTTAATGTTGTTTTCTATCATACCTTTGTATCCTTGGTATATGCCAAAAACTTCTATGTTATGATATGCACCGGCTCTAACAACGGCTCTAATTGCTGCGTTCATTCCAGGAGAGTCGCCACCTGATGTTAGTACACCTATTTTTTTTATTTTTTCCATTGTAGTTTTATTAAGATTAAAAAAGTTGACTATTGTTAAAAAAGCCAACTTTTATATTTTGAAATATTTTTATAATTTATAATTTATTCAATCATAGAAAGAACCCCAACAGCACAACCTTCTTGTCCGTCTTCAAAAGACATTAGTACTTGGTAAACTGCAGTTTTGTTGCAAACGAAGTCGAATGCAGGAAAGTGTTTGTTAGACATATATGACGAGCCTAAAAGTCGGTCTTTATCGTATAGTTGAAGTATAGCTTTTCCGGTAAATTCTTTTGCGTTGCAAACACTAAATCTATAGTGAGTGCCTTTGTTTAGCATTAAAGAATATTTTGCTATGGGTTCTTTTTTTCCTGCTTCTTTGGCTTTTAGTTTTACTTTAAGCTCTTTCAGGTATGTTGCATTTTTTGCTAAACCACTACAACAAACAGTAACTAAAGTTTCGTTACATTGCGATTTTACTACAACTGCGAAAACAATTACGCTTAATAAAATAATAAATATTTTTTTCACGATTATAAGTTCTAATTATTTAACAACAAAATTTCTCACATTCTCAACTTCTTTTGTTATGCTTTTAATTTGGTCTTGGGTTATATTAACAATGCTTTTTTCGTTTTGTATAATTGTTAATACTCCGTCAACTTCAACTGCTTCAGGTTCTCCAACTTCGTAAGAAATTGTTACGTTTGCGTATTGTTCTTTAATTTTATTAATCATTTCTATTAAATCGAATATTTTTTTATCTCTCTTATAGTTGTTAAGTATAAGTAGTAAGTCGCTAAGAATTAATTTTTGTTCTCCAATTCTTTCTTCAATTTCTTTGTTTGGGGCGTCTTTAACTACTTGTGTTGCAAGGAATAAACCCTCAATCCATACTCCGGTAACAATTAAAGTGCTAACATCGCTTCGGTTATTTTCTCGTAAAAATACGTCCATTTGGTCGAAACTGCTAACAGAAATGTACATTAGAGAGTCTAAATTATCGCTATTTGTTGCTAATCGTTTAAGAGTAGAAAAATCGAAGAATTGCCCAACTTTTATATTGTCGGCAAGTGTTTTTATTGATGTTATGTAAGATAAAACGGTACCTGTTTTGTTGTACATATTTAGGTATCCTAAATCGGCTCCTAAAATACCTAAGTTTAAAGCTTGTTTAAATGTTGTGTTGTAAGAGTCAATGTTGTCGGTTGGGTTAAGGTATTTGTAGTTAAATTGAACTCCACTTTCTTTAATAAGTGCCGACATCTCTACTGGCGATGATATGTTTGAGATAATGTCAGCCATAGCTTGTTCGGAAACTATAAGAGGGTCGTCTTCATTCAAAACTGAGTCGGGAACAGAAAAATCGTCTGAATTATTGTTTTCCGACGAGTTGCCACACGAAAATATTAGAGGAATTACTAATATAAAAATTAATTGTTTGAAATAATTTACCATAAAAAAATGATTATTTTGTAAAATTAATAAAATAATAAATAGCTACAATTTTTTTCTTAATCTAAATTCTAAAATTTTTTTAAATACGTCAAAATAAAGGAATATGTAAAAAATAAATGTTAGTATCCATACTACAAATATGTTAAAGTAGTATGTGTCGAAATATTTTCCTGCAAAGTATTTGTTTGGTGCAAAAAAATGGCTTCTAAAGTCAAGAAAATTTGATGGTGTAGGGTTTAAATATATTAGGTCTATTTGTTGAATTAAATTGTCTTTGTCTTGAATAATTTTGTGTTGTTCGAAAACTTTTTTTACTATGTCTGATATGCTTTGATTGTAGTAATTGTCTTTGTTTAGGTTAAATATGTCGCCTTTTTGTTCTGTAAAGTAGTCTATCATTTTTTGTTTTTTGTCGTAGGTTTTTTGAAATTGTAGTCCAAAGTTTTTATTTAATTTATCGAGGTAATCGTTTACAAGAAATAAGTTGTAACTGCCAAGTGAGTCTCTAGTAATAGATTGTATTGTGTTATTGTTTATTTCGGGGTTGTTTTTTTGTTGTTTATAGAGTTCGTTTCGTATCATAGATAGGTTAATATCTACGTTTTTTACTATGTCATCTCTTTTTATGTTCAAGTTTTCGAAGCAGTATTGTAATTTTTCTTTTATTTCAGGTATGTAATAAACTTGCATAAAATTGGCTACACTCATTTCTTGTTCCAATTTAAAAAATTGTTTTTCAAATTTATTGTTTTTAAATTGGTGTACCATAAGTGCTTCGTATACCCAGCGAGATGTCATAAATTCTGCTACTAATGGAACTTTGTCGATGCTACTTACGGTTTTGTTTAGTTTTTCGAAGCTAAACATTGCTCCGCCAAGTATCATTTGAGGTATTAGTACAAGTGGAATTATTATGTAAATTGTTACTGCTGAGTTAAATGTTGATGAAATATTTAACCCTAGCATATTTGCAAAAGCTGATGTTGTAAATAATGCAAGCCAGTAGTATAACGACATATCTCTAATTCCTAATATGTAGTTGCCTATAAATACAAAAAGTCCGGTTTGAATAAACGATATGAAAAATAAAATTATAATTTTTGATATTAAATAGCTTGATCTGCTAAGGTTTAGGAATGATTCTCTTTTTAGTATTTTACGGTCTCTAAAAATTTCTTCGGCACTTACTGTTAGTCCTAAAAATAGTGCAACAACAAGGCTCATAAATATATATGGTGGTATATTTTCGTTTTCACGATATATGTAGTGCGACGAGTTTGGGTCTGCAATGTATCTAATTATAAATGAAAGTATTATAGATAAAATTGGTGCTTCTAAAAGATTTAGTGCAATGTATTGTGTGTTGCTTATTTTTGATAGAAAATCGCGTTTTAGGTAAATAAAAATTTGATTTATCCACCGAGGTATTTTAAGTGATTTTGGTGGTTCTTCGGCTATTTCAGATAGGTTTTCTTGTGTTATATTTTGTTTGTAATATTCCGACCATTCGGTAGGTTTTACTTTGCGTTCTTCTTGGTAAATTCCGTATTCATCAACAACACGGGCTTCTATAATGTTAAAAATTAGTTCGGAGTTAACACTTCCGCAAATAGAACATTCGCCTACGTCGCTATTAATTTGCGAGTCTAATTTTTTGAAATACATTACCGATTCTATGGGATTGCCGTAATATACTTGGTAACCGCCTGTATCTAAAACTATTACTTTGTCAAACATTTTGTAAATGTCTGATGATGGTTGGTGAATTACTACATAAATTAGTTTTCCTTTAAGGGCTAATTCTCGTAGTAAATCCATAACGTTTTCCGAATCTCTTGATGATAATCCGGAGGTTGGCTCATCAACAAAAAGTATTGAAGGTTCTCTAATAAGTTCGAGAGCTATGTTTAGTCTTTTTCTTTGTCCTCCGCTAATTAGTTTGTTTAGTGCGTTTCCAACTTTTAGGTCTTTTCGTTCTAAAAGTCCTAAATTTTTTAGGGTTTTGTTAACTAATTCGGCAATTTCTTCTTTGTTTTTATCTCTAAAGCAAAGTTTAGCGTTGTAATAAAGGTTTTCAAATACTGTAAGTTCTTCAATAAGAAGGTCGTCTTGGGGTATGTACCCTATAACTCCGTCGAGTTCTTTTTTGCTTTCGTAGAGGTCTATTCCGTTTATTTTTATTGTTCCAGACGATGGTTTGCTCATTCCGGATAAAACGTTTAGAAGTGTGGTTTTACCTGCACCGCTGGCTCCCATAATTGCAATAAGTTTTCCTTCTCGTTCGTTAATATTAATATCTCTAAGTCCTAATCCGCCTGTTGGAAATTTATATTCTATGTTTTTTGCAACAAACGAAAGGTTAATTGAATTGTTGTCTTTTTTAAATTTTGATATTATATCGCTATAGTAAATTGGTTTTCCTTTTGATAGTTTTATTGTGCTACCATTTGCGAAAATATTTATTCTTTTTCCGTTAACAATTAGTCCGTTAATATACAAAACTAATTCACCGGTATATTTAATAAAATATTGGTCGGTTCCTTGTATTTGTAAAATAATTAGTTCACCATCAATTCCGTCAATGTTAAGTGATAAGTAGTTGCTGTTTTCTGTTTTGTTTGATGATATTATGAGTAAGTTGTCGGAATGTATTAGTGATTCAACGTTTTCAGAAAATACGAAAGATTCTATGTTTTTAACATCGTCGAAACTTATGTTAAATACTTCGGCAACTGTGTTAATTATTGCCATTCGTTGTTCTGTAAATTTTTTGTCGGAAATTACTAATTCAAAAAGACGAACTAAAACTATTACTTTTTGTTTTTGAGTAAGTGTTTTGTTTATTTTTTTTGAAATTCCTAGAATTTTAACAGAATCGTTTACCGAAGTTAGTTTTCTTTTTTTTGTGGGTTCTTCGTCTTCTGTTTCTGAGTTTGTTTTGTTGAATCCTGATTTGTCGTCGAACAGTTTTATATATTCTTCAACTTTTGAGCCGGAAATTTGTTGGCGTAGAAATAATAGTACGAAGTCTCGTTCAGTTTTCTCAACACCATCGTCTTGTTTTGCAATTATTGCAAATAATTGCATTAAGGCTTGTAAAATTTCTTCACTCATTTGCTAAAAGCTGTATATAATTTATTCGTAGCTTACTAATTCTATAGGCACTTCAACTATGTCGGCATATTCTTGTCCGGCTTCTTCCATATCTTCATCGTCTTCAGGGAAATACCATTTTACTAGAACGTCTTTTCCGGCTTCGTGCATTTCTTCTAGCTTCATTAATATGTCTAAAAGTAATTTTGATGATGCTGTATTGAAATATTCGAGTTTAAATTCGAAAACAATTTTGTTTTTATATGTTTCGCCTAATTCGGAAATCCAATCAAGAATTGGTTCGTAAAAAGCGGTAACATCTTCAGGCATTGATCTGCCGGAAATTTGAAATATTCCATTTTCGGCATTTAATACTACGCTAGGGATATCGTCGGTGCCTTGTATTTTTATAGTTTCCATATTAAATTATTTTTTACGTTCAATAATAGTTGTTAGTATAAAAAAAGATATGTTATTTTTAACAGACTTAAAACTAAATTCTAATTTAGAGCCTGTTTTTCGGGCTATATCAATAAATCCTAAACCTGCACCTTTTTTGTCGGAAAGCTGACCTTCTTTTATTTGTTTTTTATAAAGTTCGGTTAGTTCGTCTTTGTTAAGGCTGTTTATTAAATCTAATGAACGCTTTAAGTTTTCAACGTTTTCATCGGCAATAAGGTTTCCTGTTGTAATTTTGTATAGTTCTTCTGTTTTGTGAACCATAAAAATTCCTCGTCCATCGGTAGAGTAGGAATCGTTTCCGTTTTCGGCGTGCTTACTAATATTTTGTAAACATTCTACCATTACGTGAAACACTTTTCTTTGTGTAATGCCAGATTCTTCCTCGTCGGTCATTTTCTTTTCGGTTAGCGAAGTAAAGGCTTTTGTAATGCTATGAGTTATTTCGCCTTCGTAAACTAAGCTAATATCATTCTCTCTCATAGTTTTATGAAATTCCATTACGGCATTTAAGAATGAATCATTTAATGTTTTGTCTTCCATAAAATTTGTTTTTTAAAATTGAACGCCAATCATAAGTATATCATCAATTTGTTTGTTAGTATTTTTCCAAGTTTTAAATTCGTTTGCAAAGTAATCTGAAAAATTTTGCATTGTAAAATTATTATTTTTTATTATTCCTTCTCTAATTTGTTTTGATTGGTATTTTTCTCTTTTTGCACCACCAATTTGGTCGGGGTATCCGTCTGAAAAAATAAATATTTTGTCGCCTTTTTTTATGTTAATAATGTAATTTATAAAGTTTTGTTCTTGTTCTTTTTTGTGTGGTATTCCTCCAATTGCTTTTCTACTGCCTTTAAATTCTTGCAATTCGGTTCCTCTAAGAAGGTAAAGCGGACGGTGGGCTCCAGAATAGTGTAGTTGTTTTTTTAATAAGTCGTATCTGCAAAGTGCAACGTCCATTCCATCTCTGCTGTTAGCTCCTTCGTCTTCCTGACGTAGTGTTTTTCTAACTCCGGTGTGTAGTTTGTCGAGTATTTGACCTGAGTTTAGTATTTCTTTATGGTCAACAATGTTGTTTAGTTGAAAATATCCAATGAATGAGAGTAATGCTCCGGGAACTCCGTGCCCTGTACAATCTACTGCTGCAAAGTATATGTTGTTTTCTCGTTCAAACATCCACGGAAAGTCGCCACTTACTACGTCTTTTGGTTTGTAGAAAATGAACGAATCTTTGAAGTAGGTCTGCAATGTGTTTGTTTTTGGTAGTATTGAGCCTTGAATTCTTTGAGCGTAGTTAATGCTTTCGGTTATTTTTTTATTGGTATTTTCTATTTGGATTTCAATTTCTTTTCTTTCGGAAATGTCGTGTGCTACTATTAATACAGATTCTAATTCTTTTTTCGAGTTAAATTCTGGTATTGAGTTAACAGACATAAATCGTTTTCCGAAATTACTGTCTAATTCAAATTCGTTTTCTTGTTTTATTGGGTTGTTTATTAATGTGTTTAGGATTTTATGGAAAAATTCGGTTAAGTTTTTATTTATGTCAATATCTGTAATGTGTTGATTTTGGACTTCTTTTGGTTTAATTCCAATGTATTTTTCAAATACAGGATTCATATAATATATTTTTCCTTCTAAGCTTAAGCGTAAAATTAGGTCGAGCGAATTTTCCGATAATGCTTGCATTTGTCCTCGTCTTCGTTGTTCTGCTTCGGCTAATTTTCTTAGGGTTATATCTCTTGTATTGAAAAGTATTCCGTTTATTATTGGGTTGTCTATTAGGTTTCTTCCAAAAGCTTCTAACCAAATTAGGCTATTGTCTTTTTTGTAATATTGAAATTCTACTGTTATTGGGTTAAATGGATTGTTTATTAATTCGGCAAGGCTGCTTTTTACAATGTCTTTTGTGTCTTCAGATACTCTATCGAGGGCTTGTGTTCCAACTGTTTCTTCGTGGTTGTATCCTAAAATATTAACTACTGATGGGCTTTCGTATTTTATTATTCCGTTTTCGTCGTAAATGGTTATTACTTCTGAGGCATTTTCTAATAATGTGTGCTGACGGAGTTGTGCGTTTTGTACTTCTGTAATTTTTAATTCTAATTCGTTGTTCGATTTTTCTAGTTCTTCTTGAGTTGCAATCATTTCTTCTGCATTTTGCCTCAATTCTTCTTCATTTTCTTGAAGTTCTTCGGTCATTCGTTGCGATTCGTTTAATAGCTTTTGTGTTTTATTGTTTATTATTAAATTAAATAGTGTTTGTCCAATAATATCACTAATACCTTCAACAAATTTAATTGTTTTTTCATCAATATGGTCTTCAATGGCTGAAATTTCTATTACACCTCTAAGTTTTTCATCGCTAATAAGTGGCACTATTAGTAGGCTACCAGGCTTTTTTTCGCCAATAATACCTGAAGTTATTGTAATATAGTAGTTTGGTATTTCATTTCTATAAATTGTAGCTAATTCGTAAGCAGCTTGTCCTATTAGACCTTCTCCAATTTTAAATTCTTGCTTTATGAATTTTTTTCTGCTGTAAGCATAAGATGCATAGTTTTTAAGTGTTTTAGAGTCTTCATCGTAAATGTAAAATGAGCCTTGAATAACTTCAACGTAATTTATTAATGTTTCTAAAACGTGGTACGATAGCTCTTCCAAGTCGGTGTATTCTCGTAAAATATTTGAAATTTTATCTCGTCCTTTTATTACCCAATTTTGTTCTTGTTCTTTTAATGATGAGGCTGATAAATCGTCTTTCATTTTTATTAAAACTTGTATTAGAGCATCGTTTTTATTGATGTTTTTTACAATATCAATATCAAAATTGCCTTTTCCAATTTCTTTAGCAAAATGTGAAATATTATCTATATACGTTGTTTGGGCTTCTATGTAATTATCTAATTTAGTTTGGTCTTTTTGTATTTTTTTTGCAAGTAAATAAGCTACAAAACCCAGTATTAGTGGAGCCATATCAATAATAAAATGCATAGGGTTTTCTTTGTGCATTTGCCATGTTTGGCTTATACCGTAGCTTCTGTAAGTTAAATCAAAAATCCACGCAATTATTGGAAACATAAACCCAAAAAACATTCCAAAAACAGGGTACTTTCTAGTTTTGCACGATAAGCCAAACAACCCGCAAGAATTAATATTTTGTATGCTTTTATTAGTCATTTTGCTTAATTTTAATGAACATTAGTTAAGTTTTTAGCAATTTTACTAATCGATTCTTGTATCAGTGTTTTTGTTTCGTCGTTTATGCTTTTTAATGATGCAAATTCGGCAATTGCTACAACATTATTATCTACTACTGCAGGAACTATTAAAAGCGTTTTTGGATTTCCTTTACCTAAGCCGGAAAGAATTGTAATGTATCCGTCAGGAATATCGTCAATAAGAAGCATTTTCTTATCTTTTATTGCTTGTCCTAAAATACCTTCGCCTTCTTCTATGCTATCAGGTTCTTTGTCAGAGTAATAAGCGTATTTACTTATTGGGTTGTATATGTTATTTTCGTCTTTTAAATAAAAAATTGCTTGGTCAATATTAAATTTTTTCGAAATTGTTAATAATTGATTTTCAATATATTTAGATATATCTTGTTCTGTTTTAATATTTTCAATTTTTATTGATTTGTTTTCCAATTTGTCTTCAATAATTTCAAAAACAGGTTCGTTTTCTGTGTTTTCGTCGTTAATCAGAACTTCTTTTATTACTTCTATTTCTTTTATTTGTAAGGTTTTGTAAAATAAATTTGTTGTTAAAATAATTAGCACTAAAATGTTAATGCTAATTAATAAGTATGAATTAACACTGCTTGTGCCAATATTTTTAAAAATAATAAACGATAATAACAATATTAGGCTTGTCAATACTAAGTTTATAATGTTTTTTGTGGAAAATATTTTCATTTTACATTGTTTAAAAAATTGATAATTCCTTCGGTTGTTAATATATGGTCTGGAGTAATTAATTCTAGTGCAGATAGTGGCATTGTTTTTATTTGAGCATCGTTTGGGTCTTGCACTATAACTGTTCCGCCAAGTTCTTTAATTCTTTTTATTCCTTGTGCTCCATCTTTGTTCGCACCAGAAAGTATTATACCAATAAGTTTATCTCGATATGAGTTTGCTGCTGAAAAAAACGATAAATCTATTGATGGTCTTGAATGGTTTACAGAGGGTTCGGTAGATAAACTAAATTTTTGCCCAAATTGGAAATACATGTGGTAATTTGCTGGTGCTAAATACACTATACCTTTTTTTATGGTGTCTTTGTCAAATGGTTCTACAATTGTTAAGTTAGATTTTAAAGATAATGCCTCAACAAACCCCGATCTTACGTGCTTTAGTCTGTGAAGACACAAAAACATTGGAATATCAAAATTTTTAGGCATAGAATTAAGTATTTTTGTAACTACTTGAAAACTACCTGCACTACCTCCTATTATAACTGCTTTGTATTGCATTAATTATTTTTTTTTGTAAATACGATCTTCTTCACAAATTTTTGCAAATTTGCTGTTTGTCGATTCTGTTAAAAATATATTTTCTTTTATACCAATTATTAATTTCCCTCCTATTTTTAGGCTATTGTGCAATTTTTCCAGAACAATGTTTTGAGTATCTTGTGTAAAATAAATAAATTTATTTCTGAAAATAATAATGTCTTGATTTATTGGCATTTTAGAGTCGAATATAGAAATATTTAAAAACTCAGTGTTTTTTTGTAAATTTTTTATTTTATTGCTCTCAAAATAGCTTTCAATATTGCCTTTTCCTTCAAATCGTTTGTAATTTGCAACATTTATTTCCATTTTTTTTGCTGGAATAATAGCTTCTTTAATAGTTGCTATAGTTTTTTTCGACCAACTGGAAACTGTAATATGAGAAGAGTTTAGAATACCAATTTCATCTAATAAAATTAATAGCGAGTAATATTCATCGCCGGTTGAGCAACTTGGTAAAAATATTTTAAAATATCTGTCTTTACTATTAGATATTAAGTCGTCTTTAAGTTTTCGCCACATTGAAGGGTCTCTAAACATTTCGGTAAAAGGAACCGAAAAATGGTGTAAAAAATCATCGGGAGTTATTTTCCCGTTTTCAATGTATGAGATTAATGTGTCGATATTTCGAATATCGTAAGTGGTATTGATATTATTAATTCTGCTCTTTAAAGCTTCTTGAGCAAAGTTATTTATGTTAATACCAATATGTTCGCGTATTTTTTCGCTAATATTTTTAATGTCCGATATTGTTATATCCATTTATATTAATCTAATTAAAAAGGAACACAAAATAAGCATTTTTTTTTAAACTAAATTGTTTTCTATTTATTTTTTTATCTAATCACAAATATTTGTGATTAATCGCAAGTTTTTGAAAAATGTAAGCTTATATATTGATGGTTTTTATTAACAATAACATTAAATTTATTAATATTTTAACAACACATAAGTGATTGTTAAATTTTTATTTGATATTTTTGCAAGGCAGAAAAATAAATAAAAATGAATTCTAAATTACCAAATACAAATACAAGTATTTTTGCGGTTATGTCTCAATTGGCAAACGAAAATAATGCAATTAATTTATCTCAAGGATTTCCAAATTTTGATGTATCTCCAAAATTAATTGAACTAGTAAACGAAAATATGAAGCGCGGATTTAACCAGTATGCACCTATGCCGGGCATTATAAAATTACGCGAAATAATATCGGAAAAAACAGAAAAATTATATAATCGAAAATACAATCCGGAAACGGAAATTACAATTACCGCAGGAGCAACACAGGCTTTATATACAGCAATTACAGCTCTAATAAACGAAGGCGACGAAGTTATTGTTTTTGAGCCTGTTTACGATAGCTACTTGCCAGCCATAGAGCTTTCAGGAGGCAAACCAATATTTTTGGAGCTAAAAGGTAAGGACTATAAAATAGATTGGAACGAAGTTCAGAAAGTTGTTACAGCAAAAACTAGAATGCTTATTATAAACTCTCCGCATAATCCAACAGGCTCAGTATTAGACGAAAACGACATTAAACAACTAGAAAAAATAGTTACAGGAACAAACATAACTGTTTTAAGCGACGAAGTTTACGAACATATAATTTTTGATGGCAAAAAACATTTAAGCGTTAGCACATCTGAAAAACTTGCTAAATGTAGCATTATAGTATCATCATTTGGGAAAACATTTCATACAACAGGTTGGAAAATAGGTTATTGTGTTGCTCCAAAAGAATTAATGAAAGAATTTAGAAAGGTACACCAATTTGTTGTTTATGCAGTAAATACCCCATTGCAATACGCTATATCAGAATATCTTGAAGATGAGTCTAATTATTTAAATATTAGTGCAATGTATCAAGAAAAAAGAGACTATTTTAACAAGGCTTTAAAAAACTCTAAATTTGAAATAATTCCAACTAGTGGTACTTATTTTCAACTTTTAGATTATACAAACCTTTCTCAATTAAAAGATACCGAATACGCTGAGTATTTAACTAAAGAACATAAAGTTGCGGCTATACCTATTTCGGCATTTTATCACGATAAGATAAAGAGTAAAGTTCTTAGGTTTTGCTTTGCTAAAGATAAAAATACTTTAGATAGTGCAATTGAAAAACTGTTGAAATTATAATTTAATGAACTCAAATTTGCGAATAGTTTTTTTTGGAACTCCAGATTTTGCGGTTGAAGGCTTAAAAAAACTTGTTGTAAATAATTATAATATTGTTGGTGTTGTTACAGCTCCTGATAAACCTGCTGGTAGAGGAAAAAAAATAAGTCAATCGGCAATTAAAATATATGCCAACGAACAAAATTTGAATATCTTACAGCCAACAAATTTAAAAAATGAAGCCTTTATTGCCGAATTAAAATTGTTAAAAGCCGATTTGCAAATAATAGTAGCTTTTAGAATGTTGCCAGAGGTGGTTTGGAATATGCCAAAGTATGGAACTTTTAATCTACACGCTTCATTATTACCACAATATAGAGGTGCTGCACCAATAAACTGGGCAATAATAAACGGAGAAACAAAAACCGGAGTAACAACTTTTTTTCTTCAACACGAAATTGATACAGGGAATATTATTTTGCAAGAAGACGTGCAAATTTTAGAAACTGATAACGCCGAAACATTACACGATAAACTTATGATTTTAGGCGGTAAATTAATTCTTGAAACGGTTCAACAGATTGAGAAAGAAAGTGTTAATTCAATTACGCAGCAAGTAACAACAGAAATAAAACTAGCACCTAAAATATTTAAAGAAAATACCAAAATTGATTGGAACAAATCATCAGTAGAAATACATAATTTTGTTAGAGGTTTAAGCCCTTACCCAACAGCTTGGACTATTTTAGATGGCAAAATTCTTAAAATTTATAAAACAGAACTAAATTTAAAAAACACATTAGAAAGCAAACAAATATTAACCGATTTTAAAACATTCTTAAAAATAAAAACACTCGACGGATATTTATCAATTTTAGAACTTCAATTGGAAGGAAAAAAAAGAATGGATATTTCGGAATTTTTAAGAGGATATAATGGTAAGTTAATATTCTGATTGTTACTGCTTAATAAATAAAAACAACTGAAATGAAGCATAAAATAACCTTTGTAATAGCTTTTCAATTATTATTTTCAACCGTTTTTTCGCAAAACGATACAAGCACAATTGTGATAATGCATACAAACGATATGCACGGATATATTAATAAATTTGCAAAAATGAAACCTGTTATTGATAGTGTTAGAAATGCAAATAAAAATTCAATGCTCGTTTCTGCAGGCGACTTGTTCTCGGGAAACCCTTATGTAGATAGATACAAAGAACCCGGATATCCAATAATTGATTTAATGAATATTTTAGATTATAAAATATCGGCTTTAGGAAATCACGAATTCGATTACGGACAAGCAGTACTCCAAAAACGAAGAAATGACGCAAAATTTACAATTATTTGCTCAAATATTGAAACACAAAATAGTGAAATCGAAAAAATAATACCATACAAAATAATTAAAATTGGAGAAAGTAAAATTGCGTTTATTTCAGGATTAAAAATTACAGAAGAAGGTTATCCTGAGACACTTAAAAGTAATTTAACAGGAATTAAATTTACCGACCCAATAAAAACAATTTCAGAATATAAATATCTTAAAGATAGTGCAAGTATTGTAATAGGACTAACTCATTTAGGCTATAAAGCCGACCAAGTTTTAGCCGAAAAAACCAATTTTATTGATGCAATAATTGGCGGACATTCTCATACAATTATAGATACTCCTTGTGTTATTAATAATACATTAATTTGTCAGGCAGGAAGCTATAATAATTATTTAGGTGTTTTAACTATTAAAATTTTAAATAATAAAATAGTTTATAAAAAAGATACGCTTATAAACATATCAAATAGGCAAAAAACAGATGTTAATATCAGGCAAGTTGTTGATAAATACTATATTAACTCTGATTTAGATAGGGTTGTCGGTTTTTTGGGGAAAACACTAATTGGGCAAGAAGAAATTGTTGATATTTTTTTAGATGCGTTTAGAATTACAACTAATTCGGAAATATCGTTTATGAATTATGGGGGAATTAGAATTGATACCCTTAAAAAAGGAAATGTTAAAGCTTTAGATATTTATAGTGTTGATCCATTTAATAACGACTTAATGACAGCAATGCTTTCTGTTGATGAAATAATTAGTTTAATTAAAGTAACGTATTCGTCTGAAAAAAAGAAAACTATAACAGGTTCTATAAAATATGAGGTGGAATTAAAAAAAGATGGAAGTATTGGTTCTGTTATTTTTGATAAAGTATTAGATAATAATAAGTTATACAAGGTGGTTTTGAATTCATATACTGTTAAATCGTATAATTTTAAAGGTAACAGTAAATTTAAAAATGCAAACTTAAAATCGAACGATGCGTTGATTAAATTTTTTAGAGATAAAAAATAAATAAAAAAGCCTCACAATTGCGAGGCTTTTTTAAAATATACAATTTAGAGCTAATTTTTTTTAGTGCCTTCAGATTCAGTTTCTACCCATTCAAAAGTTTCAACATTCGACGATTTGTAAGCAAAATAAATTTTATTGCTTGTGTAAAATCCATCAAATGAGCCATAATTGCCAACTGGAATGTTATTATTTCCAGTAACATTAAAAGTGTTATTATTTACAGTAATTTGTTGCATAGGAATACTAAATGTAATGGTATCGCCATGATAAACCAAATTACTAATTTGAAGAGTATATCCCCAACCAATGTTAGGCGTAATAGTCAAAGTAGCTGAATAAATATCTAAAAAACCAGAAGATGCACCTTTAAAATCTTCTTCATTTAAAGTATTATAGTATGTAGATGTGCTGTTGTAAATATAAGAGCCATCAACATTTGCAGTTGTAGGAACATATTCTGAACTGCTTTTTGTACACGATGTAATAACGAGGCTAAAAGCAAATATTATAGATATTAATATTTTAGTTTTCATTTTTCTTAGTTTAAAAATTTGTTAATTATTTTGTTTTATTGCTTCTTATATCTGAGTAGAATTTCCATCGAGTAACAAGCTGAAATACACTGTGGTGCACGTCGTGTTTGCCATCATTTATAAAGCTATTTAGCCCGTAAGAATATTGAAATCCAATTTTTACGTAGCTGGTATTAAAGCCCATACCTGCAATTATACCATAATCGAGTATGTTCATATTTTCAATAGGTTCTCTTTGGTCGTACCAACCATCGTAAGTTTTTGCAGAAACTAAAGATGCTAAGTAACCTCCAGCATTAACGTATAATTTTTCTTTTGGATAAAAATTAAAAGTAAGTGGAAATTTAAAATAATCGGTAGCTAAAGTTAAGTATTCTTTACTTTCTAGTTTCCCAATTTCGTTGTAAATACTGCTTTTGTTAACTGTATGTGCACCTTGATAGGTGTAAACTAAATCGAATTGTACCGATAGTTTGTCAACAATGAAATAATCTACAGTCATTCCTAAATCAAAAGTGTATCGGGGCGACACAATACTTGTTATAGTTTTACTGTTACTAAAATCGCTAGAAGGAAAAGTTCCTGCAACCGAAGTTAGGTTAAATGAGTGAATTATTCCAAAAGTAACCGCATTGCTATTACTATTAGAATTTTCTGTTTGTCCAAGAATGTTCCCATTTATTAAAAGAACAAACAACAACGCAACAATAATTGTTAATGATTTTTTACACATAGTTTCTATAATTTTATAAATATTACAAAGCTAATACACAAAAAAAATAAATTACCCTTATTTAAGGATTTATTTTAAACAAAATTAAAAATATTTTAAAAAAAACTAAATTGTAACTTAAATTAATGGTTATTTTTTAAACAAATAAATATCTTTGCAATTCAAAATAACTATAATGAATAAAATTCAAATGGTTGACCTACAAGGTCAATATAAAAAAATAAAAAACGAGGTAGATAGTGCAGTGTTAAACGTTATGGAAACGGCTGCATTTGTTAACGGTCCTGAGGTTGCAAACTTTCAAAAATCGTTAGAAACTTATTTAGATATAAAACACGTAATACCTTGTGCCAACGGAACAGACGCACTACAAATAGCAATGATGGCATTGGGGTTGAAACCGGGCGATGAAGTTATTACATCTAATTTTACTTTCGTTGCAACTGTTGAAGTAATAGGACTTTTAGGTTTAACTCCGGTTTTGGTTGATGTAAACCTCGATACATTTAATATAGACCCAAAATCTATTGAAAAAGCAATAACATCTAAAACAAAAGCCATAGTTCCTGTTCATTTATTTGGTCAATCTGCCGAAATGGAGGAAATAATGGAAATTGCAAAAAAACATAATTTATTTGTAATTGAAGATACAGCACAAGCAACAGGGGCGGAATATAAATTTAAAGATGGAACTGTAAAAAAATGTGGAACAATGGGAATTGTAGGTGCAACATCATTCTTTCCATCAAAAAACTTGGGTTGTTTTGGCGATGGTGGAGCAATTTTCACAAACGACGATGAACTTGCAAAAACAATGCGTTCGGTTGTAAATCACGGAATGACAGTTCGTTACTATCACGACCACGTAGGTGTAAATTCACGTTTAGACTCAATGCAAGCAGCAATTTTAAACATTAAATTGAAACATCTTGATGAGTATAACCAAGCAAGAAGAACTGCTGCAAACTATTATACAAAAGCATTTTCAAACAATTCAAAAATAAAAACGCCAACTGTTTTCGATAAATCTAACCATATTTTTCATCAATATACTTTGGTTTTAAATAATGTAGATAGAGAAGGACTTCAAAACTTTTTACAAGAATTTGGAATACCAGCACCAATATATTATCCTGTTCCACTACATTTGCAAAAAGCTTATGCTGACCCAAGATACAAAAAAGGTGATTTTCCAGTAACCGAACATTTGTGTAATAGCGTAATTTCATTGCCAATGCACACCGAATTAGACCAAGAACAATTACAATTTATAACAAGTAAAGTTTTAGAATTTATAAATAAATAATTTATGGAATACTTTGCTCACGAATCGGCATACATCGACGAAGGTTGTAAAATAGGAAAAGGTACAAAAATTTGGCATTTCACACATATTATGTCAAATTGCGAATTAGGCGAAAATTGTAACATTGGACAAAATGTAGTTGTTTCGCCCAATGTAATATTGGGGAAAAATGTAAAAGTTCAAAACAATGTTTCAATATATACAGGTGTAATTTGCGAAGACGATGTGTTTTTAGGACCATCGATGGTTTTTACCAATGTTACAAACCCCAGAAGTGCAGTAAATAGAAGGGGCGAATATTCTAAAACTATTGTTAAAAAAGGAGTTTCGATAGGTGCTAATGCCACAATTGTATGTGGGCACGATATAGGAGAGTTCGCATTTATTGGAGCCGGAGCTGTTATCACAAAAAATGTAAAACCATATTCTCTTATGGTTGGAAATCCCGCAAAACATATAGGTTGGATGAGCGAATTTGGTCACAGATTAAAATTCGATGAAAATAATTTAGCAATTTGTCCGGAAAGTAAAGAAAAATATAAATTAGAGAACGATTTTGTAAAAAAAATATAATATGTACGAAAAACTAAAAAATAAAGAAACCAAATTAGCTGTTATAGGTTTAGGTTATGTTGGTTTACCAATAGCTTTAGAGTTTGCCAGAAAAATGAAAGTTGTTGGTTTTGATATAAAGCCAGAGAGAGTAGAGCTAATGAAAAAAGGTATAGACCCAAGTAATGAGTTACCTAAAGAATCGTTTGAAGGTTGCGACATACTTTTTACACATAAACCAGAAGATTTAAGTGACGTAACATTCTTTATTGTTGCGGTTCCAACTCCAATTGATGAACATAATTTACCAGATTTAACTCCGGTAATAAAAGCAAGCGAAACCGTTGGAAAAGTACTAAAAAAAGGCGATTATGTAGTTTATGAAAGTACCGTATATCCGGGAGCAACAGAAGACGATTGCGTGCCAATTCTTGAAGAAAAATCGGGATTAAAATTCGTAGCTGATTTTAAAGTAGGTTTCTCACCAGAAAGAATAAATCCGGGCGATGAAGTACACACACTTACAAACATTACAAAAGTTGTATCGGGTTGCGATGCCCAAAGTTTAGAAGAAATTTCTAAAACTTATGAGAGTATAATTAAACCGGGTGTTTATCGTGCAAGCTCAATAAAAGTTGCCGAAGCCGCTAAAATTATAGAAAATACACAACGAGATGTTAACATTGCGTTAATGAACGAGTTATCTATAATTTTTGGCAAAATGGGAATAAACACCTACGATGTTTTGGAAGCCGCAGGAACAAAATGGAATTTCCTTAAATTTTCGCCGGGCTTAGTTGGAGGGCACTGCATAGGTGTAGATCCGTACTACCTATCATATAAAGCAAAAGAATACGGATACCACCCTCAAATTATTGATGGCGGACGTTTTGTAAACGATAGTATGGGCGGATATTTAGCTAAAATAACTGTAAAACAAATAGTTGCACAAGAAAAAAATTCTAGAGGAGCTAAAGTTTTAGTAATGGGAGTTACTTTTAAAGAAAATGTAACCGACATACGCAATTCAAAAGTTATTGATGTTGTTAAAGAACTAAAATCTTATGGCGTAATTGTAGATGTTATAGACCCAAATGCCGATTTTCACGAAGTAAAAGAAGAATATGGGGTTGAATTAATTAAAGAAATTTCAAGCAAATACGACGCAATTATTTTAGCAGTAAATCATACAGAATATGCTAACTTAAGCGAAAGTTATTTTAAATCAATAAGTTCTGAAAACGCAATTTTTGTTGACGTAAAAGGTATTTATAGAAATAAAATAAAAGAATTAAAATATTTAAGCTTATAATTTAGAGTTTTAGTAAAGAAAAACTATCCAAATTTATTTTCGGATAGTTTTTTTTATTATCTTTAAAAAAATATTGAGTAATACCGAAAGCATACCTGTAATAACGTGTTCCGAACTTGTTCTGAAATCCAATAAGAATTGGACTAAACAGCTTTGCATTGGCATTATACAATTCATTTATTGTATTATATATTATTTATATTTGGTATAAAGTGAAGTTTGAAGAAATAAAAATAGCAATAGAAAATTATAAAAAAGAAGGTAAAAAAATTTTCACTACATCTTCTTTTCAAACGCATAGCTTAGTTTTATTGCATATATTGAGTAGGATAGACAATTCAATACCAATATATTTTATAAATACAGGGTTTCTATTTCCGGAAACAATTTCGTTTAAAGATAAAGTTGCAGAATTATTTAATCTTAAAATTATTGATACTAAGCCACTTATACCCAAAAACTTACAAAAAGATATTGCAGGTAACTTGTTATTTACCTCAGACCCTGATTATTGTTGTTATTTAAACAAAATACAGCCATTAGACCCAATATTGGCAGAATTTGATGTTTGGATAAACGGCGTTAGAGCAGACCAAACAGAGGTTAGAAGCAAAATGAATGTAGAAGAAAAATCGAAATATGGAGTGGTTAGATTTCACCCAATGTTAGATTGGAGCAAAAAAGAAATTTATCAATACATAAAAGAGCATAATTTACCACGCCATCAGCTCGACGAGAAAGGCTATATGAGCATAGGTTGCGAGCCTTGTACAAGAAAAGTTGATTTAACTGGAGACGAAAGAGCAGCACGTTGGTTTGGCTTGAAAAAAACCGAATGTGGTCTCAATACAGATTTAATTGAAAAAACCGAGCAAAAATGAAAATACTTGTAACTGGAGGAGCTGGATATATTGGAACAGAATTAGTTATGTGTTTAAATAATATTCCAGAGGTATCCGAAATAATAGTTTATGATAATTTGTGGAAAAATAATTATAATTTATTTCTTCACTCTAAAATAAAAAAAGGAAAAGTAACTTTTATAAAAGGAGAGCTATTAGATAGTCGCAAACTTGAGCAAGTTTTAGAAGGTGTTGACGTAGTTTACCATTTGGCAGCCCGTGTAGCGGCTCGTTTAGTTAATGCAAGCCATCATTTATACGAACAAATTAATAATTGGGGAACCGCCGAACTTGTTTATGCTGTTGAAAAAAGCAATGTAAAAAAATTTATTTATACCAGTAGCATTGCGGTTTATGGCGATTTTGAAGAAGATATTAATGAAAAAACAATTCCTTACCCAAAAACATATTACGGAACATCGAAATTGAGAGGAGAGGAACACGTAAAACGACTTTTAAATAAAATAGACACATATATTTTAAGAGTTGGAAATGTATATGGATATGGCGTTAGTGCCAGATTAGACACGGTTTTAAACAAATTTATGTTTGATGCACAGTTTAAAGGGCGAATAAAAATTTTAGGAGATGGAAATCAATACAGAGCATTTGTAAATATTGATAAACTTACGAATATTTTAACTGAATTGCTTAAAACTAACTTAAAATCAGATATATACAATGTTGTGGAATATAATATGACAGTAAACGATTTAGCCGAAATAATAAAAAATATGTTTCCCGATGTTGAAATGCTCTTTGTAAATCAGCATTTAAAATTAAGAAATATTAAAGTAACACCAGATTATAGAATTGTAGATAGTAAAAATATTTCAGATGATATTTTTAATAATCAGTTAATGGAGTTTAAGCATAAATTAGAAAATTCGAGAGGTGATTATTAGTCTTTTAGAATTTTTGGGTTAAAAAAATCGAAAGGAAAAAACTTGATTTTGAAAATATAAATTGGCGATGTAAAGTGTTTTCCAATATCTTTATTAGCTAAAAACATTATTCTGTAACCTGTACCTGCACCAATTCCTAATCCCTTAATAAGTTTATAAGACCCATTAATGTTAGTTTCATAAATAATTGTGAATTTTTTATTGAAAATATATTTGTCGTTATTTGTTTTGTACTTTAGATAATTGTAACCACCACCAAGTTGTATAGGAAGTTCAAATTCCCATTTGTTTTTGTTAAAAAAAACATAATCGGCAAAAATAGAAATGTAATTTAAATATAATTTTGCGTTAATTGTAGTTTTTTCGGTGTTTAAAGCTATATCTCTATTAATATATATTGATGTTTTTAAACGGCTAAAACTAACACCAACGAATATTTTTTTTTGAAAATCTAAGCCAACTTTATAGCTTTCAACAGTTGCATAATTATTAGAAATAAAAGATGTTCTAGAATCTATTCTGAATGTTATTTTGGGTTTTTCTTTAAATGCTTGAGTAATATCGAGAAAAAACTGGTCTTTTTGGCAAAATAAGTTGTTAAAACTTAAAAAATTAAATAAAATTAAAGCAATAGTTTTTGATGCCGTCATTAGCTATAATTATTGTTCCGAAGGGAGTTCTATTTTGCTACCGTTAATTTTAATTAGTGTACCGTTTTTATATTTTTCTATTAAAAAAACGTTTCCTTCTTCGTCGAATTGTTTTAGGTATTTATTTAAATTACCTGCAACATAGTTTCGTTCTTCTTTTGTTCTTCCTGTATCGTAATAAAAAAGGTGTTTTCCTTCGGCAATACCTTGTACAAATTCTCCTTCAAAAATTAGTTTTCCTTTTAAGTTATAATATTTCCAAATTCCGTTTTGTTCGTCCATTTCATAAGAGCCTAATTCTTTTGCATCGCCGGTGGTGTATTCCCATTCTCCGTTTTTTTTGCCATTAATATATTCGCCTTTTGTAACAATCTCTCCGGTTATTGTATATTCAACAAATTTTCCTTCTTCTTTTCCTTGTAAAAAATTTTCTTCTCTAAGCAGTTCGCCTGTTTCGTAGTACCATTTCCAAATTCCATTGTATTTTCCTTTTGTAAAGCTACCTTCTTGTTCTAAACTGCCCGATATATAATAAAATTTCCATTTTCCTGTTTTGCTGTTTTCATTAAAATCGCCTTCCGATTTTAGTTCGCCTGTTGGGTATAAGTATTTCCAATGTCCAATTTTGCGGTCTTTTTCATCAACTTGCCCCATTGAAACTACATTTCCGGTTTCGTCGTAGAATTTTGCGTCAATAACTTTGCCATCTGGCGAGTATTCTTTGTGAAGGTTTATAGGTAGTCCGTTTAAGTATTGTCCGTTTGTTTTGGGTTTCCCAGAAGAGTAATATTCTGTTTTTTCTTCTATTTTTGGAGTTTCTGATGTGTCTTCTTGCGTTAATTCTCCATTTTTGTAAAGTTGTATTGATAGTAGTTTTTTATTTTCATCGAATGTTTTATAGTAACCATTTAGTTTTCCGTTTAGGTAATTCATTTCAGTTTTTATGTTGTTATTTTGGTGAAATTCTTTCCAAACACCTTGTTTTTCTTCGTTTTTATTGTATCTGTTAATGTTTTCTTTGTTTATTAAAAAATCTTTTCGATATTCATAAATTGTTATTATAAGGGTGTCGGCTTTAATTTGTTTTGCAAATCCTTCTTTTGCTCCGTTTTTGTAGTTAATAATTTGGTCTATTTTTCCTGTTTTAATATCGTAATAACACGATGTTCCTTCTTTTAAGTTGTTGTAATATAATTCCTTAGATAGTAGTCCTCCAATTTTATTTGAGTCTATTTTTTCGTATTGATAGGTGTAAAAATATCCATTTTTTTTATCTTCAAAATAATTTATTTTTTTAAGAGTATCCCCATCAATATCGTAGAAAACCCAAGTACTGTCTAATAAAAAGAATTTTCGGTTTCCTTCGGCTTGTAATTTTCCGTTTATATAATAAGTTTTCCAATATCCATTTGGTTTTCCGTTTTTCATGTATCCTTCGCTCGATATTTTACCATTTTCGTAGTAAAATTTGTTGTAACCATTTGGATTAGTTTCGTTTTGTGAAAAACTAAATAAGTTAAAGATGAGGATAAATAATATTGGAAAAATTATTTTCACGTTTGTTTTTTTAACAAAGATAGTAATTTTATAAAAAAGCCTGTTAATTTTTAACAGGCTCTTTATTGTAAGTTTTAATTTTTGTTATTTTTTATACAATTCGTCTTTTTGTAATTTTATTTTTTCATCGGTAATATAATCATCGTAATCAATTAGTTTGTCAATAATTCCGTTTGGAGTAAGTTCTATAACCCTATTTGAAACTGTTTGAATAAATTCGTGGTCGTGCGACGACATAAAAATATTACCCGGAAATTTTATTAAATTATTGTTGAACGCCTGAATAGACTCAAGGTCGAGGTGGTTTGTTGGAGTGTCTAAAATTAAGGCATTTGCATTTTTCAACATCATTTTTGCAATCATACATCGCATTTTTTCTCCACCAGAAAGGACTTCAACTTGTTTGTAAATTTCTTCGCCTGCGAAAAGCATTTTTCCTAACCAGCCACGTATGTAGAGTTCTGTTGTATCTGTAGTAAATTGGCAAAGCCAGTCGAAAAGTTTAAGGTTGTTTCTAAAAAAATCTGAGTTATCTACAGGTAAATATGCGGTGGTTATTGTTTGTCCCCATTGAAAAGTGCCTTTATCGGCTTTTTGGTTGCCATTTATTATTTCAAAAAAGGCAGTCATTGCACGAGGGTCTTTTGAAAGAAAAATAATTTTATCGCCTTTGTTGGCTGTAAATTCAACATCTTTAAATAGAATTTGACCTTCAATACTGGCAGTAAGCCCGTGTACTTCTAAAATTTTATCGCCAGCTTCTCGTTCGGGGCTAAAGATTATGCCTGGGTATTTTCTTGTTGATGGTTTAATGTCTTCAATATTAAGTTTTTCAATCATTTTTTTGCGGCTTGTAGTTTGTTTTGATTTTGCCACATTTGCACTAAAACGTGAAATAAATTCTTGAAGTTCTTTCTTTTTTTCTTCGGCTTTTTTGTTTTGGAGTTGTTGTTGGCGAAGAGCTAATTGGCTACTTTGATACCAAAAACTGTAGTTTCCGGCAAACATTTGAACTTTCCCAAAGTCAATATCTACAGTATGTGTGCTTATTGAATCTAAAAAATGGCGGTCGTGCGATACCACAAGAACTGTATTTTCGTAGTTTGCTAAATAGTTTTCTAACCACATTACGGTTTCTAAGTCGAGGTCGTTTGTAGGCTCATCAAGCAAAAGGTTGTCGGGGTTTCCGAAAAGTGCTTGAGCTAACAGAACTCTAACTTTTTGTTTTCCGCTCATATCTTTCATTAGTGTATAATGAAATTCTTCTTTAATGCCCAAATCGCCTAATAAATTAGCTGCATCGCTTTCGGCATTCCATCCATTCATATCGGCAAATTTTTCTTCAAGTTCGGCAGCTTTTATGCCGTCTTGTTCCGAAAAGTCTGGTTTTGCGTAAATGGCATCTTTCTCGTTCATTAAATCCCAAAGTTTCGAGTGTCCTTTTAAAACGGTGTCTAAAACTGTAAATTCGTCGAAAGCAAAGTGGTTCTGGCTTAAAACTGAAAGTCGTTCACCTGGTCCTAAAGAAATATTTCCTGAGGTTGTTTCTAATTCTCCGGAAATGGCTTTTAATAATGTAGATTTTCCTGCTCCGTTTGCTCCAATTATGCCGTAGCAATTGCCCGGTGTAAATTTCATATTTACCTCTTGAAACAAAACTTTCTTCCCAAATTGTATTCTCAAATCTGCAACTGTAATCATTTATATATATTAATGTTAAAAAGTTTGCAAAGATACAAAATAAGAATGGACTACAAAGTTATTTTTTT
>DYMG01000036.1 GCA_020721655.1 Paludibacter propionicigenes | reverse complement strand
TTTGTGCGAAAAACAAAAATAGTCCCCCAAATGTAAAAACAAAAGACATAACATGCTTATAATGAAAGGTTTTGCAAAATAAATTTTCAAGTTGGGTCTACTAAAAAAACACTCTATAATCTTCCCGAAAAACTGTTCTAAAACATTGTTTTTTAATATTTCATAAATTACATTTGTTTATAATTAGGTTAATAGTATCTATCGTTCAAACTAAAAAACAATATATTTATAATTGAAACAAGCATAAATAAAATATTGTAACTATTAAAACTTAAAACACTATAAACTATGAAAAAATTATTTTCAACTACAATTGCACTTATAATTTCATTATTAATGCAAGCTCAATTTGCAAATTTTGACACATTAAATGTAAATAATTGGGCAGCACGTATTAACCCTTGCGATATTTTCTTTTACGATGGAGGGTACTCTTCTTTGTCAGAAATACCAAAATATTCAGGTATTTCCTCAATTTTTTCTAGTAATTTTTGGATCGGAGGGTTTGATAGTAATAATTCGTTACACATGTCTTCAGAAGCATATGGCGGACAAGGTCTTACTTTTAGTTCAGGACCTTATGCAAACAACTATTCATCAACTTATGATGTAAAATATAACAGAGTTTGGAAGCTAAATAAATATGAGGTAGATTATCATATTAATCATTGGAATGATGTAGGATATGTAATGCCTGAAGCCATTGAAAACTGGCCTGCAAACGGCGATATAAGCAATGGAGAAGACCCTGTATTAGCTCCTTTTTACGATATAAATGCAAATAATTTTTACGATCCACAAAATGGTGATTACCCTTATATATTAGGCGACCAAGCCATTTATTTAATACTTAATGATGGTAGAAATGCAACTTATTTAGATGTGCCAAAAATGAATTTAGAAATTCATGCAATGGTATTTGCATTTCAAGATACAGGAGTGATAAACAATACATTTTTTATGCACTTCGATATTATAAATAAATCACAAACAAATTATCATGATGTACTATGGGCTTTTAACTCAGATTTTGATATTGGAGGTTCTTCAGATGATTATATTGGTTGCGATAGCACACAAAACGTTTATTTCGGTTATAACGGAGATTCTGTAGATGTTGTAGATTCTTTCGATGTTGGATATGGGGCATACCCACCAGCTGTTGGTATTACTTTTTTAAGTAGAGAAATGACCTCTTTTATGTATTTTAATAATGGAATGTCTTCTACGGACGACCCATATACAGGGGCTGAATATTATAATTATATGCATTCTTTGTGGAAAGATAGCACTCATTTACAATATGGAGGTAATGGACATTTAACAGGAGGGGCAAATGTAAATTATGCTTTTGAGGAAAATACAAGTTGGACAGAAAATATTACGCAAAACACCCCTGGAGACAGAAGAGGTGTTGCTTCAATTACGGTTGGCGATTTAGATAGCACTAACTGCTTTGGTGCAGACGTCGCTTTTGTTTGGGCTAGAGATACAACCGATGCAAACCCACATAGCTCAGTAAATTTATTGCTTTCACAAATTCCTCAGGTTGTTCAATTTGCAAGCCAAATTGGTATTAATTCAACTTGTACAAATTTAATATATAGTTCAATAAAAGAAACTGATGATATTTTTAAAGACTATGTAAAAATATATCCAAATCCGGCAAATAATTTAATAAATATAAATACTAATTATAAAAACTATAAAATTGAAATATTTACTCAATTAGGCAAAAAAATAATTGAAAATGAAAACATCAAGATATTAGATATTAGCAATTTAAGCGATGGAGTATATATTATAAAGATTTCTTCAAACGATAAATTTACTTGGGATAAATTAATTGTAAAATAAATTTAGAATAAGATTAAAAAAGCCGGCAAAACAAACCGGCTTTTTTTATTTTAAGTAATTAATTTAAAAATTAGATATAATATTAACATAAAAGTGTATAATTTATATCTTTGTGAATATATGATAATACTGAAAGAACATACTCCTCGATGGATAATATTTTTGATAGATATTTTAATATCAATTTTTGCAATATCGTTGGCGTTTTTATTACGTTTTAACTTTGTAATTCCAACAGAAGAAAATACAGATTTTATTTTTATGCTACTGTATATGCCAACTATAAGGGCAATAAGTTTTATAATATCAAAAACTTATGCAGGAATAATACGATACACAGGCTCAAAAGACAGCGAAAGAATTTTTATAGTAAATACAATAACAAGCTTAGTATTTGTACTTACCAATATTGCAACATATTTCTATAACAAAACCTTTCACATACCTTTTTCTATTTTAATAATTGAATATTTTACATCAATTTTTTTAATGATAACTTTTAGAATAATAGTAAAAGTTACTTATTTTGAGATAAATAACCCTAGAAAAGACAGGTCTAATATTCTAATTTACGGAATAGGCGAACTTGCAATAATTACAAAACGAACAATAGACCGAGATGTAGAAGCTAAACAAAATGTGAAAGGATTTTTGTGCGAAAACTCGAAATTTTTTGGCCAAAAACTTGAAGGAGTCGAAATTTTAGATAAAAATAATTTAATATACTTAATAGGTCATTATCAAATAACAACAATAATATTTGCAAAAAAAGATTTAGCCACAATAATTAAAAACGAAATATCGGAAATATGCTTAAATTTAGGCGTAGAAATTAAATCTATTCCCGAAATTAGTAATTGGATAAATGGCAAACTTAGTTTAAATCAAATAAAAAAAATAAAAATAGAAGAACTTTTAGAACGCCCCGAAATAAACTTAAGTACCGACAAAATAAGTTCAGAAATAGAAGGAAAAACTATTTTAATTACCGGAGCTGCAGGCTCTATAGGAAGCGAAATAGTTAGGCAAGTTTCTAAATTTAAGCCAAAAATTATTGTTCTATACGACCATGCAGAATCTCCAATGTACGATATTGAACTTGAACTAATTGACAATAAGAAATTTACTGATTATAAAATAATTATTGGCGACATAAAAAATAAAAATAGAGTAGAGTACATAATAAACAGATACAAGCCAGAAATAATATTTCACGCAGCAGCATATAAGCACGTTCCTATGATGGAAAACAACCCAATAGAAGCAATAACAACCAATGTTATAGGAACAAAAATACTTGCCGATTTGGCAAACAAACACAAAGTAGAACGTTTTGTTATGGTTTCTACCGATAAGGCAGTAAACCCAACAAATGTAATGGGAGCAAGCAAACGCACAGCCGAAATTTACGTTCAATCGTTAAATAAAATTAGCGAAACAAAATATATAACCACAAGATTTGGAAATGTTTTGGGTAGCAATGGTTCGGTAATTCCTCGTTTTAGAAAGCAAATTGAAGAAGGCGGACCAGTAACTGTAACACACCCCGAAATAACACGCTTTTTTATGACTATTCCCGAAGCCTGCCAATTAGTTTTAGAAGCAGGAACAATAGGAGAAGGTGGCGAAATATTTATTTTTGATATGGGTAAATCGGTTAACATTACCAATTTAGCAAAAAAAATGATACAACTTTCTGGACTAACTTTAGGCTCCGATATTGAAATAAAATACACAGGCTTACGACCCGGCGAAAAACTTTATGAAGAACTTTTAAATAATGCAGAAAATACAATCCCAACACACCATCAGAAAATTATGATTGCAAAAGTTCGTGAATACGAATTTGTAACCATTTTGCAACAAATTGATGAGCTTGCAGAATTGACACATAATTTTGATAATTACGAAGTTGTGAAGAAAATAAAAGAAATTGTGCCGGAATTTATTAGCAATAATTCTGTTTTTGAAAAATTAGATAAAAACTAATAATTTATGGAAATTAATATTAATTCATACAACTTTAAACATAAAACCAATGTTCAAGTTAGATTTAACGATATTGATATTGTAGGGCATGTAAATAATGCAATTTATCAATATTATTACGATTTTGGCAAGCTTAAATTTATGAATTCAGTTTTCGAAAATATTATAAATTGGAACGAATCGGGCTTTGTGTTGCTAAATATTAATATTGATTATATATCGCCCATTTATTTGAACGACAACATTATTGTAGAAACACGTATAGACGAGATTAAGAACAAAAGCATTGTTATACAGCAAATTATACGAGAACAAGGCTCTGAAAACGAAAAAGGCGTAAAATCTGTTGCAAAATCGGTAATGGTTGCCTACAATTTTACAACTAAAGAAAGTATTGAAATACCCAATGAATGGCGACAAAAAATGAAACTATTTTAGCCAAATTAGGTTATTTTCTTCGTTATATTTAATTTTATTGTTTTCAAAAAGCCACTCAATAACTTTAATAACTTTGTAATCTGGATACGATATATTTTCTACAATATAATTCAAACTTACAGGGGCTTCTCTTATTTTTTTCTTTAAAATTTCAAGAATAATATCAAACTCGTATTTGCTAAGTTCTAACTCATTTCTGCGTTTACAAACATCGCAAGTACCACATCTCACAGAATTGGTTTCACCAAAATACTCCAAAATTATTTGGCTTCGGCATTTGGCTGTAGAAGTTACGTAGTTAATTACCGATTCAACACGTTTTATATAGCGTTCTTTTCTAATTCCAAAATTTTCGTAGTTTAAAAAATTGTTATTCTCAGCCAAACGTTCTTCAATAAATGTAATTTTAGGGCTATTAGTTTCTGGCAAATAATCAATAATATTATATTGTTTTAAAGTGTTTAAATATTTTATTATTATAGATTTATCTACTTTAAAAATTTGAGCTAAATATTCTTCGTTAATATGCGTGTAATCGGAAAAAACACCTGAATATGTTCTTAAAATTAGTTTTATAAAATTGTCGAAAGCTGAGTTTGCAACTTGAAATTCGTATAAATTTGTTTTGTTTGTAAGAAACATTAATTTAGACGGATTGTAAAAAGCATCGGTTAATTGAACTAAACCAACTTGCTCTAAAATTTTTATAGAATTAAATGTTTCTAAAGGCTTTAAGTTATAATTATCGCAGAATTTTTTAAAATTAAATTCGTGTACAGTATTTTTTCCGCTTCCTATAGGAATGTTAAAATAATTGCATAATGCTTTGTAAGTTAGTTTTATATACTCTTCAGACGGAAATTCCAAATCTGTATTTTTTTGCAAATTTAAAATATCCGATTTTTCGTAAAGTAAAACGGCAAAAGCTTTTTTCTCATCTCTTCCGCCCCTACCCGCTTCTTGGTAATATGCTTCTAACGAGTCGGGAATATCTAAATGAACAACAAATCTAACATCTGGTTTGTCTATACCCATTCCAAATGCATTTGTAGCAACAATAATTCGTGTTTTTCCAGAAATCCAATCGTCTTGTTTTTTATTTCTAATTCGCGAATCTAAACCTGCGTGGTAGTAGTCGGCACTAATTTTATTTTGATAAAGAAATAATGCAACTTCTTTAGTTTTACGCCTATTTCTGGTATAAACTACACCTGTTCCTTTAACGTTGTTAATTATTCTAAGTAAATAATTATATTTTTTTTCGGTTTCTTCGATATGGTAAACTAAATTTTTGCGTTCAAAACTTTTGGTAAATACATTTTCTTTTTTGAAGTTTAATTTCTCCATTATGTCTTTTGCCACCTCTTTTGTAGCAGATGCCGTTAATGCAACAACCGGAATATCAGATATTTCTTTTCTAATTTCGGCTATTCGCAAATACGATGGTCGAAAATCGTATCCCCATTGAGAAATGCAATGAGCCTCATCAATTGCCAAAAGATTTACCTTCATTTGCTTAATTTTTGTAAGAAACAAATCGGAATGAAGTCTTTCTGGCGATAAATACAGAAATTTCACATTTCCAAAAATACATTTATCGAAAGCTAAATCAATTTCTCGGTTTGTAAGGCTCGAACTTATTGCTATTGCAGAAATTTTACGTTTTTGAAGATTAAGAACTTGGTCGTTCATTAATGCTATAAGTGGTGTAACAACAATGCACAATCCTTCGCTTGCTAAGGCTGCAACTTGAAATATTATTGATTTTCCGCCACCTGTTGGCATTAGGGCTAATGTGTCGTTGCCTTTTACAACAGATTCTATAATTTCTTCTTGTAATGGTCTAAACTGAGAGTAACCCCAATATTTTAGTAATATTTCTCGTAAGTTACTCATTATGTTATTGTTAAATTTACAGTCGTACTATATTTGCTCCTAAAGCATTTAATCTAACGTCTATATTTTCGTAGCCTCTATCAATTTGTTCAATGTTATGAATTGTGCTTGTTCCTTCTGCCGAAAGAGCGGCTAAAAGTAAAGCAACTCCGGCTCTAATATCGGGCGACGACATTGTTGTGGCACGTAGTTTAATTTTGTTGTCCAATCCAATTACGTTTGCACGATGTGGGTCGCAAAGAATAATTTGAGCTCCCATATCAATAAGTTTATCGACAAAAAACAGGCGACTTTCGAACATTTTTTGATGTATAAGAACAGCCCCTTTTGCTTGAGTGGCAACCACCAGAAAAACTGATAGCAAGTCGGGTGTAAGACCTGGCCAAATTGCATCGGCAATTGTCATTATTGAGCCATCTATAAACGATTCTATTTCGTAATTTTCTTGAGCCGGAATATGAATATCGTCGTTTATTCGTTCAAGTTTTATACCTAATCGTTGAAACGAATTTGGAATAATTCCTAATTGGTCGTAAGCAACGTTTTTAATTGTAATTTCCGATTTTGTGATTGCTGCAAGTCCAATGAAACTGCCAATTTCAATCATATCTGGTAAAATTCTGTGTTGGCATCCGTGAAGGTTTTCAACGCCATCAATATATAATAGATTTGAGCCAATTCCTGTAATTTTTGCACCCATTGAATTTAACATTTTACAAAGTTGCTGAATGTATGGTTCGCAGGCTGCGTTGTAAATTGAGGTTTTTCCTTTTGCAAGTACGGCTGCCATAATTATGTTTGCGGTGCCTGTAACCGAAGCCTCGTCTAATAGCATATAGCTTCCTTCCAACTTGTTTGCCCAAACTTTGTAAATGCCTTTTTTGTTGTCGTATTCGAAATTTGCTCCAAGTTTTTGAAATCCAAAGAAATGTGTATCAACTCTACGACGACCAATTTTATCGCCACCGGGTTTAGAAATAAACGCTTTTTTGTATCTACCTAAAAGTGGTCCAACTATCATAATTGAGCCACGCAACCCTCCACCAAGTTCGTTAAATTTGTCTGTTTCTAGTAGCGAAAGGTTAATATTTTCTGATTTAAATGAGTATTTACCTTTTTCAATTTTTTCAATTTCAACTCCTATAAACCTCAGTAAATCAATAAGTTTAACAACATCTCTAATTTCTGGGATATTTGAAATAATTACTTCATCTGGGGTAAGTAAAACTGCATTTAACACTTGTAATGCTTCGTTTTTTGCTCCTTGTGGAGTTATTTCGCCACTAAGTTTTGCTCCTCCTGTTACTTTAAATGTTCCCATTTTTATTTTTATAAAAGTTTATTAAGCAAATTTCATTCTTTCATTTGTGTTGTTATTTGTTTTTGATTCTTCTTGTGTAATTATTGGGGTTTCGTTTGGTTGATAGTTTTGCGATGTTTGGTTATTTTGATTTTGTTGGTTGTTTCTATAGTTATTGTTTTTGTTTTTTTGGTTATGATTTCGGTTTTGATTTGAATTTTGATTTGAATTTTGATTGTATGGTTGATTGTTGTTTGTTCTTTTTTGTAAATAATGTTTATCGTTTCTTTGATTTGTTTTTTTAGTTTGTTGTTGAGGTTGTATATCGGTAACAACAACTAATTTAGTGTCGTCGGGAAGTACCAATTTTCCTTTAGAAAGTCTTGTTAAATCTTTAATTATAGCTATATCTAAAACAGATTCTTTGTTCCACATAAGGTATAATTTTTTCATTTGATTTGCAAGGTTTAATATGGCGTAATATTTATCATCGCCTTGATAATTAATTGTTTCCTTAATTATATCTTCGGTAAATTTTCCGTAAGCTGTTAGCGATCTGTTGATTTGGTTGTAAGGAATTTTTTGTGGTTTAATTCTTTCGCCATTTTCGTGATGTGTTATTTCATACTGACAATCTACATCTAATTTATAGTCGGTCATAAAAAACAGGTGATTCCACAGTTTTTCTTGGTATTCTTCGGAGTCTTTGTATGCAGGAAGTACTTGCGACATTACTTTTATTACTGCTAAAGTTTGAGATGTACGGTCGTTTTTATCGGTAATTTGTAATAACATATCTACCATTTTTTGAACGTGGCGACCATATTCTGGCAAAATTATTTTATTTCTGTTAGTGTTATAATCCATTGTTTTGATTTTTTTACTCGAATTTTATTATTTTAAGTTTTGCAAATTTTAATAAAAGTTGTTTTTTCCCTGTGGGGAAAGTTATTTCAGCTTTTGAGTTTGGCCATTTATCTTCAATTGATACAACTTGTCCTTTTCCAAATCGAAAATGTTCTACAATCATACCAACTTCTATTTTACTTCCGTCGTCGGAACTGAAACTGTTAAATGATGTGGTGTTATTGGTATTTTTGAACGTTGCAAAGGTAGTTGTTTTTTTTGAAAAATTTGAGAAAGTTTCTTTTTTTTCGTTAAAATTTTCAAATTTTGATTCTTGAGCTTTATTTGTTTTAAAATTTATTGTGTTTCTTGGAAGGTCAATAAATTCGGGATTTATTTCAGAAATAAAAATACTTGGGTTGCAAAATGTAAAATTCCCCCATTTTCTGCGGCTTGTTGCGTAAGTAATTATTGCGTTTTCTTTTGCTCGGGTTATTGCAACGTAAAAAAGGCGGCGTTCTTCTTCTATGTCTTTTGCCGAATTAGAAGCCATTTGAGATGGAAACAAGTCTTGTTCAACACCAACAATGTAAACGTTAGAAAATTCTAATCCTTTTGCCGAGTGAACTGTCATTAGTGAAATTTTATCGCTATTTGTGTCGTTTTTGTCGGCATCGGTAAGTAGTGCAACGTTTTCGAGGTAGTTTTCTAATTTTATTGGATTTTCCGGATTATCCTCTAACTCTTGTTCTGTAAATTCTTTTATTCCATTTAAAAGTTCTTTTATGTTTTCGTAGTGGCTAATTCCTTCTGGCGATTTATCTAAAAATAAATCTTTCAAAATTCCTGCGTCTTGGGCTATTTTTAGCGACAAATCGTAGGCATTTAAATTATTTTGTTGATGTATAAATGTATTTACAAAGTTAGTAAATTCTAATATTTTGTTTTGTGTTCCAGCATTGAACGCTGTTCCGTAGTTGTGTAAGTTTGTTATAACTGCCCAAATAGTTTTATTTTCTGAAATTGCAATATTTTCAATTTTTTCTAAAGTTGTTTCGCCAATTCCTCTTTTTGGATAGTTAATTATTCGCTTAACCGCCTCATTATCTTGAGTATTAACAACAACTCGAAGATACGACAACATATCTTTTATTTCTTTTCTTTGATAGAAGACTGTTCCTCCGTAAAGTCGGTAAGGCATATTTCGTTTGCGAAGTGCTTCTTCAAAAATTCGAGATTGTTGATTGGTTCGGTATAATATTGCAAAATCGGAATATTTATAATTATTGGAATATGTTAAGTCGAAAATGTTAGATGCAACGTTGTAACCTTCTTCTACATCGGTATTTGACATTATAACTTTTATTTTGCTACCGGTATCGTTATTTGAAAATACTTTTTTTCGTATTTGCTCTTTGTTTTTTTCTATTAGGCTGTTTGCGGCGTTTACAATCATTTTTGTTGAACGGTAATTTTGTTCAAGTTTAAATAGTTTGTAGTCGGTATAGTCGTTTCTAAAGTTTAAAATGTTTTCAATTTTGGCTCCTCTAAATGAGTATATACTTTGTGCATCGTCGCCAACAACCGTAATATTTCTGTGGTCTTCTGCTAATTTTTTAATTATTAAGTATTGCGATAAGTTTGTGTCTTGGTACTCATCAACTAAAATAAATTGAAACCTTTTTTTATATTTTTCGGCAATTTCCGGATTATCTCTAAAAAGTATGTTGATATTTAGCAATAAATCGTCGAAATCCATAGCATTAGATTGTCGGCAACGTAATTGATATTGTTCGTAAATTCGGTAAATTTCGGGCATTCGACTAAGCCTGTCGTTTGTTTTTAGTTGCGAGTTGTTTTTATATACTTGTGCTGTTACCAAATTATTTTTTGCCATTGAAATTCTACTTAAAACAGCATTTGGTTTGTATGTTTCGGGGTCTAATCGTAAGTCGTTAATTATTTTTTTTATTACACTTTTTGTATCGGTTGTGTCGTAAATAGTGAAATTTGATGTATATTTAAGTTTTTCGGCTTCAATGCGAAGTATTTTTGCAAATATTTTATGAAATGTTCCACTAACAATGTATTGAGCTTGTTCTTTACCTACAAGTTTACCAATTCTTTCTCGCATTTCTGCTGATGCTTTGTTGGTAAATGTTAGAGCTAATATTTGATAAGGTTTTACACCTTGCGAAATTAAGTATGCAATTCTAACTGTTAGCACTTTTGTTTTTCCTGAGCCTGCACCAGCAATTATAAGGTTTGGTCCTAAAAAATTTAATACTGCGTTTTTTTGCGATTGATTTAATTCTTCTAAAAAATTATTTATCACTTTTTATTTTTTTGATGTATTTATGTCAATTAATTTACTTTGTAGTTGAATATAAATTCGTTGTCGGCACCAACTATTAAATTAAATTCAGAATCAATATTATTGAAACGAGTAATACTAAAAAGTGTACTTCCTTTTAGAGGAAATCCTTTGTGAATTGAGGCATCGCTATTTAACAAAAATATTTGATTAAGTTTTTTAATAGTAACTCCAATTTTATTTGCGTTAGTGAATTGGTATATGTTTGGGCGTTCAGATATGTTACCATCAAACGAATATGAAAAAATTTCTTCTTTGTTTTTATCGAAAGCTATTATTTGGTTTGCATCGGCAAAAACATAGTCTTTTTGTGAGTCTTGGTTAATGTCGGCAAACTGAAAATAATGATTTGGGCTTAAACTTTTGAATTTAAATTTTTTTACTATTCCATCAAAATATACAAACAGAATTTCTCCATTTGTATTTGTTGTTATAAGCCTATCGGGGTGGGTTTCGGTTTTTTCGTTTAGGTAAAATATGTTGTTTTGTGATTTTGCAAAAAACGTTGACACATTTGCACGTGAAACACCTTTTCTATCAACAATATAGGTTTTAAGACTATCGGAGAATACTATATAGTCTTTGTCGCCAATTCTAAAATGTTGAGGTTTTGTTCTAACAAAATTGTCGGTTTTGCCAAAATTCCAGTCGGGCAAAACATTACCGCTTATTTCGTATAATTTTAGTTCTTTATTTTGGTCGGCAATTGCAATTCTATATTTTTTATTGTTGTCGTAATCAAACAAACCTAAGCCACATGTGGCTTTATAGGGTAGCGAAACAGGGTATCTGTCAATATAATTTCCGTTTCTATCAATTAAGTGTATTTTGCTTTTTGTATTAAATAGGTATTGAAATTTATTATTGTTAAACATATCTATTTGATACACTTCATCTAAAATTTGTTCGCCCACATTTTTTTTCCATAGTATTCTGCCTGAACTATTTATGAGATAAATATTATTATTTAAATCTTGCACAAAAATTTCTTTGCTTTGGTTTGTATGGTTTATAAAAATATATGGTTTCGCACTTATTGTCGTGTCTAATTTGCTTTCCCAAACTGTTCGTGGTTTATCGGTAAATATTGGATTATATTTCACATAAATTGTGTTGTATAAGAATTCTTTTTCTATGCTCGATTGGAAAATTAATGTTTGAAATTTATTTATTAATTGCAAGTTAGCTTCTAAATTTTGGTTAAAATTTTCGCTAAAGAAACTGTTTAAGTAATTGTAAAAAGCAGGAATATTTATGTATAAATTAAAATTAGCATCAGCCGAAACATTTTCTTTGCTTTGATTGTATTGCATATTATTTTCCAATGTTTTGTGAAGAACGTTGTCGTGAATAAATTCTGAAAGTGAAGTTATTGAGTTTCCAAAAACTAAGTAATTATCTACGAACGTGAAGTATTCGCCATTAATTTTAGAAAACAAATCGCCAAATATGGTTTGTGGTATGTTTAGTGGCAAATTGTAAATTTCAAACGATGTTTCTTCGTCTATACTGTAAAGTGTTGTAAGGCTTTGTTTTTCTATGCCTTCTTTTTCTGAGTATTTGTTAAATAATGTAAGCATTTTTTCGCTTGCCATACTTTTGCCAGATGTTTTTATTATTGCAAAAGCATTCTGATTTAGGTTTGTTTTATTAATGTCGGTGTAGGCTAATGCTATTTCGTCGTCAATAAACGATAAAAATTCAATTTCTAAATTGTAATTGTATTTTTTTGATATTAAACTTAGGTTTTTTTGATAATCGTTTAATTTTTGCGATGCTTCTAAGTATATTTTGTAGTCTTGGTTAAATGCAATTTTATCGCTAATTCCGTAAAGCAAAAACATTGATGTTGTTGCAGGTAAAACTTCTTCCATTTCAAATTTAACGGCTGTTTGATGTGCAAAAATATTTGTATAATTATTTGTTGAGTCCGAAATACTTGAAAACCCATTTAAAATTATTTCGTTGCGTTTTAAGCTAAAATCTAACTCGGTTAAGCTTGTAAATGGTGCGTTATTATTTATGTAATTTAGGGTGTTTTTATCTATTATTTGAAGTAAAATATTTGGCAGTAATTTAGTATTAATGAACAGATTGGCATCAACATTTTCACCAGCAGTAAGTGCTATTTTATTAAATATTTTATCATCTAAAATAGAAACGTTGGCATTTATTTGACGTATTGATTTTTCTACAAGCATTTGCGATTGAGAAATAAGTATTACTCCACTAATTTGTGCTAAACTGTATTTTACGTTGTCTTTTTTAAAGTTGTAAATTTCTATTTCATCATAAGTTATTTTTTGTATTTCGGAATCTTTAACACCATAAGCGTCAAATATTTTGCTGTAATTTATTGTCGAGTTGTTTGGTAAAATAAACAGAGCATCTACGTCTGTTTTTCCCGATGCGTGAAGCGAAATTACTATGTTTTTATTTAGAAAGGCTGTTTTAAAATCGGGATTTGTATTTATTAGTGTATTAAATTTTAGTAGTTCTTTGTTTATTTTAGAAAAATATGGGATTAATGATATATCTGTCCAATATTCTGAGCCTGTTTTTAGTTTATTTGCAAATTTAGTATAGTTAGGAATTTCAAAAATAATGCTTGCATCAATAGGAACAGCGTTCATAATTGTTGATAATTCTTTTTCTTTTGTGCAAGAGCTTATTACTGCAAAGAGTATAATAAATATTGATATTATTGATAGTTTTTGTCGCATATTTTTATTCAAAATTTGATTTTCAAATTTATTCTGATAGTTTTATTTCAAAGAGGGTATCCCAACGTTTTCCGGTAATATATAATTTCCCATTTTGTTTGTTGTACGCTATACCATTTAGTACCAAATCGTTCTCTTTTTGATATTTAATTGGTGTAATATTTGTTAAATCTATTGTGCTTTCTATTTTTCCCGTTTCTGGATTTATAATTACAATTGTATTTGTTAAATAAATATTAGCATAAATTTTCCCGTTAATATTTTCTAGTTCGTTTATGTTTCGTATTTCGCTTTTGTTATCATACACTTGTACTTGTTTGATAACTGAAAATGTTTCAGCATCAATAACATATAAAATATTTGAGCCATCGCTCATTATTAAGTTTTCGCCATAATTTGTAATTCCCCAACCTTGCATATCGTAGGTAAAAGTATTTATGAGTTCGAAAGTTTTTTTGTTAAATTCAAATGCTTTGTGCGATTGCCAAGTAAGTTGAATAATTTTATCGTTTATTACAACAATTCCTTCGCCAAAAACATCAGACGGAAGGCTGTACAATTTTTCGGCTTTTCCTGTTTCTATGTTAACTTTTAGCAATGCCGATTCGCCAAATTGCCCGGTTCCTTCGTACAAATTTCCGTTATCGAAAGTAAGTCCTTGTGTGTAAGATTTTTCGCTATGCGGATATGTTTTTATTATTTTTGCAGTAATTTTTTTAGGTTCTATATCCGACTTAAAAAAAACCACAATATTTTCCTGTTCGCGTTGATTTTTTTTGAAAGATTGAACGTTTATTGAGTGTTTTCCAACAGAAAAATTGTTGGTAATTATTACAAACTTGTTTTCGTTGTTAGAGTATTTTTTTGTTGCAAGTCCGTCAACATCAACAATTACCGAATCCAAGTTTGGGTCGCCATTTTGTGTTTCTACAAATATGGTATCGCCAATTGCAAACTCGCTTCCACTGTATGGAGCAACAATATGTTTTGGTTTAAGTGTAAGCTTTTCAATTTTATTTATTTGTGTTTTGTTTTCTGTTTTTTCAGAATTGCACGAAATAATTAATAGAATAAAAGTTATTGCTAATAATTTAATTATGAGCGAATTTTTCATTTGCTTTAGCTCTTAAGTTTCCAATCATAACCATCTTTTGTGTCTTTTATTTCAAAGCCAAACTCGGTTAGTTTGTTTCTAATTTTGTCTGATGTTGCAAAATCTTTATTGTTTTTTGCATCTAACCTAAGTTGAAGTAATAAATCTACAACATTATTAAAAGTTGTTTCGTTTGATGAGTTGTCAGAAATATTATCATTTTTGAGTCCTAAAATTTCAAAAACAAAGTCGTTGTAAAGTTTTTTAAGTTTATCAATATCTTCATTAGTTAAAGTTTCTTTGCCGTCGTTTACTGAATTTATAATTTTAGCACCATCAAACAGTTTTGAAATTACTATTGGAGTGTTTAAGTCGTCGTTAATTGCATCAAAAGTTTCGTTAATTAACTTGTCTATTTCAACAGTAGATTTATCTGATGCTTTTAATTTTTGCAATATTTGAGTAGCTATTAATAATCGTTCCATTCCTTTTTGTGCAGCTTGCAGTGCAGAGTTTGAAAAATCTACTGTGCTTCGATAGTGTGCTTGCATTATAAAAAAGCGAATTGTCATTGGAGTATATGCTTGCTCAAGAAGTTTGTGTGTTCCTGTAAAAAGTTCTTCTAAGGTAATGAAATTGCCTAACGATTTGCCCATTTTTTGTCCGTTAATGGTAATCATATTGTTGTGCATCCAATATTTAACAGCTTCTTCGCCATTTGCTGCGGTAGATTGGGCTATTTCGCATTCGTGATGTGGGAATTGCAAATCGAGACCTCCGCCGTGAATATCAAATTTTTCGCCTAAATATTTTGTGCTCATTGCAGAACATTCTAAATGCCAGCCCGGAAAACCGTCGCTCCATTTTGATTTCCAACGCATTATATGTTCAGGTTTCGCTTTTTTCCATAGTGCAAAATCTAAACTTGAGTGTTTGTCTTCTTGTCCGGCTAAGTCGCGGGTATTTTTTAGTAAGTCTTCTATGTTTCTGCCAGATAATTTGCCGTAGTTATGTTTTTTGTTGTATTTTTCAACATCAAAATAAACTGAGCCGTTAACCTCGTAAGCAAATCCGTTTTTGTTAATATCGTCAATCATCTCAAGTTGTTCTTGAATGTGTCCCGATGCTCTTGGTTCAATACTTGGGTGCAAAACGTTTAATTCGTCGGTAAATTTATGATAGCGGTCGGTATAAAACTGAACAATTTCCATTGGTTCTAATTGTTCCAATCGAGCTTTTTTTGCAATTTTATCTTCGCCATCGTCGGCATCGTTTTCCAAATGTCCAACATCGGTAATGTTTCTAACGTAACGAACTTTGTATCCAAGATATTTGAAGTATCTAAAAAGAATGTCGAAAGTTATTGCCGGACGTGCGTGTCCTAAGTGTGGGTCGCCATAAACTGTGGGTCCACAAACATACATTCCTACGTGATTTTTTATTATTGGAACAAATTCCTCTTTTTTTCTACTTAAAGTATTGAAAATATATAGTTTTTTGTTTTCTGCCATTTTTTATTCGTACTTTATATCAGAAATTTTAAAATCTTTGTAAATAACTGTTTTTTCTAATTTTCCGGCTTGAGTGTAATAATATTTTTTACCGTCTTTTAATCTTTTACCATCATAAAAACCTTCGGCTTGTAAAACTTTGTTTAACCACACCCTGTTATAGCCTTCTGGCCAGTCTTTTTTGTCGTCTGATTCTTGATTTGTTTTTGGTTCTTCTTTTACTGTTGTGTTGGTTTTGTTGTTGTTGTCGTAATATTTTATCGAGCTTGGGTCTTGTTTTCCATCAACAAAAGACCTTTCCGATACCAAAGCTCCTGTTTCGTCGTATTGCTTAACAACTCCGTCTTCTTTGCCTTCGTTCCACTTTCCTTGTATCATTATTTTGCCATTTTGATGGTAGTATTTTTGTTCGCCTGTGCGTTTTCCGTTGTCGCTGTAATTCCAATCGTAAGATAGTTTTCCGTTTTTATGATACATTTTATACTCGCCAACCCATTTGTTTATTTTCCAAATTCCTTCTTCTGAAATAGTGCCGTCTTCGTAATAAAATTTTGCGTAACCATTTGGACGGTTATTTTTATATATTATTTCGCTTTTTTTATTGCCATTTTCGTAATATGCTTTCCATAAACCTTCTTTTTGGTCGTTTGCAAAACTTCCCTCTTCTTTCTTTTTCGAGTTTTCATAATTGAAAATCCAATAACCAAATTTTAAGCCACTTTCATTCGTTCTATTAAGCGTATCTGACTGAGAATAAGCTGTTTCAACTGAAAAAGCCACAATAATAATAAATATAAATCGGTATAACATATATTAGTTTTTTTATTATACTATGCAACTTCCAAAGGTAATTATTTATAAGTATATTTAAAATTATATTTTTGCTAAATTATTAAATGTGTTATTAACAAATTTAGCCAATTATAATTTAATAAAAATACCTTGTTATAACAGATAGGTATTTTTTGTATTTTTGAAAAAAAATTTTAAAATATCAATAATAAAATAGAATTTTGTAAGTTATGATAAGTAATTTTAAAAAGATTGGGTAAAAAACAACTATATATAGCAATTTTAATAGTTAGTACAATTCTAATTAATTCGTGTTCAACAAAAAAGAACACTTTTGTAAGTAGAGCATATCATAATTTAACAGCACATTATAATGCTTATTTTAATGGCAGAGAGGCTTATAAAGAAGGCTTGCGAACTTTAGAAAAATCGCAAAAAGATAATTTTACAAAGATGCTTACCATTTTTACTTATGAGAAAAATGAAAATATTTCAAGCGTTTCTGCAAAAATGGATAGAGCAATAGAAAAAGCTTCTAAAGTTATTAAAATACACTCAATAACAGCAAAACCAAAACGCGAAAAAGGCACCTTAACCGAAAGCGAAAAACTTTTTTATTCAAGAAAAGAGTTCAACAACTGGGTAGATGATAGCTATTTACTTATGGGTAAAGCGTATATATATAAAGAGGATTATATTTCGTCTCGACAAAATTTTTCGTTTATAATATCTCAATTTCCCGACGATCCTATTAAATTTAGTGCTTTAATTTGGTTGGCAAGAACCGATTTAATTGAAGGAAAGCACAAAAATGCTTTAGAAATTTTAGAACGTCTTGAAGGCGAAAAGGAATTTCCAAAAAAATTAGAAGTAGATTTGGCAACAACTTATGCCGATTACTACATAAAACAAAAAAAATATAACGAAGCAATTCCTTGGTTAAAAAACGCAATATCAAAAGAAAAAAAGAAATTATATAGAATAAGATATACTTACATTCTTGCTCAACTTTATCAGGAACTAAAAGACATTAACAAAGCATCAGAATATTACGCTAAAGTTATTAAAATGAACCCTCCTTACGAAATTGCGTTTAATGCAAAAATTAATAGGGCTACTTCGTACGACAACTCATCGGGCAAAGGAAAAGAAATATCGAAACAATTGCTTAAAATGATTAAAGACGATAAAAATAAAGACTATTTAGACCAAATATACTACGCACTTGGAAATATTTCGTTGAAAGATGGTAACAAACCAAAAGCCATAGAATATTATAAACTATCTACCACAACCAGCGTTAGTAACGATGCACAAAAAGCTTTGTCGTTTCTTAATTTAGGAAAACTTTATTTTGAAATTCCCGATTATTTAAACTCGCAAGCATACTATGATAGCTGTATGACTTTTTTACCGAAAGATTTTCCAAACTACGAAGAGCTATCAGCTAAAACTCTAATTTTAAACGAACTAATAACAAATTTAAATCAAGTACGAAACCAAGATAGTTTGCAAAAAGTTGCATCTCTTAGCGTTGCAGAACGAAATAAATTGATAGACGGAATAATTCAAAAAATACGAGAAGAAGAGGCAAGAAAACAAATAGAAGAACAACAAAGAATGGTTGACAACATAATGTTTAACCAAAATGGAAACAACAATAACAACCAATCGGAAACAGGAAAATGGTATTTCTACAACTCAACCTCGCTAAGTATGGGGAAATCGGAATTTCTACGAAAATGGAGAAGCCGAAAACTTGAAGATAATTGGAGACGCAAAGACAAAACAAGCGTGTCTTTCGACCAAATAGCCGAAGAAAACCAAACCGCAATAGACTCATCAATAATAAACACACTAAACCCAAAAACAAGAGAATATTATATGTTCGGATTGCCTTTAACCGATTCGCTAATGACAATTTCGCACAACAAAATAAAGGAAGGTCTGTTTAATGCAGGTAAAGTTTACAAAGAAAAACTACAAGATTATCCAAAATCTATTGAGACTTTTGATGAACTAAATAAACGATACCCAAAAAACGACAACCAAGTTGAAAGTTGGTATTACTCATACCAAAGTGCAACTTATTTAAAAGATGCAGAAAAAGACCAGAAATACAAAAATCTTATTATTAACAACTATCCAAATAGCAATTTTGCAAAAATACTTACAAACCCCGATTATCTTGCCGAGTTAGAAGAACAAAACCAAAAAATTTATAACCTTTACGAACGAACTTATCAAGAATTTAAACGAAGAGATTTTAAAAAAACAATAGAATTTTCAAATTTTGCCGACTCTAATTTTGTAAATAATCAATTATTATCAAAGTTTTTACTACTTAAAGCTTTGGCTATTGGAGGTACAGGCAACGTAGAAGAACTAAAAATAAATCTTAACAAATTGTTGGTAAAATACCCAAATAGCGATGAAAAAGCCACAGCAGAATATATTCTTGCACGAATAACCGAAGAAAATTACAAAAACTTTATTCCTCAAGGACAAACCGAAACAAATACAAATGCCAACAATAATATAGTATCGGCAGATAGTGCTACAACTGTAACACCCGACGATATAATAGCCCAAGAATTGTATAAATTCGATGAAAACGCATCGCACTTATTTGTAATTGCAATTGAAAATAACGATGTTGACATAAACAGAATTAAATTCGATTTAACAAGCTATAATGTCGAAAACTTTTTAATGTTCGATTTCGATGTAAAAAAAGTTCCTTTCGATAAAACAATTCAATTTATTGTAGTTAAGCCATTTAAAAACAAAAAGCAAGCATCAAAATATTTAAAAATAATACTTAAACGTAGCGATGTTTTTACCAATTTAAGACCAATAGACTACAAACAATTTATTATTTCAGACACAAATTTAGAAACATTAAAAAACGATAAAGACATAGAAAAATACTTACGTTTTTATAAGAAAAAATATTAAGCAAAATCCAACACATAATAAGTATCAAAGTTTTTTTAGTAAATTTGCAAAGAAATATAATTTATTATGAGAATACCAAGCTTTGTAAAACTGCCTAAACACCGAACATTTAACTATGTTCCTCGATATTATAACCCACAAAAAGAAGAACTAAATAAAATAATTAGAAACGCCGAATTAGGAATACCACAAAAACAAGCAAATAAACAAAAAAACATAAACTACTATTTTAGCCAAAAAAGAGCCGGAAACAAACAAACATTATTACTCCGAATTATTGTTTTTTCAACCATAATTTTAATGTTAGTTGCACTGTACTATATTTTTGATGTAATTAAGTTTGTATTTTAATGAGCGATATTATTAAACTTTTACCCGATTCAATAGCCAACCAAATAGCTGCCGGAGAAGTAATTCAACGCCCTGCATCAGTAATAAAAGAACTAGTTGAAAACTCAATAGACGCAAAAGCAACCGAAATAACAATTAATATTAAAGATGCCGGAAGAACCCTTATTCAGGTAATAGACAACGGAACCGGAATGAGCGAAACCGATGCCCGCCTCTCGTTTGAACGCCATGCAACATCTAAAATTAAAGAAGCCAACGACCTATTTAAAATAAATACAATGGGATTTAGAGGCGAAGCATTAGCCTCAATAGCCTCTGTATCGCAAGTGGAACTTAAAACCCGAAAAGAAAACGACGAATTAGGAATTAAAATTCAAATATCAGCCTCTGATGTTATTTTACAAGAGTCGGTTAACTGTCCTAAAGGCTCTAATTTTCAGGTTAAAAACCTATTTTTTAATATCCCCGCAAGGCGAAAATTTTTAAAAGCCGATACTACCGAATTTCATCATATTATTGATGAATTGCAAAGAATTGCCTTAACAAACGAAAATGTAAGTTTTCAGCTATTACACAATGGTACAGAGGTTTACAACTTGCCGATAGAAAATATACGACAAAGAATTGTTCGTGTTTTTGGAAAATCAATTAATCAAAATATAATATCAATAAACAACCAAACCGAAATAGTTAAAATTACCGGATTTATTGGCAAACCCGAACACTCGAAAAAAATTAGAGGGCAGCAATATTTTTTTGCAAACGGGCGTTTTATGCGACACCAGTACTTTTATCACGCTGTTGTTAGTGCATACAAAAACATAATGCAGCCCGATATGTTTCCAACTTTTTTTATATTTTTAGAAGTAAACCCATCGGCTATAGACATAAACATACATCCAACAAAAACAGAAATTAAATTTGAAGACGAAAAATTTATTTATCAATTATTGCACGTTACAGTTAAAGAATCGTTAGGAAAATTTAATATAGTTCCATCAATTGATTTTGATGTAGAACCAGACTTTGAAATAGCACCAAAAAGTAATAACATTTTTATTCGTCCACCAGAACCAAAACTCGATTATAATTACAATCCATTCAAAAAATCTGAAAACGCCCAATCTTATTCAAATACAGCAAAATCGTTTTTCGAGAAAACAAATACCGAAAATTGGGAAAAACTTTTTGAATCAAGCAAAAATGAAGATGCCGAAATTATAGAAAATACCAATTATCCTCCCACAGACTTAGGCATAAAAGCCGAACAAGATTTTGATGTTTTAATAGTACAAAATAAATACGCAATTTTTTACTACAAACAACAAGTTCTTTCTGTAAACCTTAGACGTGCATTATACCGAATAAATTTCGATAATTTTTTAATTAAAATAAGCAACAATAAAAGCAAAAGCCAAAAACTACTATATCCTGAAGAAATTGAGCTCTCAAGTCAAGACTATATGCTTTTAAACGAAATTTACGACGAACTTAGCGAAGTAGGCTTCGACATAACTGAAAGTAAACCAAACACAATTTCAGTAAATGGCGTTCCTAGCGAATTTGAAAATTCTAACTACAAAGAATTTATAGAAAATGTATTGGAAACATTTAAAAATAGCCAATCTAAAATAAAAGACGACGTTTTTAAAATTATAGCCGATTCACTATCAAAAACAATAAAAAATTCGCAACTTTTTTTCAACAAAGAATCGGCAAAAACAATAATTTTCGAACTATTTAATTGCACCGAACAAACATATTCGCCAAATGGGAAACAAATAATTAAACACATTGAGTTGTAAAACGCTTATTTAAAGCAACATAACCAATTACTTATTTAAAGAAATAATGACGAAAAAAAATAACAACATTTAGTACATTTGTTACGTTTTCAAATACAATATTTTTTAATATGATTTTAATTATTGCACATAAACCAAAATGCGAAAATCAATAAAAATATTTTTAATTTCAATAGCAATTTTTATAGCACTTGTTATAAGTGGGGCTTTTGTTATTGGTTTTTTTTATGAAGATGCAGTTCTTGCTGCTGTTCTAAAAGAAGTAAACAAAAAAATAAAAACCGAAATTAGTTTTAAAGATTACGAATTTTCAGTTTTCTCAAAATTCCCCAACGCATCGTTAGAATTTAAAGAAGTTGTAGCAAAATCTACAAAAAAATTCAAATCGAAATACCACTCAAACGACACGCTTTTTATTGCAAAAAGCATATTCTTGCAATTTAACATATTCGACATAATAAAAGAAAACTACACAATTAAAGCAATACAAATTGATGATGCCGATATTAGAGCTCTAACAAATAAAAAAGGCGACGAAAATTTTTTATTTTGGGAGTCGGATTCTACCGAAATCGAAAACTTTAAATTAGAACTAACATCAATAAAACTTACAAACACTAAAATTCTGTATTACAACGAGATAAGAAAATCAATTGTGGTTGTTTACACAAATAAATTTTCGCTAAAAGGCAACTTTACAGAAGATAGCTATATTCTTAAATCTAACGGAAAATTAAACATAGAAAAGCTCGAATTTAGCAATGTAAATTACGCAACTGCCGAAAATATATCAATAGAATCTGATATAAAAGTAGATAACAAAAACTTCAAAATTAAATCGGGGAAATTGCTTTTAAACGAACTAAGTTTTAACATTGACGGAAGTGCAAATTACGAAAAAAATTTAATGTTAGACTTAAAGCTATCCGGCAACAACATTGATATAAAATCGTTATTATCAGCACTTCCGGAAATAGCCAAATCGAAAATTAGCGAATATAACAGCGACGGATTATTCTATTTTGACGGCACTATTAAAGGCGAAATTAGCAATTACAGCTCACCAAAAATAGAAGCAAATTTTGGAATTAAAAATGCAACCATAACCAATACAACATCAAATATTTCAATGACAAATGTAAATGCAAAAGGGAAATTTAGTAATGGTTCAAAAAAATGTGCCGAAACATCATATTTACAATTAGATACACTCGAAACTATTTTTAATGGAAATAAAATAAATGGCAGCTATAAAATTACAAATTTTAAAAGCCCAAAAGTTTATATAAATTCCGATATAAATACCGAACTTAACGATTTAATAAAATTTGCAAGCATTGATACAATAGAAAGCATCTCAGGACACTTGAATGGACATCTCGATTTTGAAGGAAATTTTAGCGATTTTAATAACATATCTAAAGCCGATATAGCACGCTCAAAATCTGATGGATATGCCATTTTTACAAATGTTTCGCTAAAATTAAAAGACTCAAATTTTGAAATTAGTAATATCAATACTGGATTAAAATTTAACAATAAAAATATTGAAATTGATAGCCTGCGATTTATACAAGGCAACAACGATTTTTTAGTTAAAGGTTACATTTACAATATTTTACAATACTTACTTATTGATGAAAAAAATGTACAATTAACCGGAACATTAAAATCAGAAAATTTCGATTTAGAAGAGTTCCTCAAAAATATTGAATCAAAAAATAATACCAGTGAAAACACAAACCTAAATGTAGCAGAATTTGTAACCTACAATCTCTATTTTTTTATAAACAACTTTAAATACAAAAAATTTGCAGGTAAAAATTTAAACGGAGAATTAAAATATTTAGACAAAACAATATCGCTTAATAATTTATCAATAAACACTTTAGACGGTTTTATTGAAGGCAACATATTTATACAAGAAATTGATAGCACAAAATTTAAACTAACAACAAACCCAACTTTAACCAACATAAATATTGAAAAAATGTTTTATGTTTTCAATAATTTTGGTCAAGATTTCATAAAATCGGATAACCTAAAAGGAACAATAAACTCTATAAATAAAATAAGTTTTCTAATGAACGAAAAAGCCCAAATTGATGAAACATCATTAACCGCAATTTCCGATATTGAAATATTAAAAGGCGAACTTAACAATTTTGAACCAATGAAAAACTTATCGCGTTTTATAGCTCTTTCAGAATTAGAAAACATTAAATTTAATAACATAAAAAATCAGATTAGAATAGAAAATAAAACAATATTTATCCCTAAAATGGATATAAATTCATCGGCATTTACAATAACTTTGGGTGGCGAACATTATTTTAATGGGGAATTTAACTATAAACTTAAAGTTTTAATGTCGGATTTTTTATACAACAAAGCAAAAAAATCAAAAAAACAAAATACCGAGTTTGGTGTAGTAGAAGACGACGGATTGGGACAAACAAGCCTGTTTCTAAATGTTTCGGGAAATGCCAATAATTTTAATATTACTTACGACACAAAAGCTGTAAAAGAAAATATTAAAGAAAAAGCTATTGAAGAAAAGTCAAACCTTAAAACTATTTTAAATGATGAGTTTGGTTGGTTTAAAAAAGATACCGAAATAGTTAAAACTAAAGAAAAAAATTTAGAAATTGAAAAAACAAAAAAGAAGAAAAAAGTTGCTGTTCAGTGGGACGACGATTAAAAATAATAATTTGTATTGAATTTTCCCCAAGAAAAATATTTGTGACTAATCAGTGTGAGTAAAATAACTTAAATCCGCAAATATATACTTATATGCCTTAAATTCAGTCAGATGAAAACACCTGACTGGTGCAACTTACACGTTGCAGGTGTTTTCACCTGCAACCACTTACGAAAAGACTTGCAGATTTTAGGAAATAACTTAAATTTAAAAGACAAAATTCAAAAAAAAATCTTTTTATGCCACAGATTTCGCAGATTAACACAGATTAAATTCACGAATTTCAAAATAATTTTCACAAATAATCTGCGTCCTAAATTTACGTAATCTGTGGCATAAATATTAACAAAAACGTTAATTTTTACGAATTTTTATGTTTTTTATTTTTGAGACTGATTAGTTACAAATATTTTTTATTTTTTTCCTTTTGAAATTAATTTGCCTAACGAAACAAAAAGAACTCCCAATACAATAATTGCACCGCCAATTAATTGATAAATTTGTGGTATGCTTCCAAAATATATATATACCGTAATTAATACAAAAAGACTTTTTGAACTACCAACAACTGAGGCTTTAGATGCTTCAATAAATTTTAGGGCGTAATATCCTGCAAAAGTCGATAAAAATGGACCTAAAAACGAGCCTAATGCCAAATATTTAAGGGCATTATAGCTTATATTAACCGATTCGTTTGTAATAATTAATGCTATAATTGAAAATACTAATAGAAAAACAACTCTGTTTAAGGAAAGTATTATGGGGTCTATTTCGTTTATGTTTTTTTTCGATATAATTGTTGATATGGCATAAAAAAAATTAGCCAAAAAAATTAAAATTGTTCCTTTCAGAAAATTATCGGCATTTTCAAAACCATTATTAAAACTTATTATCATTGCTCCTGTGATTGTTAAAATAACACCTAAAATTTCAATTTTAATAAGTTTTTCTTTTAGTATAATTACTCCAAAAATTGTAATTAAAATTGGGCTTAAGTTTCCTAAAAAAGAAACAATAGAGGGGTTAGACATAGTTTTTATTGCAGAAAAAAACATTATTGTGCCTAATGTTTCTAATAAACCAATGTACATTAAGGTTATATATGTTTTATTGGCATAATTTTTAAATAATTTATATTTTTTTGAATAAATTAGAAATGAAAAATTGAAAATAAATGCAAATGAAAACCAATAAAAACCAAAAGCTACAATGCTTACTTCTTTAAGGGCTATTTTGCTAAATATATACACATTAGACATTGCTAATACCGATATTATTACAAAAATATAGCCTTTCAGAGTTTGTGTCATAAATAAAAAAAGCCGAATTTAAAGTCGGCTTAATTAGAATTATTTTAGTGGTTTTTCTCC
>DYMG01000035.1 GCA_020721655.1 Paludibacter propionicigenes | reverse complement strand
TTTAGTTATCAAGACTTTATGTATTATTATAAATTTGAATTAAAACTCTTATTATCAATAATTTAACTTTATAAACTTTCAACTTTATAACTTTTTATACTGACCTCATTAATACTAAAACCAATAAACCACAAATAATTATATGTCATTTTGTCCGTAATTTAGTATTAAATACTACTTTTACCTTCCATTGAACTATTTTGATATAACACATCAAATAATTTACTATGACTTATTTTTAAATTAGTTTTCTTATTCCTTAAAACAACAATTGTAGTACTATCTTTCTGAAGATGAATCAGTAAACTCTGATAGCCATACCACCAACCAGAATGGTACAATACTTTCTCTCCATCTTCCCTATTATACATTCTCCAACCGTAACCATAATTATATTTAACTGTTTCGCATTTTCCTTGTGGAGTAAAGGCATTTTCTTCTAATGTAGAATATTTTATAATTTTATTTGTATATAATCCTTGATCCCATTTGTATAAATCTTCAACTGTTGAATAGATACCTTTATCGCCCGTAACTCCATTTAAAAAAATATCATCAGCAACTTCTCTCCCATATTTATAGCCAAGTGTAGCGTGTTTAGATGCTTTAGTTTTACCCTTTACATAAACATAGGTATTGTTCATTCCTAAAGGTTTAAAAATATTTTCAGATAAATATTCATCAAAAGGTTTTCCTGTAACCACAGAAACTATCTGGCTTAAAATTATATAGCCTGTATTGCTGTACGTAAATCTACTTCCCGATGCAAAATCTTTTCTTGGGTGGTATTTACTAAAACAATTTAAAACAGCCTCATTACTAACAGCACTATCTTTTTTATTATAATACCTATCGCACATATAAATATAATTTGGCAAACCAGAGGTATGACTCAAAAGCATGTGTATAGTAACTCCATTGTATGGAAAATTTGGAATATATTTTTTTACATCGTCTGTGAAATTTATCAAACCTTTTTCAAATAATTGCATTATGGCAACTGCTGTAAATTGTTTTGAAACAGAAGCAATTTGAAATTCAGATTTCAAATTTAAAGAATCACGTTTGGCATAATTTGAATACCCGAAACTCTCTTCATAAATTACAACTCCTTTTTGGGCAATTAAAATATTACCATTAAAAAGACCTGTTTTATGTAAATTAGCAAAATATTTATGAAATTCTTCGGACTTAAACGATGCATTTAATTCTTTTAATTTATTTGATAACGAATCGTTATAAACAAAATTTTCACTTCCATTTTTTTTAAAAAATTTGTTATTTTCAACAACATCATTCCCTATGGAAGTACACTGTATAAAAAAAACAACAATAAGAATATATAATTTTTTTAGTATTTTTAAGAACATAGTGTATGTTTGTGTACTGCAAAAATAGTAATTGACATAAGTTTTGCAAATTTTTTAATAATAAAATTACTATTTTTTTACAAATAACTGTTTATTGAAGTTTAAATAGTGCTGTATATTTTTCTAATAAAAAGAATATTTATACTTTTATAGAAATTAAAATAAATAAAAAATGGACGACTTAAAAAAATACATTGAAGAAAATAAACAACGATTTTTAGATGAACTTTTCGGGTTAATACGAATTCCATCAATAAGTTCAATTGCAGAACATAAACCAGATATGTACAAAGCAGCAGAATATTGGAAAACAATATTTCTTAACTCTGGTGCAGACAGAGCCCAAGTGTACGAAACAGACGGAAACCCTGTTACTTATGCAGAAAAAATAATAGACAAAAATCTTCCTACAATTTTAGTTTACGGACACATGGACGTTATGCCTATTGACCCAATTGAACTATGGAACTCAAAACCATTTGAACCAATAATTAAAGACGGAAAAATTTGGGCTCGTGGTGCCGACGACGACAAAGGACAAAGTTTTATGCACGCAAAAGCCTTCGAGTATTTAGTAAAAACAAATAAACTTCCTTGCAACGTAAAATTTATGATTGAAGGAGAAGAAGAAGTTGGCTCGCCAAACCTGCCAAAATGGTTAGAAACAAACAAAGAAATGCTTAAAGCTGATGTTATATTAGTTTCAGATACGGGAATGATTTCGCCAAATATTCCATCAATAACTACAGGATTAAGAGGTTTAGCATATTGGGAAGTTGAAGTTACCGGACCAAACAAAGACCTACATTCTGGTTTATTTGGAGGTGCTGTTGCAAACCCAATAAACGTACTATCAAAAATGATTGCTTCAATTTTAGACGAAAACAATAAAATTACTATTCCAACATTCTATGATGACGTAATTGAAATTTCGACACAAGAACGCGAGCTTTTAGCAAAAGCACCTTTTAAAGAAGAAGATTACAAAAAAGCTATTGATGTAATTGAAATTTCAGGAGAAAAAGGCTATACAACTACCGAAAGAACAGGAATAAGACCAACTTTCGATGTTTGTGGAATTTGGGGCGGCTATATAGGCGAAGGAGCTAAAACAGTGCTTCCGTCAAAGGCATTCGCAAAAATTTCTACGCGATTAGTTCCAAACCAAGACCACGAAAAAATTGCAGTATTATTTGCAAAGCATTTTGAAAGCATTGCACCAAAATCGGTAAAAGTAAAAGTAACATCGTTACACGGAGGTCCAAGTTATGGTTGCTCGGTTGAACTAACAGAATACAAAGCCGCCGAAAAAGCTTACGAAAAAGTATATGGAAAAAAACCTGTTCCTGTTAGAAGTGGAGGAAGTATTCCAATTATAGCATCGTTTGAAAAAATACTTGGAATAAAATCAATTTTAATGGGTTTTGGATTAGAATCTGACGCAATACACTCTCCTAACGAAAATTTCCCTTTAGAACAATTCTATAACGGAATAAACACAATTCCATATTTTTATAAATATTTTACAGAATCGTACAAATAATTAAAATAAAATTTGCCGTTTTATGTTTTAAAACGGCAAATTTTTAAAATCAAAATATTGAAAAAAATCTTATTTATAATATCTTTAATTTTAGCAAACATAATTACATTAAAAGCTCAATGCGAAATAGCAAACCAAACTTTCGTAAAAAATGAATATTTAAAATATCAAGTTTACTATAATTGGGGTGTTATATGGGTAAAAGCAGGACAAGTAGTTTTTAATGTTAAAGATACAACCATAAACAAAGTCTCACTTTGGAAATTCACAAGTATTGGCAAATCTCAGTCCAGCTACGATTGGTTTTTTAAAGTACGCGACAATTTTGAATCAATAGTTTACAAAGAAACACTAAAACCAATATATCACCACAGCAAAACATTAGAAGGAAACGACATATCTGATAACGAATATATTTTTAGCAAAAAAAAGCAAAAAATTTTCTGCTCGTCGTACAACTCAAATAAAAGCACAAAAATAACTAAAGACACATTTGCTTACGACAACTGCATATTCGACGTATTATCGGCAACATATTTTACACGTAGCTTAGATTTTTCTAATACAAAACTAAACGACTCAATTCCAATAAAAACAATTATTGATGGCGAAAAAATAAAAATTTATGTGAAATATCTCGGAGAGGAAGAAATTACACACATAAACGAAAAAAAATACAAAACCATAAAGTTTAGCACATCGGTTGCTGAAGGCTCGGTATTTAAAGCAAATCAGAAAATATATGTTTGGGTTAGCAACGATAAAAATCGTATTCCAATTCTAATAAAAGCCGATATATTAGTAGGCTCAGTTAAAGTATATTTGCTTGAAACAAAAAACATGAAATTTACATCAAACTATTAAATTATTACAATAAATCTTTGAAAATATTTAATAAACATTTACCTTTGATAAAAATATTAAATTTTCACAAATGAAAAGTTCAATAATATATAGAGGATTATCAATATTAGCCTTATCTGTAATGATGTACTCTTGCGGAAACTCACCAACTATTACAGATGAAGATAGCAATTTATCGGCAAAAGACACCATTAATGAAGAACTTAACGCAATTATTACCCAATTTAAAATGCCATCGCCAGTAGAGGTTTTCATTTTTCTTTGGGAAGATATAACACCATTTTACAAAGAAGCCCTAAACCCTGTTGAAAACTCAAGCAAATATACCACTACAATAAAAAAAGCTGTAAATTTAGGAATTTACGCTTCCGATGTAGCATACTCAAGCGTAAACGACAAAAACCAATTAACAATGAACTATTTTGCCGTATCAAAAAAAATAGCCGACGATTTAGGACTTTCTAAAGGTTTTGACGATAAATTTCTTGAACGAGTTACAAAAAATATTAGCAATGCCGATTCTCTATATCAAATAACAACTGATTCTTACACCGAAGCAACACAATATTTACAAAACAATGGTCAAACACACCTACTTCCATACATAACATTTGGCGGTTGGTTAGAAAGTGTACATATAATAATATCATCAACAAAAACATATAGTGCAAATGCCAAAACAATACAACTTTTAAATGATCAAGGTGTTTTATTAGAAAATTTAGTAGATTATTACAAATCAATAAATAACAAAGCAGAAATTAATGATATTTATAAAGATTTAGAAAATCTTCAATCAATATATGACAAATCAGCAGAAAACGAAATAAATATTATTTCTAAAGCACAATATAACGAAATAAAAATTAAAATTGAAGAAATTAGAAATAAATGGACTAAGTAATTTTTGTAACAATAATTCTTTAAAAATGAAAAAAATATTCACAATTATATTAGGTTTATTATTAGCCTCGCTTACAGTAGAAGTAAGTAATGCACAAAATTGCCAAAGCGAAGATTATTGCACAAGCGATATGGGCGATTTCGAATACGAATCTCAATCGTCTTTTGGATTTGCTTTTCCTGGTGATACTGTAATAGTTAAAACAGCAGTTTACGCAAACAAGAAATACAATTTTTGGGTTTGTGCCGACCCCAAATTGGGCGATATTAAATGGGAAATTATACAACCAATTAGAAAAACACGTAAACTGGTAGACAAAATTCATGTAGATACAATTATTACCTACAAAATGACAAAACAATGGGACGATGAATTAGGTGAAGACGTTTTAGTTGAACAACAAGACAAAAATGGTAATTTTATTGTTGACAAAGTTGAAATTAAAAAAGATACTCTTTATACAATAGATAGATATACAGACGAAGTTAGGATTTTTACAAGCCTAAAAGCTCCTAATTTTGAAAAAGGATACAAAACAACCGAAAGAATTTGGATTAAATTTGTTGTCCCTAATACTGCCGACGATAACGGAGCATGTTATGGAGTTTATGTTGGAAGAAGAGAAAACGGCGATGCTAAACGTAAATTTAAACGCGGACAAGTTAAGTACGCTGCCGAATAAAAATAATTATGGTAAAATTTAAAATTGCAATATTTTTTATTATACTTACTGTAATATACTCATTAATAATACATTCTTGCACAAAAGACGAAGAAACACAACCAAGCGTTCCCAGCACTTCAATTACTGGCAATTGGATTTGTAGCGACAATGCAAGTGAAAATGGAATTTATGCAGCACAATCGTACACAATAGAAATTAGTAGTAGCGATTCAAGTTATACTATTAGCAATTTTGGTAATTTAGGCATAAATGTCGATGCTATTTGCACTATAAACGGAACAACAATAAATTTAAACAACCAAATAATTGGAGATATTAATGTAAATGGATACGGCGATTTTTATAACAACAACAAAAATGTAAGTTTTACTTATTTTTTAGATGGTGAAAAAATAGAATCGACTTGGACTAAAGATTAATTTTTCTCAAAATTAGCTCAATTTCTTTTAAAGATTCTGGTTTCCCTGCATCAATCCAATAATCTGAATTATCTTCAAAAGCCATTATTTTATATTTTTCAGACAATTGCAAATAAGATTTTGTTATAGAAAATTTAGTGTTTTGTTTTTCTTGTATTAAATCAAAAATTTTATTCGATATAACGTGAATTCCACTAAATGCAAAATTATTTAGTTTTTCATTTTGTCTGGTTATTATTTTTTCATTAGTTTTAGTATTTTCCCAACCAGAAAGTATTCCATCATTAGAGAACAAAAAATACCGACTCGATTTTCGTTTTCTAACAGCTAAAGTTGCCAACGATTTATTTTTCAAATGCTTATTAATTAAATCTTCTAAATTCAATGAAGTATAAATATCGGTATTAAAAACAACGAAACAGTCTTCATTTTCAAAAAAATGTTTTGCCTTTAAAAGCCCCCCTCCTGTTTCTAAAAGCAAATCTCGCTCGTCGGAAAACTGAATATTAATGTTAAAGTTATTTTTGCTTTCAACAAAGTTTATAATTGAATCGGCAAAATGATGTACATTTATAATAATATCGGTAATTCCATACAATTTTAAATAATTTATAGCATATTCTATTAATGGTTTTCCGTTTACTTCTACCAAAGCTTTTGGTTTATTTGTTGTTAAATTGCCCAAGCGTGTCCCCAAACCGGCGGCAAATAGCATTGCTTTCATGTTTTTTTAGTTTACATCATTAATATCAATAATATTATTTAAAATTGCATAAACTGTAAGCCCCGAAACGGTTTTTATGTTTAGTTTGTTTGTAATATTTTTTCTGTGTGTTATTACGGTGTACTTACTTATAAATAATTTATCAGCAATCTCTTGATTTGTAAATCCTATTGCTACATATTTAATTATTTCATTTTCTCTTGAACTTAAACTTTCATTTTTAATTTTTGTTGGTTTTTCAAAATTTTCTGTAATACATTTTCTTATTAATGAAATTACTGTAGATTTATTGTCGTTTAAGGTGTTTATAAAATATTTATGCGATTCTTTATTTTCGTCGCCAATAACAATTAATAAGTTAGTTGTTGTTTGTTTTTCAAGTTTTAAAAACTTAAATACTAACTCGTTTATTATCAACAATTCCGGATTAAATTTAGCAACATCATTTAACAAGTTTTTTTCATTAAATTCAATGTTTGAATAAGTAATTTCGGCAATTTCGTTTAAAATGTTCTGCAAACCACTTGAAATTACATAAGAATTGTTTATTATTAAAACTTTAATTTTGTTCATATTATATAAAATCGATTTTATTTTCAGATTTTAATTTTTTGAGCTCTGCCTCAATTTTAATTGCATTTGGAACTAAAATTCGTTCTTCAAGTTTTGAATGATTTTTTAAGTCTTCATCAAGTTTAAACAATTTATTTAGAATTACATTACATTTTTCAAAATTAATTGGAGGTGGCAAATATTTAATAATTATGTTTTTCAAATCAAAAAGTTTAAGTTCAACATCAGAATGCTCATCTCTATAATCCGATGCTGAATAAACAAGCATTCTTTCAAAAAAAGTTTCACTTACTTTTTTATTTTTCAATCCTATTTCTAACTCTAAAATATATGGATAAACATTTAATTCTTCGTGTTTTATATGGTTTATTAATTCATCTTTATAACCTGAAAAGAATTTTTTTAACACAATTATATTTTTTGCATCTTGCTCATTATCATATTTAAGCGTATTTATTAGCTCTTCTATTTCTGGAATTTTATTTCCTACATATATTTTGTGCGAATTTATTAAGTACGAAACTATTAATTGTAGCGAAAAACTCTTTAATTTATTTTCTGTAAAATAATTTTCATCGTGAAAAGTATTTGCTAATTCGAGAAAAAAATCTACGTTAATATTATTTTTCACACAAATTTGCTCAATTGTTTCGTCTCCAAAGCCTAATTTAACATTAAACCTAGTAAGAACAGTAAGTATTTTAGGGTCGTGCAAAATAGCATCGCCCATTTTATAGTCTTTAGTTATTATCATTTTTATGTTGAAAATTAAAACAATATAATTTTAAAATAATTACCATAAAAGTAACATTTTTTTGGTTATTTTGCATTTGAAATAGTTTTTAAAAATGGCAGATAAAAATAAAGAAAAAAAAGACCTGAAATCTAAGAAAGATTCTAAATTTATGCTGTTTTTAAAAAACGAAAAATTTCATTTTCTTATAGGTGTATTTCTTATTCTTTTTTCAGGTTTCCTACTGCTATCGCTAATTTCATACCTATTTACATGGAAATCAGACAACATTCAATGGATAAGTACAATATCTTCAAGCAATATTGTTGTAGAAAATTGGGGTGGAAAATTAGGAGCTACTTTATCTAACTTATTTCTTTTTTCGTGGTTTGGAATACCCTCTTTTATTTTTGTATTTATTTTTTCAATTATAGGTTTGTTTTTAATACGAATAAAACCACTAAAACTCAGTAAAGTCTTAAAAATAACCACATTATCAATAATATGGTTATCAATTGCATTAGGGTTAGCCGACAATATTTTAACAAATCAAGAATTTTTACTTGGAGGTTCTTATGGCTATTTTATTAGCAAATGGTTAATTTCATTTGCCGGAATTTTTGGAACAGCTACAATACTTATAACCATACTATTATCCTTCCTAATACTATATTCCAACAAATTTTACAATTTTACACAACAAAAATTAGGATTAGTTAAAACAAACAAAACTGAAGAAATACCAGAAACCATTACATCTGAAAACACAACATCAAATATTTCAGACAACAACATTATTGATGATAAAAAAACCACAAACAATTTAATTAATGATGAAAAAGATATAGAAATAATTGATGTTTCTAAAGAAACAACAAATTTAGGAAACTTAGAAATAACCGATACAACAAAAGAAAATGACGATGAAATAATAAACACAAACAACACAGAAGAAATTATTGAAATAGACGAAAATAATATAGAAAAACCATTAGAAATAGAAACTATTAATAACAATGATGATGATGACTTTTTCATTAAAGAACAAGGACTTTTTGACCCAACATTAGACCTTTCGTTTTACAAAATGCCAAGCCCAGAATTGCTTGAAAATCACACATCTAACGATAGTGAAGTAACACCAGAAGAACTTAACGCAAACAAAAATAAAATTGTAGAAACATTAGAAAACTACAACATAAAAATAGACAAAATTAAAGCCACCATTGGACCAACCATAACATTATACGAAATTGTTCCAGCACCCGGAGTTAGAATTTCAAAAATTAAAAGCTTAGAAGACGATATTGCACTAAGTTTAGCCGCATTAGGAATTAGAATTATTGCCCCAATGCCCGGACGTGGAACTGTTGGAATTGAAGTTCCAAACGCAAAACCAGAAATAGTTTCAATGCGAAAAGTTATTCTGTCGAAAGCTTTTCAAGAATCAAAATATGAACTACCAATTGTTTTAGGAAAAACAATTTCAAACGAAACTTTTATTTTAGATTTAGCAAAAACGCCACACATGTTAGTTGCAGGTGCAACCGGACAAGGAAAATCTGTTGGAATAAACGCAATACTTACATCATTACTTTACAAAAAACATCCAGCACAATTAAAACTTATTTTAGTTGACCCAAAACAAGTAGAATTATCAATATACTCAAAAATTGAAAAACACTATTTAGCAAAACTTCCAGACGAAGAAGATGCAATAATTACCGACGTTCAGAAAGTTGTGAGAACTCTAAACTCTTTAACTATTGAAATGGACAATCGCTACAAAATTTTAAAATCGGTTGATGCCAGAAATATTATAGAGTACAACAACAAATTTATAAACAGAAAACTTAATCCAAACAAAGGACACAAATTTTTACCCTACATAGTTGTTGTTATCGATGAATTTGCCGACTTAATAATGACCGCAGGAAAAGAAGTAGAAACACCTATTGCACGAATTGCACAACTTGCACGTGCCGTTGGTATTCACATGATTATTGCCACACAACGCCCATCAACAAATATAATTACCGGAATTATAAAAGCCAACTTCCCTACCCGAGTTGCATTTAGAGTTTCTTCTATGATTGACTCGCGTACAATTTTAGACAGCACCGGAGCAAACCACCTTATTGGACGAGGAGATATGTTAATTTCTCAAGGAAATGACCTAGTTAGAGTTCAATGTGCATTTGTTGATACTCCAGAAGTGGCAAAAATTACAAAACACATTTCAGAACAGCAAGGATATGCAAGTGCATTTTACTTACCCGAAGTTGGTGAAGTTTCTGAAGCTGGCATTTCTAATTTCGACAACAATGAAAAAGACCCAATGTTTGAAGAAGCAGCTCGTTTAATTATTGGCTCACAACAAGGTTCTACATCTAGCATTCAACGCAAATTTTCTATTGGATACAACCGTGCAGGTAGAATTATGGACCAATTAGAAACAGCAGGAATTGTTGGACCTTTTGAAGGTAGCAAAGCTAGAAAAGTATTATTCTCAGATGAATATTCTTTGGAACAATATTTGAAAACACTTTAACAGAACAAAATAAATTTAAATAAATGAAAGCAATAAACTTATTAATTTTATCACTATTAATCTCATTTTCAGGATATAGTCAAGATGCGACAGCCGATAAAGCTAAAGCCATATTAGATAAAGTTTCTGCAAAAACAAAAACATTTACAACAATTCGTTCGGTTTTTTCATTTGAAATGGAAAATCAACAAGAAAAAATAAATGAAAAAAGTGTTGGCAAAATTTGGATAAAAGGAGAAAAATACAAACTTGAACTTATGGGTGTTACTACTTTTTGCGATGGTAAACTTATTTGGTCTTATATGAAAGAAGATAAAGAAGTTAACATTTCCGAAGTAGATTTAACAGACGACAAAACATTAAATCCGGCAAAAGTTTTTACAATGTACCAAAAAGGCTTTAAATATAAGTTTGTGAAAGAAGTTTTTGAAGATACTAGGGCTCTATACGTTATAGATTTAATACCAACAAATTTTGACGGCGAATTTTCAAAAATAAGATTACAAATTGACAAATCGGAAAATACCATCTACTCAATGAAAAGATATGGCAATGATGGAAATATTTACACAATTAAAATTAAAAATATGGAACCAAATACACCTTTAGACGATGCCATGTTTAAATTTGACAAAACCAAATACCCAGGTGTTGAAGTTATTGACACACGAGAATAAAAAAAAAGCGTAGATTTCTACGCTTTTTTTATGGTATCTAATACTAAACCGCTAACAAAAAAGTGAAAACGAATTTTGTTAGTTTGGTTTAGTTTATGCCGATTGACTATCAATCTTAATTTTGAACTAAGTGAAAAAATTAAGCAACTTGATAGCAATTCGGTATAAATAGTTATTAACTAATCCATTTTTATTTTTGAACTAAATTTATTTCTTAGTTCTTGAAAACTCTCGCAAGTGCAACCACCTTTTACATAAACTCTTATAAACTCTCTAAATCTATTTCCCTTGAAAATAGAAATAAGTGAAGTTTCAAAATCTTTATACCCAAAAGTATTTTTTATGTGCATTTCAATTTCTTTAAATTCCTCCCACTCAAGCTGGTATGGGATTTCTAAAAAATATATTTCATTGCTGGCATCATCTTTAAAAACATATTCATCGAACTCTGAAATTGCAATACATTCTTTTGTATTAACTAAACTAGTATAAGGTTCTACCTTCTTTGTTTTAACAAATATAACACCCTCATTTTCAAATTCTTTTATAACATCTTTTATGTATGTATTAGATTCTATAGTTAATTTTAAACACGAATGTAGAACATTAAAAACTTTAATTTGACCTGGATAAACAACAAATTCTATATTTAAATTCTTTTTAATTTTCTCGTATAAATGAAGAATTTTATCTTGATTTGCGTTATTAAAAGGTTTAATAACCAAATAAATACTATGTTTAACAGAAGAAAGTGGCGAATTTATTTTGCAATAGTACGACATTCCCGGATTTGATTCTAAAACCAATTCTTTAAAATTATCTATGCTAATGTAATTGCCTACAGTTTCCATTTTTCGCACACAAGCTAAACCATCTATTTTCTCCATAATTTCATTTTTTAATTTTACTTTTAATTTATGCAATGTAAATATTTTTATTTAAAATAAAAATGTCATTTTTATTTTTTCATTCAATTTAAAAATATTGCTCAAAAAACCAAATAAAATTTATTTTTTTTAATTAACGAATAATAATATCTGTTATAATATCAAAACCGGCTTTTGCATTTATTCGTTCCACTATTGCCGATTTTATCATTTTTAATTCGCTTCTAATTATTGGCGATTTTATACTTACAAACAACAAGTTTTTTTCTATATAAATATTCGTAGTTACACTATTAATACGCTTACCTACAATAAGTTCCCATTCTTTAACAACCTGATGTTTAACCAAGCCTTGTTCAACATTATTTTGATTTAAATATGCTTTAATTACTTCTTTTATATGTTTTGTATTATTTTTATTAATTAGCATTTATTTCACCATTTATTATTTCAAAAATTTTGTGTTCGTCAGATATTTCAGTTAAAATAGTTTCAATTCTATGTTTATTTGAATCTGTAATAAAAATTTGCCCAAAATTGTGTTCAATTACTAATTTTATAATTTGCTCAACTCTGTTTGAATCTAATTTATCAAAAACATCGTCGAATAAAAGAATTGGTTTTACCCCACTTTTCTCTTTTATAAAATCGAATTGCGATAATTTTAATGCAATTAAATATGTTTTTTGTTGCCCTTGTGAGCCAATTTTTTTAATTGGATATTCGCCAAAATTAAAATCTACATCATCTTTATGAATGCCTGATGTAGTATATGATGCTACTCTATCTTTTGGTGTGTTTTCTTTTAATATGTCTGAAAATGATTTATTTAAAAGTTCCGATTTATAAGTTAACTCAACAACTTCATTCCCTTCAGAAATATGCTTATAGTATGTCTGAAAAACAGGAATTAATGCTTTAATGAAATTTTTCCTTTTCTCATAAATACTTGTTCCGTAATCTATTAGCTGTTCGTTATAAACGCTAAGAAGGTCTTTGTTAAACGAATTATTTTCCGAAAATTGTTTCAGTAATTTATTTCTTTGTAATATAGCTTTGTTATATTTCAAGAGTATTTCTAAATATTCTCTATCGTATTGAGATATAACACTATCAATAAATTTACGACGTTCTTCCGATGTTCCGCTTATTAGGTTGTAATCGGCAGGCGAAATCATTACAAGGGGTATTAAACCAATGTGTTCAGATAGTTTATTGTATTCTTTTTTATCTTTTTTAAGTATTTTGTTTTTATCTTTTTTAACCCCACAAGAAATATTAAATTCTTCGTTATTTTTTATATATTTTCCTTTTAAAAGGAAAAAATCTTCATCAAATTTTATGTTTAAAATATCGGTTTTATTGAAAAAACTTTTGGTAAACGATAGATAATAAATTGAATCTAAAATATTAGTCTTTCCTACTCCATTATTGCCAACAAAAACATTTATTTTTGCCGATAATTTTAAAAAAGCATCACTATAATTTTTGAAGTTTATTATTGAAAGTTCTTCTAAAAACACCTAATATTTAATTTAATTAGTAAGTTCCAGTCATATTTTCGTCAACAACAATAATATAATCGGCTTGCTTTTTATACTCATCGTTAAGTTTAGATAAATCTGATTGGAGTACTGTAGTAATAGTTTTAATTTTTGCTTTTTTGTTATATTTTTTTAAATACCACACAATTCCTTGATATTTATCGCTATGATAGCTACCATTGTAATGGATAAATGTTTTTCCATCTTTCCAATTTAAATTGATAAAATTAGCCATAGTTGCATCTTTTATAGCTTGCGATTTTGGCAAATTTTCGTTTGCATGAGCCGGCATTCCTCCCATATTCATCATATCTTTATAACAATCGAGGTCTTTATCGTATTTTATTGGAAGTGGAGCAATGTATTTTTTTGCTTCTCCGGTTAAATTTTCTAAGCCTTCAAAACCAGATTTAAATACAACAGATGCATATCTGCGAGGAATATTTGTTGCTATAAAACTTAAGCTACTATCTTTTGCAAAGTTAAGAAGAGGTTTGTAATCGGTCTTGTAATTTGGCCATAATTTAAGTTCTGGTTCAAATTTATTTTCGGGATATACGTTTGTTAAATACTCATCTATAATAAGTTGGTCGTCTGTTTCAAACATTTCGGCACCAAGAATTGTGTTTTGTTTTTTAATTTTATAAATTTCTTTAGTTATTTCAAGTTCAAGCCAATGAGATATTGGATTGTTGTGTAATTCTCCTATAAAAACAAAATCGGCAGTAGCTAAATCTGTTATCATTTCAGAAAATTTAACATCTTTACCGTTATCGGTAAATAGTGTATAAGCTGGTTTATCGTTTGTAAACGATAATAAAAATAAGCTAACAATAGCTGTAATTAATAATTTTTTTCTCATTTTATAATATTTATGTATTAATTAAATTAAACGATTTACACCATTTTTGGAGCTCACATTCGTTACACTTTGGCTTTTTTGCTGTACAAACATATCGTCCGTGCAAAATTAACCAATGATGAGCAATTGGTAATAGTTTTTCGGGAATATTTTTAACTAATTCTTTTTCTGTGGTTAAAACATTTTTTGAATTTGTGGTTAAACCAAGTCGGTTTGAAACTCTAAAAACGTGTGTATCTACTGCCATAGCAGGTTTATTGTAAATTACAGAAACAATAACATTTGCTGTTTTTCTACCAACACCTTGTAATTTTTGTAAATCTTCAATATTATTTGGGACTACTGAATTAAAATTTTCGACTAAACTTTTAGCCATTTCAACCAAATGTTTTGCTTTATTATTTGGAAATGAACAGCTTTTTATGTGTTCAAAAATTTCAAATACTTCGGCTTCTGCCATTTTTTTTGGAGTTGGATAAAGTTTAAGTAGGTCTGGGGTTATTAAATTTACTCTCTTATCGGTACACTGTGCCGAAAGTATAACAGCAACTAATAAACTAAATGGATTTTCGTAAATTAATTCTGTTTCTGCAATTGGTTTATTTTCCTGAAAATATTTAATAATATTTTTATACCGCTCTGTTTTTGTCATAAAACTTATTTAGCCCAAAACTATAAATTATTAAGCAAATTTCATTAAAATACAACTAATTTTAAATTAAATAATAAATTTTAGCTAATTTTGCGAGCATTAAATTTAGTGTATGGTTAATAAATTAATGTTTTTTTTAATTTTTCTCACAACTATTGTTGTAAATGCTCAATCTAAAAAAGATATAAAAGAAAATAATGTGAAAGGCATTACATCTTATAATTATGTAACAAAATTGGGTAAAACAACTAAAATTAAAGACAATTACAAGGAATACAACAATAAAGGACTGTTAATTAAACACATAGAATACAACAAAGAAGGGAACTTAAAAGAAACGTTTAATTATTATTATGATAGTAATGATAATAAAATTAAAGAAGAGTTTTTCAATGAGTTTAATAAACTTCAAACTACAACAATATATACACATAAAAATGGTTTAAAAACAAGTAAAATTGTTAAAAATGCCGAAGGAGCTGTTATCTCTAAAAAAGAGTATGAAATTACATTTTATTAGTTGAAATTTTGGAAAACTTAAAACAAATAACAAATTCATTTACACCCACTTCACTTAAAGAAATGGATGGTGTTACTCTGCAAAATAGAACAGATACTAAATTTATTTTTAACATTAATAAATTATCCGAAATACTAGAAAGTGTTATAAACAATTACAAAATATTAGAAATAAACAGCGAAAGAATATTAAATTATAAAACTCAATATTTCGACACAAAAAATTACGATTTATATTTAAACCATCAAAACACAAAACTTAACAGGTACAAAATACGACAACGCGAATATTTAATTTCCAATATTAGTTTTTTTGAAATAAAGTTTAAATCAAATAAAGAACGAACTATAAAAAAACGCATAAAAACAAGTGGTTTAGAAAACCATATAACCCCTATTTTTGAAGAATTTATTAAAAAAAACTCGCCATATAATGGTACAGAATTTACCGCCTCTATAATTAATAGTTTTTCTCGCATAACACTTGTTCATAATACAGATTTTGAAAGAATTACTATTGATGTAGATTTAAAATTTGAAAAAGAAAACAATAGTATTGAACTCCCTTTTTTAGTCATAGTAGAGGTAAAACGAGAAGGTTATGCAAAGTCTGACTTTATAAATATTTTAAAAGAAAATAAAATTTATTCGCAAGGAATGAGCAAATACAGTGTTGGAACACTATTACTTAATAAAAACTTAAAATATAACAATTTTAAAGAAAAATTGTTGAAACTTAAAAAAATTGCACAAAATGATAAATTCGATTCTATCTTTAACAGAAACTAAACTGTTTGGTATTGACATAATTAACACATCTAGCTTTTTAGAATTATTTGTTAGATTAGCTTTCAATTTCTTAGTTACAACAATAATTATAAGGTACATATACTACCCAACAACAAAAAGAAAAGAATATTTTTTCACATACATACTTCTAAGCACAACAATCTTTCTACTAATATTTATGCTAGATAGTGTAAAGCTAAAAATAGGATTTGCACTTGGTCTTTTTGCTATATTTGGAATTATTCGTTATAGGACAAACCCTATACCAATAAAAGAAATGACCTATATTTTTGTACTAATTGGCATTTCTGTGATTAACGCACTAACAAGTAAAAAAATAAGTTACGCCGAAGTTATTTTGGTAAATTTTACAATTATAGCTCTAATTTATATGTTAGAAAAAGTGTGGTTAATGAAACATGAATCATCAAAAACTATACTTTACGAAAAAATTGACCTTATAAAACCAGAATTTCATAAAGAACTAAAAACAGATTTAGAAAATAGAATTGGTATAAAAATTTCGCGAATTGAAATTGGTAAAATTGATTTTTTAAAAGATACTGCCAGAATTAAAATATTTTACTTTGAAAACGAACAAATAAATCATTTTAGCGATGAAGATTTTATTGCAGATGACGACTCTTAACTAACAAACATAGCAATTACTAAACAGTAAAATGCTATAATTATCTTTTTTAATATTTATTTTGTTGTTTTTTAATTTTAGTGGAGAATAATTTTCATACTCTAAAATTATTTTCTTTTCATTTTTTTTATCTTTAGACAATTCTATATCACTTTTAAGTACATATACAAAATTTGCTATTAATAGCAAAAAAACAACAAAAACAGAAGTAGTAAATTTATTCATCAACAATTATTTTTACTTTTTTAAGACTAAAAACTATTGTAAATTGTTGCAACAGCTATAAATTAATAATTGCATTTAAACCAAAATCAAAAATATAATTAGAAAAAAATTAAAAATATAAATATATCTTTGCAAATATTATTCTTTTGACGTAGTGAATAAAACAGTTGTAGTAGGTTTATCAGGTGGAGTAGATTCTAGTGTTGCAGCATATCTTTTAAAAGAACAAGGCTACAAAGTTATTGGAATTTACATGATAAATTGGCACGATACAACCGGAGTAATTCAAGGCGATTGTCCAAACAACGACGACATAATTTTCGCCAAACTTGTTGCTCGTAAATTAGATATTGAATTTCATACCGTTGACCTTAGCGAAGAGTACAAAAAACGCGTTGTTGAATATATGTTCTCCGAATACCAACAAGGAAGAACTCCAAATCCGGATATTTTATGTAATAGAGAAATAAAATTCGATTTATTTGTTGATGTTGCAAAAAAATACAATGCCAATTTTGTTGCAACGGGTCATTATGCCAGAAAAGAAACAATAAAAAATGCTGATGGAACAGAAATATACCGTTTATTAGAAGCTGCCGACAAAAACAAAGACCAAAGCTATTTCTTATGTCAACTTTCCCAAAAACAACTCAGTTTAGCACTATTTCCAATTGGAGAAATGCAAAAACCTGAATTACGAATTCTTGCAAAAAAAATTGAACTTGCTACTGCCGATAAAAAAGACTCACAAGGCATTTGCTTTGTTGGGAAAGTTGATTTACCAACATTTTTGCAGCAAAAATTAGAACCAAAAGAAGGCGATGTTGTAGAAATTCCCGAATCGTATTACCAAAATATTGAAATACCATCAAACTATAAAGAACTATCAAAACCAATATTTTACTTTAAAAAAGATGGTGTAAAAATTGGGAAACACAATGGAGCCCACTATTATACAATTGGACAAAGAAAAGGCTTAAATATTGGAGGAAAATTGGAACCATTATTTGTAATTGCAACAAACACATACAACAACACAATATACGTTGGACAAGGACAAAACCACCCAGGATTATTTCGCAAAGCACTATTCATAAAACAAGAAGATGTACATTGGGTTCGCACAGATTTAGCCCGTAAAACAGGAGAAAACGACAACTACCTTTTAAGAATTAGATACCGACAACCACTAGAAAAAGCAACAATATACTTCGAAAACGAAGGGATTTATGTTGTTTTTGAACAAGCACAACGTGGAGTTACAGCCGGACAATTTGCCGCTTGGTATAAAAACGATGAGCTAATTGGCTCTGGAGTTATAAATAGTTAAATACTTAAAAAACACATGTTTAAAGAAGAACATTTATTAAAAGCAGAAACACTTTACGGATTAGTTGATGTACTAGCATCGGAAATAGAAAAAATTGGAGGCAAAAACATCGAAAAAATTAACAGAGCCGTAGAATTTACCGGAGACAATGAAATACTATATAAGGCAAACCTACAACTAAGAACAGCATTAAATGTTCTTAAAGAAATAAAACGATTTAACATAGACAATAAAAACGATTTATTAGATGGAGTTAACTCTATAAATTGGTCGGCTGTTTTTAATATTAACCAATCTTTTTCTGTTGCAACCACCAATAACTCTAGATTTTTAAAAAAAATTGAAGGATTAAGTCTCGAAATAAGAGAATTAATAACAATGCAATTTAAAACCAATTTTGGAACCAGACCAAATGGCGATAAATTTGACCCAAACATAATAATTAAATTCCACATAACTGATGATGAGTGCATTATATATTTAGATAGCTCTGGGAAACCATTAAATAAAAGAGAATATGCCGAAGAATCGGGATTTGACCCACTAAACACAGTAATAGCAGCAGGAATAATATTAATGACACAATGGAATGGACAAACAAATTTTATAAATCCAATGTGTGGTTCTGGCACTTTACTTGCCGAAGGTGCAATGATTGCAAAAAACATTTCTCCAAATATACATCGCCAAAATTTTTCATTTAAACAATGGATGAATTTTGACAACGAATTGTTCGAAAAAATTAAAACCGAACTAACTTCAAACATAAAACAAACAAAAATTGAATTTATTGGCTCCGATATATCATCAAGAGCAATAATTTCGGCAAAAAGAGCTCTTAACAGATTGGGTATAAGCAGAAACGTTAAACTAATTGAAGAAAATTTTGAACATATTGAACTACCAAAAACACCCTGCTTTATAATAACAAATCCTCCTTATTTCAAAAAACTAAAATTAGAACTCCCAGAAGATAAAGTTTTAACAGAAGAAGAAATATATGAAAAACAAAAACACATTGATAAGGAAAATAACATTAAATTTGAAGAAGAAACAGACTTTTATAAAATGATTGGAAAAACAATTAAAACCAACATTTCTAACAACGAATTTTGGATTTTCACTTCTAATATAGAATACATAGAACACTTAAATTTAGATGTTGATATTTCACATAAACTATTCAATACAAGCTTAGAATCTGAATTAATTAAATTAAAAAATTAATATTTAACTAAACTAACCATAAATGAATTTACAGTCGTTTAACAATGCAATTTTACAAGGAATTCCTGACGAATTGCCCGAAAAAAAAGAGTATAACAAAAATATTAGCCATGCTCCCATTAGAAAAAATATTTTAACTACCGAAGAAAAAAAACTTGCACTAAAAAATGCACTTAGGTATTTCAACGAAAAACATCATCAAATTTTGGCCAAAGAATTTAAAGCAGAATTAGAAACTTATGGCAGAATTTATATGTTTCGTTTTCGTCCAAATTATGAAATAACAGCAAGAAAAATAACCGATTTCCCACACAAAAGTAAACAAGCCGCTGCAATTATGTTGATGGTTAGCAACAACTTAGACTATGCAATTGCACAACACCCTCACGAATTAATTACTTATGGCGGAAACGGAGCAGTTTTTCAAAACTGGGCTCAATACCTAATTACAATGAAATATTTAGCCACAATGACAAATGAACAAACACTTGTAATGTACTCTGGACACCCAATGGGACTTTTCCCATCGCACAAAGATGCACCACGAGTTATTGTTACAAACGGAATGGTAATACCAAACTACTCAAAACCCGACCATTGGGAAAAATTTAATGCTTTAGGCGTTTCTCAATACGGACAAATGACAGCAGGCTCATTTATGTACATTGGACCTCAAGGAATTGTTCACGGAACAACAATTACAGTTTTAAATGCTGGCAGAATGATTTCCAAAAACGGAGAAAATTTAGACGGAAAACTATTCCTAACATCGGGATTAGGCGGTATGTCTGGTGCACAACCAAAAGCAGGAAACATTGCAGGTGTTATATCTGTTACAGCCGAAATTAACGAAACTGCAGCAATAAAACGACACAAACAAGGCTGGGTTGACGAGCTAATTTACGACTTAGACGAATTAGTAGAAAAAGTAAAAAAATCAAAAGCAAAAAAAGAAGTTATTTCTTATGCATTTGTTGGAAATATTGTTGATGTTTGGGAAAAATTTTATAAAGAAAACGTTTATGTAGATTTAGGCTCAGACCAAACATCACTACACAATCCTTGGGCTGGCGGATACTACCCTGTTGGGCTTTCTTATCAAGAATCTAATGAATTGATGGTTAAAAACCCAGAACTTTTTAAACAAAAAGTACAAATGTCATTACAAAAACAAACAAACATTATAAACAAACACACAGCAAAAGGCACGTATTTTTTCGATTATGGAAACGCATTTTTATTAGAAGCATCGCGTGCTAATGCCGATATTATGAGCCAAGACGGAAAAACTTTCCGCTATCCATCTTACGTTCAAGATATAATGGGACCAATGTGTTTTGATTACGGATTTGGACCATTTCGTTGGGTTTGCACATCGTCTTTACCAGAAGATTTAGCACTAACCGATAAAATTGCAACCGAAGTCTTAGAAGAAATGATTAAAACTTCGCCAAAAGAAATACAGCAGCAAATGTTAGACAATATACAGTGGATAAAAGGTGCACAAGAAAACAAACTTGTTGTTGGTTCTCAAGCTCGCATTTTATACGCTGATGCAGAAGGTAGAATTAAAATTGCAGAAGCTTTTAATAAAGCTATTGCTGATGGCAAATTAACAGCACCTGTTGTACTTGGTAGAGATCATCACGATGTTTCGGGAACAGACTCGCCGTTTAGAGAAACGTCAAACATATACGATGGCTCTAGTTTTACTGCCGATATGGCTATTCAAAATGTTATTGGCGACTCTTTTAGAGGTGCTACTTGGGTTTCTATACACAACGGAGGTGGAGTTGGCTGGGGAGAAGTTATTAACGGAGGTTTTGGAATGGTTTTAGATGGCTCGCAAGATGCCGAAAGAAGATTAAAATCTATGCTATTTTGGGACGTAAACAATGGTATTTCTCGCCGTGCTTGGGCAAGAAACGATGGTGCTTTATTTGCTATTAAACGAGAAATGGAACGAACCCCAGAACTTAAAATTACAATCCCAAATATTACAGATAACAATTTAATTGATAGCTTGTTTTAGATATTAGCTAAAATAAAAATTTAACTTAAAAATTGGCTTTGAATTTATTTTTTCAAAGCCTTTTTGTTGTTTTTTAAAATTGAAATATAAATTTCATATTTAGAACTATCTAACTTTAAATAATCATATTTTTCTAATCTTTGAGCCCTAATCATACTATTTAAGGAATTTACATACAAAATACCTCTTTCGGAATATCGCCCCAAGTGCTTTGTTAGTTTTTTACCTTTTAACATTTCATTTTTGCTCCTAATTATAGCTCTTTCTTTTCGTAAAAATTTATACGATTTAGATGTATTTAAATTACACATATATGCTTTAATGGCTTCATAAACAGTATTAAACGCCTTGTGTTTAACTCTATCTTTTTTAGATTTTATAAATTTAGATGTATCGCCTTTTGTTGAATGATGACCAAACAAAGCATTGCCTTCTATTGAAAAACGCGATGTTCCCCAGCCACTTTCAGTTATAGCTTGTGCAATAACCAAACTAGGAGGAATTACATCTACCCTTTTTAAAAGCTCTATAACATTTAAAGTATCTGATTTATACTTGTTTGCTATTTTATTAGCTGCAATTCCATTTTCTTTAGTTTTTGCATTTATATATTTAACAATTTGGTCTCTTTCTTTTAAAATTTCTTCGTTCAATTTTAAAATATTGCTTAGTAAAATTCTAATAAATACTTCTTTTTTTAGCTTCTTATTTAGTTTTTTTAAATCGTAAGGAACATTTTCAACAAAAATTTTTGGCACTATTGAATCTTTAAAAATAGTGTCGATACAATAATTCTTATTTGTAAAAACACTGTCTAATTGTAATGAGTTTGACACCAATATTTTTTCAATTTTTAATGTATTTTCGCTTTCAGGCTTAAAGTAAACATACACTGCAATTAACAGCAATAAAATACTAATTAACAGCATTATAAGTTTGTTTTTTTTCGTTATTTTCATATGCTTAAATTTCTAATCTGTTAATTTATTGACGAAATTTTACTTATAATTTCATCGGTAAGTATTTCGGTATTATATTCATTTTTTAGAACAGAAAACGGTATTAAAAAGTTACAACCATCTTTAAACTTATTGCAACCATAAGCATTTTTCCCTTTAATTAATGTACCTTTTTTACATTTTGGACATATTAATTTATCTTTTTCAATTGTTTTTTTGTTGGTTGATTTTGTTTTTAAATTATTATTTTTAGAATCTAATGCTTCAATTTCTATTACTTTATATTTTTCATTTTTAACGTCAAAAACTAATTCTTTAAGCATTGTTTTCATTTCTTCAATAAATTGAGACGATTCGTACTCGCCCTTTTCTATTTTTCGTAGTTTTTGTTCCCAAATTCCGGTAAGCTCAACCGACTTAAGAAGCTCATTTCCAATATTATCGATTAGTTGAATTCCAGTATTTGTTGGTATTAAATTTTTACGTTCACGTTTTACATAGTTTCGCTTAAACAAAGTTTCAATTATATTTGCACGAGTAGATGGTCGCCCAATTCCATTTTCTTTCATTAGAGCTCTAAGCTCCTCATCATCAACTTGTTTTCCAGCAGTTTCCATTGCCCTTAAAAGTGTTGCCTCGGTATAATATTTTGGTGGCGATGTTTGTTTTTCTTGTAAATCGGGAAAATGTTCGCCTTTTTCGCCTTTCTCGAACGATGGCATTATTTGAGTTTCTTCACTTTGTTTTTCGTCGTTTTTTTTAGGATAAAGCACCCTCCAACCATCTTCTAAAATAATTTTTCCTGTAGCTTTAAAGGTAAAATTGCTTGCTTTGCCTACAACTGTTGTGTTAGACACTATACAATCGTCGTAAAAAGCGGAAATAAAGCGTCGGGCAATTAAGTCGTAAATCTTTTTTTCTTCAATTTTTAAGGCATTTGGGTATTCTCCTGTTGGAATAATTGCATGGTGGTCGGTAACTTTGTTATCATTAAAAACCTTGCTACTTTTTTTTATTTTTTCTTTTAAAATTACATCAGTAAAATTTGAATATGGCTTAAGTTTTTCTAAAATACCTTTTATTTTCGGATACATATCGTTTGGCAAGAAAGTGGTATCTACCCTTGGGTATGTTACCAATTTTTTTTCGTATAAACTTTGAATGTATCCTAAAGTTTGTTCGGCAGTGTAGCTAAAAATTTTGTTACATTCTACTTGCAATGAGGTTAAATCGAATAAATTTGGAGGGGTTTCTTTTCCTTTTTTTGTTTCTACAGATATTATTTCAAATTCTGTTCCTATTATTGATTGTAATATATTTTGGGCTGTTTCTACATCAATAAATTTACCTTCGGTAGAATTAAAAACTACATCACGATAAGTTGTTTTTATTTCCCAAAATGGTTTTGAAATAAAATTTGTAATTTCTTTATATCTATCAACAATTAAGGCTAAAGTTGGCGTTTGAACCCTTCCAATAGATAAAACGCCTTTATTATTTGCAAATTTAATGGTGTAAAGCCTTGTTGCGTTCATACCTAAAAGCCAATCGCCAATAGCTCTTGAGTTTCCTGCGGCATACAACAAATCGTATTCTTTTGAGTCGTATAAATTTTTAAATCCTTCTTTTATAGCTTCGTCTGTTAGCGACGAAATCCATAAACGTTTTACCGGTTTTGTACATTTTGCTTTGTGAAGTACCCAACGTTGAATAACTTCGCCTTCAATTCCGGCATCGCCACAATTAATAACCTCTTCGGCTTGCGAAATAAGATTCTCTAATACTGAAAATTGTTTTAAAATTCCTTTATCATCAATAACTTTTATTCCAAATTTAGGAGGAATCATTGGTAGAGAATGTAAACTCCATTGTTTCCATTGCTGTGTATAATCATCGGGTGCTTTTAAAGTGCAAAGATGCCCAAAAGTCCAGCTAACAAAATAACCATTTCCTTCAAAATAACCGTCTTTTTTAGTATTTGCACCTAATATTTTTGCTATTTCTTTACCTACACTTGGTTTTTCTGCAATACAAAGTTTCAAATTGTTATTTTTTTAAAAGAGTATAAAAGTATAAAAATGAATTTTATATGCGAATTTTTTCTTAAAAAGTTTTTTTTTAAAAGAATTCTAAAACCTAAAAAAAGAGGCTGACAAATCAACCTCTTAAAAAACTAACTATATAACTAATACTAAACTACTAATAAAAGAGTGAAAACGAATTTTGTTAGTATAGTTTAGTTTATGCCGATTGACTATCAATATTAATTTTTTACTTCGTTCAAAAGTAAGCAAATTGATAGCAGTTCGGTATAAATATTAACTACGGGTTTATTGTGTTAATGCTTTTAAGGTTTCCTCTACATCGCCAGGAGTACTCATTATTTTTGAAAACTGACTCATTGTAAGTTCTGGCCAATACATTGCAAATCTAAACCTTCCGTGCAATATTGTTACTTTTTTGTCTTGAACTACTATTTCATAAGGCATTGCTGCAATATGTTTTTCTCCTATTTTTGGCAGAAAATTGGCTTCTCCTTTTGTTTTATCTAATAGTGCAACACCATAAACGGCAAGTTTTAAAGTTTTAAATTCGGTTTTGTAAACTAATTTAGTATTGCCTTTTTTTGCATCTAAGTTTTTACTTATTGTTGATATAGCATCATCGTAAGAATTAAATTCTTTAAGCTCTACTGGGTCTGTAAAATAAGGCATTCCCATCATATAATGGTAATTTTTTAATTCTTTTTCAGATACTTTTCCGCCAAATGGGGTAAGTTTTCCGCTTACTGTAAATAAGACTTTGTTTACCGATGCAGATATTGCATCTAATTCGGCTTTATTTTTATCGTAATCGGCTCGTAAATATCCTAAAAACAAATACTTAGGATTTAGTGCTGTAACACTTACTTTTCCTTCAGATAAATTAAAAGCTATTCTTAAGTTTGCGGCTAAGATACCTCTATCTTTCACCTTTAAACAAACTTTTTGAAGTTCTTTTGAGGTAAATGTTAATACGTACAAATTTGCTTTATTTTCTACCGAATATCCTCCTGTTATTGTAAAATTGTTTTCAATTAAAGCTGTTTTTATTTTTTCTTTTTCAGTATTTATATTACTAACCACCGAACCACAATTAAAAAAAGGTTGTATTTCTTGAGAAAATATTAATCCACTTATTGATAACTGAATTAGAATTAAGATTGTTAAACGTTTCATTTTTTTAAAGTTTTAAATTACACATCTAAATTATTGGATATATATATACTTAAAAATGATTTTTGTCAAGGTTGTTAGTTGTTATAAAACATATTTTTGATGATAAATCCAATTTATTGAATTCAGCTTTTGTTTAGTCTAAAAATATTCATCTTTGATTTTTTCAGCAAAAACAAAAAGGTCTAATTTTAAAATATTTTTCAAATTATACTTTTCGAATTAATATATATATTTGTCAATATTTATGAATTTGATTATAGTAAAGCTATGACAATAAAATTTCAACATACATATTTATCAAT
>DYMG01000111.1 GCA_020721655.1 Paludibacter propionicigenes | reverse complement strand
ATACCGAAACCATATCTGTAATAACGTGTTCCGAACTTGTTCGGAAGTCCAACCAACATTGGACTAAACAGCTATTGCATCGGCATTATACAATTTCATTTATTGGACAATATATTATTTGTATTTGGTATTATTTGAATTTACTAAGCATTTATTATTATCCCACTTTCCTTTTAGTTCTTCAGTTGAAATTATATTTCCATTACAGTCTAAAAATTGCCCCATTTCATTTTTTAAAATAACTTTCAACTCGCCACGTTTAATTTTTTCAACAATTTGTTTTTCAATATATTGACTGTTTAATTCCTTGTTTTCAATAGTTATACTTAATCCTACTTCGTTATTAAACAAGTCCATATCCGAAGAAATTTTATCGGGAACACCTCCATCTTCAAGTTTGTTTTTTTTAAAGTATAAATAATTTCCTTTTTCGTGAGCTATTCCTAATTTCTTTGCAGCATATTTCCCAATTTCTTGATTTAATCGTGCCTGCCAATACGAATGGCGAAAAGCATCTACTTGTCCTCCGTTTTTATCGCCATCTAAGGTTATAGTTTTCGCAATTGAATCTGCTTTAGTTCTTGCTTCAATTGAAATTTTAAATGCTTTTTTTGCTTTAAAAATATGTGTAACAGTCCAAAATTTTTCTGGTCGCGACAGCTTAAAAAACTTATTTACAACTGATTGAGAATAACTATTTATTGAAATTAATATAAGGCTTATTATTAATATTTTATGTTTTATATTCATTGCTAAAAACAAAAAATCGTCATTGCAAAATTACTAATTTTTACAATGACGATTTATTAAAGGCTTTTATTTTTATTCAGTAATAATAACTAAATATTTAGAAGCTTGCCAAAATGCTTCTGGATTAGTTATAATAACTTTATCTACTTTTCCTGTTCCTTCAAATTTGTACGACGATTCAGGATTTGTCGTAATAAGTGTTGCTTTTTTTGCAAAAACAGATACTTCTTTCAATGTTCTTAAATCGGCTTTTGTAAAATATTCTTTATTAAAATCGCCTTTTAATTTAGAACTTTTTCCTAAACCAATAAAACCACCTTCTTTAGTAATTACATTGTTTGCAATTAGTTCTTTTTTTGTGCCAATTGCATAATAAACTGTATTTATTTCATCGTCTTTACTTACAATTACGTTGTCTTTTTCTTCGCCTTCGGCTTCAAGAGTTTCAATGGTAGTTGTTAATTCAACAACTTTAATGTTCATTTCGGCAAGTTGTAAATTAAGAGCGTTAATTTCATCGTTTTTCATTTTTAATTGCTCTTCAAACAATTTAATTGTTTTTTCTAATGCTGATATTTTTTTATTTGCATTTTTATATTTCCTCTTAAGTTTAGCTAATTTCTCTTGATTTTCTTTCATTTTTTCGTAAATGGAGTTAATGTCATTTTGAATTTGCTCTTTTGTGTCAACAGATAGTTCTCCTCCTGTTCCTTTATTTACTGTAATAATGTTTTCGGTTGCTTTAATTTCATTCAAGTTTTCTTGAATTGAGTTTAAGTCGCCTAAAAAGCCCATTACTTCATCGCCTCTTAAGTTTGAAAGTTCTGCCAAACTATCTTTTTCGTGTTGAAGTTTTAAGAATTCTGGATTTTCCTGTACGTTTTGACAAGAAAAGAATGCAATTATTGAAATTGCTGAAAATAAAAGTAATTTTTTCATTTTTTAAGGTTTAATTTTTAAATTTGGTTATTTATTATTATGTCATACATTTCTGTTACGGTAATGCCATACTCTTTAAGCTGCTGAGGTATAATACTTTCGCCACTCATACCGGGAACTGTATTTATTTCTAAAAAGTATGGTTCATTATTTTGTATTATATAATCGACCCGAACTACGCCTTTACAGTTTAATTTTTTATATATTAATTTCGACATTTCTTTAATTTTATTTGAAACATCGTTAGATATTCTGGCTGGTGTTATTTCTTTCGATTTTCCATTGTATTTTGCATCGTAATCAAAAAATTCGTTTTCGCTAACAATTTCGGTTATTGGCAATGCTATCAATTCGGTTTTATTGTTAAAAACACCCGAAGTAACCTCAATACCTGAAATAAATTCTTCAATTATTACCTCATCATCTTCTTTAAAAGCAAGGTTTATAGCGTTTTGCAAATCTTCTATTTGCTTTACCTTAGTAACTCCAAAACTAGACCCGCCTGCATTTGGTTTAACAAAACAAGGCAATCCAGTTTTATTTATTATTTCAGTACTGTTAATATTGTCGCTTTTTCTTAATAAAAATGCTTTTGATGAATTTATTCCTTCGTAATTTAAAACAGCTTTGCAAGTATATTTGTTAAAAGTTACTGCAGAAGTAAGTGCATTTGGTGTTGAATAAGGAATTTTCAATAAATCAAAATACGACTGCAATTTACCATCTTCGCCAGGAGTTCCGTGAATTAAAATTAAGGCATAATCGAACTTAATTTTCTGATTATTGTATTTAAAGCTAAAATCATCTTTATTAACAATTGCATCGCAAAATTGGTCGCTCGTAATAACCCATTCTGAGCCTTTTACATAAACTGTATAGGCGTTAAAAGTATTTTTATTCAATAAATTTCTAACTTGTTCGGCACTTTTTAGTGAAATTACAGATTCTGAAGAGTCTCCACCTGCAAGAATAGCAATGTTTTTTTTCATTTACTAACAAAAAATATTTTGATGCAAATATATGTAAAAAATTAGTTCTTATATTTTCTTTTTTAGAATTATTTTAATTTATAATTAATAGCTACAAATTAATTATAATATTAATTTTGTGTAAAAAAATAGATAATGGAATTTTTACCAAATTTAAAAGAAAACAAAAAAAATAATTTTTTTTTACTTGCCGGACCTTGTGTTATTGAAGGTAGAGATATAGTTTTTGAAATTGCCGAAAAAATAAAAAAAATAACCGACGAATTAGAAATTCCTTTTATTTTTAAAGCATCGTACCGAAAAGCTAATCGTTCGCGATTAGATTCTTTTACCGGCATTGGCGACATTGAAGGTTTAAAACTTTTAAAAGAAGTTAGCGAAAAATTTTCAATTCCGGTTGTTACCGATATTCATTCTGCCGTAGAAGCTGAAATGGCAGCAAAATATGTAGATGTTATTCAAATACCAGCGTTTTTGTGCCGACAAACCGACATTTTAGTTGCAGCTGCTAAAACAGGTAAGGTTGTAAATATTAAAAAAGGACAGTTTTTAGCTCCTGAATCTATGAAATTTGCTACACAAAAGGTTGTAGAAAGTGGTAACAATAAAATTTGGCTAACCGACAGAGGTACTATGTTTGGCTATGGCGATATTGTTGTGGATTACCGTTCAATTCCAGAAATGCAAAAAACAGGATTTCCTGTTATTTTAGATATTACACATTCACTTCAAAAGCCTAATCAAACTTCTGGAGTAACCGGTGGTCGCCCAGACTTAATTGAAACTATTGGAAAAGCTGGCATTGCAGCCGGTGTTGATGGTATTTTCTTAGAAACACACCCTAATCCTGCAATTGCAAAATCTGATGGGGCTAACATGTTAAATATTAAATATTTAGAAGCCCTATTGGTAAAGTTAGTTAAAATACGACAAATTGTTAATAAATTTTAATCTACTCTTTTCTTTAACTTTAAGGTAATATATTGAATTTTAAAATACTACTAATGGGGCGTTCTATAAATTAAAATTTTGATATTCAGATTGTTATATGTATATTTGTGTATTAAAATCAATATAAAAATGAACAGTAAATAATACAAAGCAACGGGTAACAAGTCATTATTTGACCAGCAATTTACAACAGAAAAACTGGAAGAAATTGGCAATCCGTTGGCAATGGTTAGTAAGTTATTGACTTTGAAATGTCTAGAACATTATTAGAATCTAATTACTCAATGTGAATAAAAAAAATAACGCAGGAGCAAAACCATTCGATGTAGTATTTATGTTCACATAGATGCCCTGTGGACAAAGAAAAACGGAGAAAAGTTTTATGGATATAAGAATCATGCAAAAGTAGACGCTAAAAGTAAATTTATCAACAAATACAGCGTAACCGACGCATCAGTGCACAGCTTGTCCCGAGAATCGGGAATTTACTTTTACGAAATAAGTTCCTGATTGATATTTGTTTGTGTATTTCCTGTCTGATTAGTTAAAAAACAAAAAAAAACACTTGTTTACAAGGAACGGGCAAACGTTAACTTCTTGAAAACCAAGCAAAACAAATATTTAAATTTATCTGTTTTGCTTCTTTGTGGAGCTGGAGGGACTCGAACCCTCGTCCAATCAAGTAATAAAATAACTTTCTACATGCTTATTTTATAATTAATTTTCGAATTTTAGCCGGCCATAAACAACCAATCTAAAACCTTATCCTCTAAATTTCGCTTTTATGTTGAGGATACATAAAAACTATTCCGAATTTGTTAGCACCTCATTGCTTTTAGGCATCAGAAAGGACCTAAAAGCGAGATGTCTCGTCTCTAAACCTAGTTTAAAGATTAAGCTTACCTACTATAATTCGGTTATGCAGCAAGAGCAAAATTATTTTCGCCAGTTAAATTTGTGTAACACCGTTTTACGAGATTTGTTACCTTACTCGGCATGCTTACTATCCCATTATTCTTGCTGTCAAAACCAAGTCAACCCCAAGTTTTTGGACTGCAAATTTACAAAAAAAAATAGATTAATTTGTAATTACGGGTAAAAAAAGTTAGTTTTATAAAAATTTATAAAAAAATAAAGATGAATACAGAATTACAAGTAGGAATACTTCGAGAAACAAAAAATCCGCCCGACAAAAGAGTTGCTATTGCTCCAGAGCAAGCAGTTGAAATTACTCAAAAATTTCCAAATGTAAAACTATTCATACAGTCGTCAAACGATAGGTGTTACACAAACCAAGAGTATATTGATAAAGGCTTAAACGTTGTAGATGATGTTAGTAATTGCGATATTTTAATTGGAGTTAAGGAAGTAGCAAAATCGAAACTTATACCAAATAAAAAATATATGTTTTTTTCGCATACAGCAAAAAAACAATCTTACAATTTTGAGTTATTAAAGCTTTTGCTCAAAAATAACATTCAAACAATTGATTATGAATACCTAACCGATACTAATGGCGTACGTTTAGTAGCCTTTGGGTATTGGGCAGGATTAGTCGGAGCTTATAACGGGTTGAGAGCCTATGGCTTAAGAAATAAAACTTACGAACTAAAAAGAGCAATTGAATGTTTCGATATGCACGAAATTTTTGATGAACTTAACAAAGTAAAACTCGATAATATAAAAATTCTTATTACCGGAGGAGGCAGAGTAGCTCACGGAGCTATAGAAACCCTCTCTAAGTTAAATATTAAAAAAGTTACCGCAAGCCAATTTATTGAAAAAGATTTTAAGGAACCTGTTTTTTGCCAAATAGACCCTTGGGATTACACAAAAAGGAAAAATAACGAACATTTCGACTTAAAGCATTTTTTTAAACACCCTTACGAATACGAATCTACTTTTTTGCCTTACACCAAAGTTGCCGATTTTTTCATAGCCTGCCACTTTTGGGACCACCGTTCCCCAGTTTTTATGACCAAAGAAGATATGCAAGCTAAAGATTTTAAAATAAAAGTAATTGCCGATGTTAGTTGCGACATTGACGGTCCTATTCCATCAACAATAAGAGCTTCTACAATTGCAGAGCCTATATATGGTTTTAATCTTAAAAATTGGCAGGAAACCGATGCTTTTAACAACGAAGCTATTACAGTTATGGCTGTAGATAATTTACCTGGGGAACTACCTCGAAATTCATCAATAGATTTTGGCAAGAACTTAGTTGAAAGGGTTTTACCTGCACTCTTTGGCGAAGATAGCGACAAAATAATAGAAAAAGCTACTATAACAATTAACGGAAAACTTGGCAACCATTTCAGCTATTTACAAGATTATGTTGATGGAAAATAAAAATAAAAAAGTGGTTTTATAACCACTTTTTTTATTTTAATGTTTTGCCTTGCATATTTATTATACTTTATTCCTTTATAAATTTTGCAACATTTTCG
>DYMG01000110.1 GCA_020721655.1 Paludibacter propionicigenes | reverse complement strand
TGTTTTATCTGTGTTATCAGTGTGCTATTAATTACTAAAAGTGTTAACTACTTATAAATTAGCCATTTCGGTTTCGTTATAAACAACAGTAAAATTTACATTTCCCTTTTCACTAAACCACTTCCATAAACCAATTCTTTTGCCTTCCTTATACTCGCCTTCAGCTTTTTTAGAACCATCGCTAAACCAAGTTAAATACTTACCATTTGGCTTACCTTCTACATACTTAATTTCATACTTCTTATTGCCATTTTGGTAATATTCAACAACTTGCCCTGAATACGATTGCTTTTGAACATCTGAAACTTGTACATTTTGAGCCGAATCAGATTTTTTTTCAATTTGCGAACAAGAAACTGCAAGTAAAACTGCAACTACTAAAATATAATTTAAAGTTCTCATAATGATTACGTTTCTCCAAAGTTACAATATATTTTAAAATAACAATATATTTTTTAAATAATTTATTAACATTTTTCTCGTAATAAAATTAAATTTAGTCAAATTATTGAAACTTCTAAGAAATATTATGTAAAAACTTTATCATTAAATTTGTTTTTATGTTTTACACCTTATAATTTTTATACTACTTTTGTGAAATAATTATAACTTAAATGGAATTTAAAAAATTAACATTCGAGGAGGAACAAGTAATTGTAAACAAAGGTACAGAAGCACCCTTTATTGGCAAATATACAAACCATTTCGAAAATGGAACTTATAATTGCAAAAGATGCAATACACCATTATATAATTCTAACGATAAATTTACATCAAGCTGTGGCTGGCCTAGTTTCGACGACGAAATTGCCGGAGCAATAAAAAGAATACCCGACTCCGATGGCAAACGAACAGAAATTGTTTGTGCAAAATGTGGAGCTCATTTAGGGCATATTTTTGAAGGCGAAAATTACACAGAAAAAAACCTTAGACATTGCGTAAACTCAATATCAATAAACTTTATAAAACAATAATATATGGAAATAATAGGAAAATTAGACAGCATACTTGAACCTGTAGTTGGAAAATCGGCAAAAGGCGATTGGAGAAAAGATTCGTTTATAATAGAAACAAACGACCAATTTCCAAAAAAAGTTCACATAACTTATTTCAATAACAAAGTAGATATCAATAATTTTAAAATAAGCGACGAAATTAAAGTATCAATAAACATTGAAAGTAGAGAATTTAACGGTAAATGGTACACCGATGTTTCTGCATGGAAAATAGAAGCAACGCAAAATAACAACAATCAAAACAATAACTCAACAACAAATAATGTACAAGCACCTCCTCCAGTTTTTGAAGACGATGGAGATGAACTTCCATTTTAATCTTAAATTTAATTAAAATATAAATTTCACACAATAAACTACAAATATAAATTACTACTTTTGTAATCTATGCTTTTAATTAGGTTACTTAAAGAGAGTTTTATATTAGCTTTTAGTTCATTAATAACAAATAAACTAAGGACATTTCTTTCGTTGTTAGGTATAACAATAGGGATTTTTGCAATAATTTCTGTTTTTACAGTTTTAGACTCCTTAGAACGTTCAATAAGAGACAATATAGGCAAACTTGGCGACGATGTAGTGTACATTCAAAAATGGCCTTGGTCAATAATGGAAAAAGTAGAATACCCTTGGTGGAAATTTGTAAACAGACCGGTTGCATCATTAAAAGACTTTGAATATCTACAAAAACACATTAAAAATGCCGAAGCTGTTGTTTTTCAGGCTTCATCAAATGCTACTGTAAGTCAAAACACCAACTCTATTGAAAACGCATCAATAGTTATTACATCAGAAAATTACGATAAAATACGAAATTTTGAAATTGCAAATGGTAGATATTTTACTCAATTTGAAATTATTGCAGGTAACAACAAAGCAATAATAGGAAGCAAAATTGCAGAAGAACTTTTTCAAAACAAAAACCCGATAAACAACATAATAAAAATAAAAGGCATTAAAATTCAAGTAATTGGCGTATTTAAAAAAGAAGGCGACGACATATTCGGAAATAGCACCGACAACTTAGTTCTTATCCCAATTAATTTTGGAAGAACCATTTTCGACATAAAAGACGAACAAATAAACCCAATGATTAATGTAAAAGCCAAACAAAATATAAAAACCGAACAACTTATTGATGAACTTACCAACTTAATGAGAAAAGTTAGACGAATAAATCCAAAAATGGAAGATAATTTTGCACTAAACCAAACAAGTATGATAACTCAAGGATTCGATAAAATTTTTATAATGATAGATTTAATTGGACTTATTATTGGTGGTTTTTCTATATTAGTAGGCGGTTTTGGAATCGCAAATATAATGTTCGTTTCGGTTAAAGAACGAACAAAAATAATAGGAATACAAAAATCGTTAGGAGCAAAAAACTATTTTATATTATTCCAATTCCTATCAGAATCTGTAATTTTATCGATTGTTGGCGGAGTTGTAGGCTTAATTTTAATTTGGATAGGAACAATTATAGCCGGAAATTTAATCGATTCAATGAAATTTACGATGTCACTTTTTAATATCTTTTCAGGACTATTAATATCTGTAATTATAGGGGTTATTGCTGGATTTGCTCCTGCCAAATCAGCATCAAAACTAAACCCAGTTGATGCAATAAATTCTAATTTTTAGAATTTTTTACTAAATAAAAGCAAAAAAAGCATATAAATATTTGATAATGAAAACTAAAATTGTATTTTTATAAAAAAATAATTAGACGTAATGGCAATTAACAATTTTAAAAACCTAGAATTTTCAGTTTCGTTGTTTTATGCAATGCAAAAAGATAACTTAAGTTATGTTTATAGAGGCTTTTTTAACCAACAAATTACAGATAGCATTCTATCATTAACAGAGGTAAACCTTAAAACAGAAGAACACTCTTCCAAAATGAAAAAAAGAGTTTATGCAATTATGGTTGAAGGACTTCAAAATATTACGCGGCACCAAAACGATACTGCAAAAATATCAAACAACAATACTCACGGACTATTTATTATCAAAAGAAACGAAGAAAAATACTACATAACAACAGGTAACGCAACCGAAAAAACGAGCATTCCGGTTATCACAAAATTAATTGAAAAAATAAATAGCCTAAACAACGAAGAACTAAAAGACTATTACAAACAGGTACTAAGCGATGGCGAATTATCAAAAAAAGGCGGTGCCGGCTTAGGATTAATTGATATGGCAAGAAAATCGGGAAATAAACTTTCTTATCGATTTGTTGATTTAAATAAAGACGACACATACTTTTATTTACACACAATACCTGCACTTGAAGATATTACAATTTCAGATTTTAATAAAATAGCCAAAGAATCGTTAGACAATATAATTGAAATACATAAAACTCTTAACAACGAAGATATTAAACTAATTTACAATGGTGTAATGAACCAAGAAAGTTTAAAAGGCTTGTTACAAACAATTGAAGGACATTTAACCGAAGAACCCGACCAAAAAAACAAAATGTTTTACATTGTTATGGAAATGCTACAAAATATTGTAAAACATGCCAGCAACCCAAATAACGAAGAAGGCGGAAATCCTGGTATTTTTTTCATTAGCGATAAAGACGGAAAACATTTACTAACAGCTGGAAACTACATAAAAAATGAAAACGCAAACGAACTTACAAACAAAATAAATAATGTAAACAAGCTAACTGAAGAGGAAATTTTTAAATTCTACGACGAAAGTTTATTCAATTTCGATATAGATGATACAAAAAAAGCCGGTTTAGGAATTATAGATTTAAAAATAAAAAGTAAAAACCAAATAGGTCATTTCTTAAAAAAGATTGACGATAATTATAGCTTTTTTTCATTACAAGTTCAAATATAATTCTTACTTTTGTTTTAGTTAAGTAAAAAAATAACTGTAACTAATATATGAATAGCCTATTACTTGAAAAAACATCAGACACACCGTACGTATGTTTAGACTCTGAAAATGAGATGTTTAAAATTTCGGAACGATCACTACCAGAAAATGCTATAGATTTCTTCAAACCCATTATAAATTGGTTTGCCGAATACTCTAAACAACCAAATAACCAAACCACAATAAATTTTGAATTAGAATATTTTAATACTTCTTCAGCAAAACAAATTGCCAAAATTTTACTTATTATTCAAGAAATGGCAAAAACAAACGAAGTTATTATTAAATGGCATTACAGTAAAAACGATTTAGATATGAAAGAGTCTGGAATTCGTTTCTCTAAACTAATAAATGCTAATTTTGAATTTATAGAAACCAAATAAATTTCTAAAAAATTGAATATAACTAACAGCATTAAACTAAAAATTTCGTTATACTTATTGTATATATTAGCAGCAGTATCAATTGGATTTGGTAGTCTGTATTTTTTCAGAAACAACATTATGCCATACCATTATTCGTTTTTACATACCAATTTTGACGAGCTAAACGCATTTAACCCAAACATTATTAAATTAATGACTGCCTTTATGAAAATAATTGGAAGTTCGTTTATTGGAATTGGATTGGGTATTCTTATTTTAACATATAAAGGCATACGCCTAAGGAAATCTAGTTCTTGGTGGACTATTTTACTTATTTTTACGCCAGCATCTGTTGTAACATACATAATTACATTAATAGTTTCTATCAATATTACAACCGGACCAAAACCACCATCGTGGTTAGCCTTATTAATGATTATTATGTTAGTGTTATCTCTACTATTAAGTTCTGAAATTTTGAGAAAAGAGAAATAAATTAATGACTGCAATCTGAAAGGGTTATTTTAGATTAGACCTAACAGGTTTTCTTTAATTGCTGATAAAAATACTATTAAAATGGTTGAGTTTTTAAAAATTAAACTTGTTAGGTTTTTTTTATACTGAAATAAAAAATTAGTTGTTTTTATCTAATTCTAATATTTTTTTCTCCATCTCTTGCTTCTTTTGCTCATCACCAATAATACTATAAATATTTTTAAGCATAAAAACAATATCTTTGCTATTTGGTTCTATTTTATAAACTTTTTCTATATAAATTAAAGCCCTATTATAGTCATATTCAGCTTGTTTCTTTTGTTCTTTTGTGGTTGCGTGCTTAATTTTATCGACCCCCCTATTGTAATAAATTACACCTAAATTAAAAGTAGCATCGGCATTTATAGAATCTATTTCAATAGCTTTTTTGTATTGAATTATAGCATCGTCTTGCCTATTTTTGGTTTCGTACATACTACCCAAAATAAAATACAAATTACTATTTGTAGTATCTTGTTTTATTGCTTGTTCGGTATATTTAATAACATTGTCAGCATCGGCTATTGATATATAATAATTTATAAACTCATTTAAAATATCAATATCATTAGGAAAAAACTTTAAGCCTTCGTTTAAAGTATTTATATATTCTATTTTATTATCGTTTTTTTTATAAACTACAGCCAAATCAATATAAATTTTGCCTTCACCAAATTTTAAATCAATGGCTTTTGAGTAATACATAATAGCTTTTGAATAATCGCCCATTTTTTCGGCAGCTAAGGCAGAATTATAATACAAAACAGTATCTACAAACATAATTTCGGGCAATGAATTTATTTTTATACTATTTTCAAAATTCGACAATGCAGTTTTGTAATTTTTATTGTTAAATTCTTCTATACCGTTTTGCATAAATTCATTCGTTAAATAACCAAAAGCAGTCATTATTTTATCAATAAAAGCTTTATTTTTATCTGTTTCTAAAGCCTTAACATAACTGTTATAAGCAACTTGCAACGAATTTTCGGAAAGTTTCTTTACAGCTTCGTTATCGCTTTCAAATATTGATTGATACACAAAACCCTTATAAAACCAAAATACAGGATTCGATAAATTTTTAGTGTTTTTTTCAAAACTATCTATTTCTTGCTTCGCCTCTACTATTTTATTTTTATCGACCAATCGTATAACATTGTTTAAACCTGTAGTATCTTGCGACATAACATTTAAAACAATAATGCTAAAAATTACAACTAAAATATTTTTATTCATTTTATATATTTTTTGCTCCAAAAATAACAAATTCAACTTTAAATAATTGCTAAAATAAAACATTTAATACCAAATACAAACAATATATTGTCCAATAAATAAATTGTATAATGCCGATGC
>DYMG01000034.1 GCA_020721655.1 Paludibacter propionicigenes | reverse complement strand
CCGAAAACAAAACCACAAACATTAAAATTTTGACAACAGAAGAAAAAAAAGTTACAAACTCTGAAGTTGCTGAACTTAGAGAAAAATCTATTGAAAATAAAAACACTGCCGATTCACTAATAACCTTAATAAAAGAAAAAGAAACTGAAAAACAACAAACAACAAACAAGGCAGATATTGAAAAACTTAACAAAGAAATTGAAAATTTAAAATTTGTTGCAAATTTAAAACAACAACAAGCAAATAGGCAAAAAAACGAAGCTAACGCATTAGAAAATGTTTATTTAACAGATAATAATCAAAACAACGAAAAAAATAATGCCTTAGAAAACGAAAACATTATAGATAAAGGAAACTCAATAAAAGAATTAAAAAAACAACTTAACAATACAAACGAAACTACCGATTCGCTTAAAAATCTTGCAAAAGAAAAACAAGAACTAGCAGAAAAAGAACCAAACAACGACAAAAAAACTATACTTATAAACGAATCTGCTGATTTAGAAAAACTTGCAGAAATCAAAAAAAATGAAGCAAAACTATTAGAAGCCAAAATTTCTGAAAAAGAAACCGAAATAATAGCACTTGCCGAAAACTCGAACTCTACAAAAAACACCGACAATGAATTTCCATTTGAAAATGTTGCAAGTAACACCGATAAAGAAAATTACAAAAAAGAACTACTTAAAAAGCAGTACTATAACGATAAAAACAACAATTTAAACACAAAACTTTTAGCACTAAACAAATCGTTAGAAAACGTTAGCAGCCAAGAGGCTAAGACCGATATTGAAAAAAACATAAAAGCAACAAACAAAGAAATTATTGAAACCACAACACAATTAGCAATAACCGAAGCCAAAGCAAATAAATATAAACAAAAACTTCAAAACAACGAAATTGACAACATATCAGAAACTCAAATATATGCCGATGCATCGGAATATAATTTAAAAAATGAAACTATAATTACCGAAAACAACGCTGAAATAGCTAAAATAAACGACTCAAAAAAAACAACAAAAACACTTAATAATCAATATATTGAAAAAACAACCGAAATAAATAAACTTGAAACACAAATTGCAGAAACAACAGACGAAAAAGAAAAAAACAACTTAAAAAAACAACTCGAAACAACAAAAACAGAAGCTTCGAAAATATTTAACGATTTCGATAAAAAACAACAAAAAATAAACATTGAAGAATATGAATTTTATAGCAAATTAAACGATAAACACAAAACAAACGGCAATTCAAAAGAAGAGATAACAGCAAATAATTACTTAAACCAAGCCAATTTATATTTAGATGAAGCAAACTCAATAAAAAACAAAGAAGAAAAAGGAAAACCCTTAGCCGAAAAAGAAAAAATTGATGCCCTAAATTTACAAACTATTGCAATAAACAAACAAAAACAAGCATTAGACATTTACTCGAACTTAAACCCTCAAATAACAGAAAAACAAACAACCGAAGGAAACATAGTTTTAAACTCATCGGAAAAAACCGATTTAGAAACACACTCTAAAATTACCTACAAAGCCGAAAAACAATTAGACCAACTAAACACCCAACTACAACAAAACGAACAAGAAAAAACAGAAACAAACAAACTTTATTCTAAAAACAAAGACCAAAAACTAATAGAAATAACCAAAAAAAACAAAGAACTAAACCAAAAATTAGCCGAGAATTACAAAAACTTATCGTTTGCCGATAGCTTAAAATACAATGTGTACAAAAACCAATTAGCTACGCTTACAAATATTGACACTATTCCACAAAAAACAAAAAACATTGCCAACGAATATATAAAAGGTTCCGATTATTTTTATACTCAAGCTAATAGCCTTAAAAACACTGCCAAAAAAGAGCCAGACCCAACAATGAAAAGAAAAAATCTGGAAAAAGCTTATAATTTAGAGAAAATGGCACTCAAAAATCAAGAAATTGCAATAAATACACTTTTAAATAAAAATCCAGACGATTTTGTATCAACAGGAACACTTATTAAAGTTGACCAACTCGAAAACTACGACACCAAAATAAATGTAAAAAATGTTGAAAATGCAACTTACAGCAAAATAATATCGCAAATAACACTAACTAAAGACGAATTAGACCAACTCGACGAAACCATTCTCGACGAAAAACTTATGGCTAATGAAAAAATTGCAAAAACAGAATTTGAAAACCAACTAAACTTTCTAAAATCAGACTTAGAAACAGAAACAGACCCTAAGAAAAAACACAAAACACAAAAAGAATTAGAAAAAACAGAAGCTAAAATACTAAATTCTAATATCTTAATCTCCGATTTAACCGAAAAAATTAACGACACAAAATTTTATGTTCTATTCGATAACTTATCAAAAAACAGAAAAAACACAGACAAACAAAAATCGCAACAAGCCAGTCAATTAGAAAAAAATGCAATAGCAAACTTTAAAAAAGCAAAAACATTACGCGAAAAAACACTTTTAACTGACGACATAGAAAAAACAAACGAATATAAATCAGATGCCGAAAAATTAGAAGAACAAGCAATTAACGAAATAACCAATGCTTACGGTTTATATTTAAACATTGACCAAAAAGAAATTGAACAAGAACAATTAGCTTTAAACAATAATAATTCTGAAAACAATAATTTAAACATTGTTGAACACAAAACTGCCGACATTTCGCCTATAGAAACAGTTAAAACAATAGAAAAAACTAATATTGACACAACTCAAAACATTGTAGAAAACACAACAAAATTAGACACCATAAACAACAAAACTATTTCAGCAGAAACAGCAGATACTTCTAATTACATTGCAGAAAAAACCGATACAAACACAACAAAAACTACTGAAATAGCAACAGACACAACTCAAAACAAAACCATTTTAATTGCAGAAAACACAGAAAACAAAAAAAATGAAACACAAATTATAGAACCTTACGAAAACAACACAATAAAAAATACTGAAACAACTACAAATGAAACCAATTTAAACAAATCGTACTCAATTTACCCAGCCTCTTCATATACAAAAGAAAATCCAATACCTTTAAACCCCGAACTACCATCAGGAATAATTTTTAAAGTACAAATTGGTGCATTTAAAAATGCAATAAATCAGAACTCATTTAAAGGCTTAAGCCCAATTGCAGCCGAAAAAATTGAAGGAAGTGCATTTACAAAATACTTAGCCGGAATGTTCCAAACTTTTGAAGGAGCAAGCTCTGCACTAACCGAAATTAAAACTTTAGGCTACAAAGATGCTTTTATTGTCGCTTACCGCGATGGAAAACGAATTCCTGTTTACTTAGCACGACCAGAAGCTCAAGAAAAAACAGCAAATTATAACCAACTTGCAAACAACGAATCAACAAACATCAAAAATAGAGAAAAAAATGCTGTAACACCTAATAACAACCAAATAAACGAAACAAATACTATCGAAAATATCAATAACGAGCCAAATGTTACAGCAACCGACATTAAAAAAACAGAAAACCTACTATATACCGTTCAAATTGGAGTTTACAAAACACCTGTTCCACACTCTCGTTTATACAACCTCAACCCTATTTATCAAGAACAAACTCAATATCAATTTATTAGATACACAACTGGTATTTTCTCCGACTTAGAAACCGCAAATAAAGAAAAGGATAGAATTAGAAATTTAGGAATTAAAGACGCTTTTGTTACAGCATACCACAAAGGCAGAAAAATATCGTTAAACGAAGCCGACGATTTAAAAAAGCAAAACGTTAAAACAGAGCAAAATAGAACAATTGAATTACCACAAGTAAAAGTTGTTTCCCCTCCTACCAACGAAAATATTGACATAGAAAATTTATTCTACAAAATTCAAATTGGTGCATACAAAGAACAAGTTCCTGTAAACGACGTTACTTCGTGGCTTTCGCTTGCCAGAAAACAAGATTTATCGCAATTTACCGACGAAAATAACTTCACAATTTTTACCGTTGGAAATTATAAAACATACTCCGAAGCCTCTCGTATGAAAGAAATTTTAATTAACGAAGGCATTAAAGACGCTTTTATTGTTGCTTATAGCAAAAACAAAAAAGTAAATGTTGCTAAAGCCAAAGAATTATTAGGTCAATAAATTTAGTTTAACCAGATGAAACTTTCAATAATAATTCCACTATACAACGAAGAAAACACAGTAATAAAACTACTCGAAAAAATTAATTCCCTAAATTTAATTGGGAACTTCAACAAAGAAATAATAATAGTAAACGACTCATCTACTGACAATTCTAAAAAATTAGTTGAACAATATATAATAAACAAACAACAATTTATTTTACTAAACCACAATAAAAACCAAGGAAAAGGAGCCGCAATAAACACAGCACTAAAAAATGCAAATGGCGATTACATTATAATTCAAGATGCCGATTTAGAATATGACCCCGAAGAAATAAATTTACTTCTAAAACCTGTACTTAAAGATAATGCCGACGTGGTTTATGGCTCTCGATTTGTAGGTGGCGAAGCTCATAGAATTTTGTTTTTTTGGCATTCTTTAGGCAACAAAATAATTACGTTTGTGTCAAATATGTTCACAAATTTAAATTTAACCGACATTGAAACCTGCTACAAACTTATTAAAACAGAACATTTAAAAAACATTACAATAAAAGAAAAACGCTTCGGTATAGAACCCGAAATTACAGCCAAATTATCAAAAATAAAAGGAATTAAATTCTACGAAGTTGGAATATCGTACTACGGAAGGACATACCAAGAAGGCAAAAAAATAAATTGGAAAGATGGTGCTAGAGCTTTTTATTGCATATTAAAATACAACTTATAATTATAAATTTGTAGGTATTAAATCGCAAAACCAAAATCCAGCATTTTTAACAGATTTTTCGCCATTTTCGTCTTTAAAATCGGTACAAGTTCCCAATTTGTATTCTTTATAAATTTTTTCTCCAACAATAAAACTAATTGGCTTTTTAAAAATTGGACCATCAAAAACAAATGTATGATACTCACCATTTTCGCCACAAGGGTCAACATTTTTTGGCAAATCTACAATAAATTGTTTGTCGATTATTCTACCCACAAAGTCTTTATTTAGTTTGCTGTTATCTACTGCTGTTACAATTGTTTTAAAACCTTCATCAATAAATTTATTTATTAATTCATAAGTATTTATTTTCCAAAGCGGAAAAACAGCTTTAATTTTGACTTTTTCGAGCTGAGTTTCTCTAAATATGCGTAAATCTTCTAAAAAAATATCACCAAAAATTGAATAATCAATACCTTTATTTTTTAAATTTTGCATTAAACTAAACATTATTTTCTCGTAATTTTCCATTGAAATATTTTTCTCAAGCGAGCTCATAACAAGCTCTATTCCAATATTTTCAGCCTGCTGTTTCAATAATTCAAGCCTAACGCCGTGCATAGAAACTCTATTATTTTCGGCATTTAACGATGTAAGTAAAAATTTAACATCATACTTTTTTTCATTTAAGCACTTATATAAAGCATAAGTCGAATCTTTTCCGCCACTCCAATTAAAAACTGCTTTCATTTATATTTTTTTAAAACTACTTCTATTTTAGCATTTATTTTCAATAACTCATCAATAAATTCAACTTTATTTCTGGGCGAAATTATAACAGATGTTTTCTCGTAAAAAACTTCAATTCTATCTAATGAAAGTGCTGGCGAACTTATTATATTTCTAGTTTGTTCAATTTTTGTAATATCGACAATTAAAATTTTAATATTTATCAAAAAACTACTTTTTACTATCAATTTATCACCATCAATAATATAATATGTATTTAAAAATATAATTGCTATAAACAACAACGACAACAAATCAGCCAACACACTACTCCACAAGCTATTATAAATCATAAAAGGCAATGGTATTAAAGTGGCAGAAATTACAATTAACAAAATACCAAGCCCTATTTTTGAATTATATTTTTTCACATTTTTATCTTTTACATCTGCAAAGTAAGTAAAACTTTAAAAAAATATTAACTTTGAGGCGTATTTATTATTGAAAATTAAATGAAAATTGATAACGAAATAGATTTTAGCAATACTTCATTTTACAAACTTATTGATGTTGGAAATTTCGAGAAATTAGAAAAATTTGGCAATTACTATTTGATAAGACCCGAACCGCAGGCAATTTGGCAACGAAAAAAAAGTAACGAAGAATGGAAAAATTTAGCACACGCACACTACATAAGAAACGAACAAAAAACTTCTTACCGAAATAGCGAAAGTAATGCGAACGGAGGCTGGAAATTTTACAAAAAAACACCCAATGCCATATAACCGCTCTTAATTTTCAATAATTTAATCCAAAAGCCCACAATGGTATTACATTTAGATACCCAAACTCAATATCATCTTTTACAACAAACGATTTACCATCTTTCTCAATTTGTGTTTGTTGCTTATTTTTACCACCAACTTCAAATGTATAATTATCAATTATAAAATCAGCTTTTTCAGATGATATTACTTCGTTTTTTAGTCTCATTTGATTGAAAAAGAAAGTTTCTCGTATATTTCCAATATTTGATTTATCTCCAACTAAGTTATATATAATATTAGTATTATCAAGATAAACCTTATATACCTTTCCTAAACCTAGAATACCACTTGTTTCATTTCGTAAATGACCTATAAGACCGGCTTTTTCCATATATGAAAAATAGTCGTCTAAAGAATTACGACTTACACCTATTATTTCAGATATTTTTGAGAAATTTGGCTTAAAAGGCACACTTTCAGCAATTATTGAAAGTAATCGTTTTAATTTACGACTTGTTCCAACATTTAAATTGGCAAATTGTGGAATATCCGTTTCCAAAGTTTGTACAATAATTTGTCCTAAACGCAATTCCATTTCATTCTCAAGCCCAAAAGGATAGTAACCCCGTTTCAAATAGTCATTAAACAATGGCAATGGATGTTTAATTTCTAAAAGCTTTACTTCGTTGTTAACTATTTGTTTCAACGAATAAACTTCAACCTGATAATTATGAAATAGTTTTAAATATTCGCGAAATGAAAGTCCTTGTAATTTATAGATTATTGCTCTACGACTTAAATCTGCTGTTCCTTTCAATATATCAAGTACAGAAGAACCTGTAAAAACTATTTTTAAAGTAGGAAATGAATCGTAAATATTTTTTAATTCTCTTGACCAATCTAAATATTTATGGATTTCGTCAATAAATAAATATTCTCCAGCAGATTTATAGAATTTATCAGCTAAATCAAATAATCTATTTTTACCAAAATACATATCGTCTGCTGATACATATAATGCTTTTTTACTATTAACATTTTCTTTGATATGTTGCAATATCATTGTTGTTTTACCAACACCTCGAGCCCCAATTATTCCAATCATTCGATTATCCCAAGACACTTTATCGAATAAATATCGTTTAAAATCAGTTGATGTATTTTGTAAAAGCGTTTCGTATTTTTGGTATAGAGTTCTCATTATTTTAATAATCAATTTTTACAAAGATACGAAATGCACAACAAAATACACAATTAATCTAATAAATGTTTATCCAAATGTGCAATGATAAGTTTTTATGCTTGTCAGTAACATTTGTCAATTCTTTTATATTATACCAATTGTAATTATATTTTAGTCCCAACTAAAATATAATTTTACAATAGCCTGTCCCCCCGATGTTCGGGGCAGGCTGATTTTATCGAGAGTAATGCCAATATAGCATGAAAATGGTTCAATGAGGCTTAGCCGAAATTGGACTATTTTGAATGCATCATCGGTATTATTACTGCCAATTTTCTTGCTGTTGCACTAATTGTGGAAACTCTTCCTTTTCTGAAATTTATTCTTTGAAAAAAATCTCTCAAAAGAGTTAAATCTTTTAAATTTTCTATTGCATTGGCTGCGTTTCTTAGTGCTATTTATATAGTGACAGTAATGACCACAATATCAATATTCTATTTTTTTGTCATGTACTTAGAGTAAAACTTTAAAAAAATATTAACTTTGAGGCGTATTTATTATTGAAAATTAAATGAAAATTGATAACGAAATAGATTTTAGCAATACTTCATTTTACAAACTTATTGATGTTGGAAATTTCGAGAAATTAGAAAAATTTGGCAATTACTATTTGATAAGACCCGAACCGCAGGCAATTTGGCAACGAAAAAAAAGTAACGAAGAATGGAAAAATTTAGCACACGCACACTACATAAGAAACGAACAAAAAACTTCTTACCGAAATAGCGAAAGTAATGCAAACGGAGGCTGGAAATTTTACAAAAAAACACCCGAAAATTGGATTATATCTATAATTGAAAAAAACTACAAACTAAATGTAAAAATTGCACTTACTTCTTTTGGTCATATTGGAATTTTTCCAGAACAATTAACCAATTGGAATTTCATTTTCAACACAATTAAATCACTAAACATTGAAAACCCAACAGTACTAAATTCATTTGCTTACACAGGAGTAGCTTCGGTAGTTGCAAAAATAGCCGGTGCCAATGTTACCCATTTAGATGCAGTTAAACCAATTGTTTTATGGGCAAAAGAAAATATGGAAAACAGCAAACAAACCGATATTAGATGGATTGTTGAAGATGCTACAAAATATTTTAAAAGAGAAGAAAAAAGAGGCAAAAAATATAATGGAATAATTTTAGACCCTCCAGCCTACGGACGCGGTCCAACAGGCGAAAAATGGATTTTAGAAGACGATATTAATGAGTTATTGCATACCGCATCTAAAATACTGATGCCTAACAATGCTTTTTTAATTTTAAATTTGTATTCGCTTGGCTTCTCGCCATATATAGCAAGTAATTTAATAGACTCGCATTTCAAATATACTAAAAAAGAATTTGGCGAACTTATTCTAAAATCGGAAACCGAATTTAACTTACCTTTAGGGAATTTTGCCAGAATTACACGATAATAACTTCAAAAAACACTTATTTTGATGAAAATAGAACAAATAACCAGCAAAACCAATCAGAAAATAAAAAATATAATCCACCTGCAAAAAGCAAACGAGCGAAAATTGCAAAATATGTTTATTGTTGAAGGAATTAAAGAAATTGAAAAAGCAATTTTAAAAAATTACAATTTCGAGTCGGTTTTCTTTTGTTCCGAATTAATTTCGGAAAACGAAATAATTGAAATTTTCAACAGCAAATTACCTAACAATGTTTTTGAAGTAACATTAGAAATATTCTCGAAAATTGCATACAGAGAAACTTCTAAAAACTTAATTGCAGTTGCAACACCAAAAAAACACAAAATTACCGATTTAGTTTTACCAGAAAACCCTTTAATATTAGTCGTAGAAAGTGTTGAAAAACCCGGTAATTTAGGTGCAATATACCGAACTGCCGATGCCGCCGGAATTAACGCACTTATTATTTGCGATAAAAAAACCGACCTGTACAACCCAAACGTTATTCGGGCATCAATTGGTTGCAATTTTACAGTTCAAACAGCAATTACATCTACCAACGAAGCAATAGAATTTTTAACACAAAACAACATTAATATTTATTCAACATATTTAAATGCAGCAATTCCATATCATACAGTAAATTTTAAAAAACCATCGGCAATTGTAATGGGAACAGAGGCTACCGGAATATCGGAACTATGGATTAAAAATTCTAACGCAAACATAATAATTCCAATGCAAGGCTTTGCCGACTCTATGAATGTTAGTACATCTACGGCAGTTATTATTTTTGAAGCTGTTAGACAAAGGTCTGTTTCAATCTGAAATTTTATATGCTATGCAAAATAATAAAATATTTGGCTTAGAAAAGAACGTTTTTTTTATCGGGTTAACGAGCTTTTTTACCGATACATCATCAAAAATGATTTATAGCATAATGCCCCTTTTTTTAATGTCTATTGGTGCATCAAAAACAACAATTTCGGGTATTGAAGGTATTGCAGAATCAACAGCATCGCTATTAAAAGCCTTTTCTGGATATTGGAGCGATAAAATTGGAAAAAACAAACCATTTATGATTTTCGGTTACGGTTTATCGGCTATAATAACACCATTTTACGCATTTGTTGGTTTGCCTATCCAAATTTTGTACTTACGTTTTATTGAGAGAATTGGAAAAGGCATAAGAACAGCTCCTCGGGATAGCCTTATTAGTGGCTCAATTAAAAAAAATGAAACAGGTAAAAATTTTGGATTTCATAAAGCTATGGATAATAGTGGTGCCATTATTGGTCCTTTGCTTGCTTTTTTTCTACTTTATTTGTTTCCATTAAATTACACAAATATTTTTCTAATTTCCGCTATTCCGTCATTAATAGGCGTTTTTACAATTATTTTATTTGTGAAAGAAACTAAAAACACAAAAAAAAGCACAAATAAAGTTTCATTTAAACAATTACCAAAAAAGTTTTATTTTTTCTTAATAATAATTTTCGTGTTTTCTCTTGGCAATTCTACCGATGCACTTTTAATTGTAAAGACAACAGAAACAGGTATAAATACTTTATACATTCCTTTTATTTATATGATTTTTAACGCCACTTCGGTAATTTTAGCTATACCTTTGGGCAAATTATCCGATAAAATTGGTCGCGAAATTCTTATTATTTTTGGTTTCATTATTTATGCTATTGTATATTTCATTTTTGGAAAATTCAACAATATAAACATTTTCATTTTTTCGTTTATTCTTTACGGATTTTACAGTGCACTTACCGATGGCTCGCAAAAAGCAATAATTTCAGATATTATACAAAAAGATTTGAAAGGAACAGGTTTTGGAATTTACCATGCAATTATTGGTATTACACTTTTGCCAGCCAGCTTAATTGCTGGTTTACTTTACGATAAGGTTAATTCTAACGCTCCATTTTATTTTGGTTCTACAATGGCTTTAATTGCAACTATTTTAATGATTATTTTCACTGTTTATAACCATAAAACCTACAAAACCTAAATACTATTTAAACCCAAAACTATTTGCGGCTATCCCCCAATATAATAACTCACAATTACTTACGATAAACAATTATCATTACTTTTTCCAAATAACAAAATCGTTTTCAATATTTTCTTGTCTCATTGTAGGTTTTTGTTTGTTATTTGTTAATTTTTGAACTTGAGTCATTACATAATTCTGTAACTCAGATATTGTAATTATATTATCTTTATTTTCATCTGCTAAAAATGAATTTATCCCATTTAATAATGAATAAGTAAAAACTCCATTTCTCCAACTTTCCCCCTCAAAGGCATATTCACCGCCTCCTGCAGATGACACAATTATGGCTCCTGTGCCTTTTCTCAAATCAGAAAACATTTCTTTCATTAATTCAAATGAATTATTGTAATTAATTTTAGATGTTGAATTATACCCTCTTGGTTTTCCTCCTCTAAATACAATATCTTTTTCTACAATATTTTCTGATATTAATTCATTGTTAGTTTCCTTATCTATTTCACCAGAATGACAAGCATCAATAAACAAAATTTTATTGCGTGCAGGAATTGAATCTAACAAATTGTCTAGCATATCGTATTTCAATCCATTTTCACTTGGTTTACTAAAATTTATATTGTTTGTTCCTAAATAATAATCTAAATTTTCATCTAATAATCCATGCCCTGCATAAAATAGTAATATTACATCATCTACTTTACTTTGCAAAAGTTTTTCTCTTAGTTTTATTATATTTTTAATTATTACATCTTTATTTATAATATTGCTAACATAAATGTTTTCATAATTATTTTTTTGTTTACTAAACAAATCAGAGAAATCTGTTGCATCTTTTGCTGCATAGTTTAAGTTCCATTCCTTATCTATATACTCCGATGCTCCAATAGAAACAATATACAAATTTGGTTTTACATTTTTTTGTGGTTTATATGTTATTTCTATAGTTTCCTTTAAAGATTCTACTCCTTTTTCGTTTAAACTTGATATTTGAATAATATTTTTTCCTTGAGACAACTCAATATTTATTTCTTTTGATATTTTATTTGTTTCTAAATTTCGAATATTTATTCCATTTACACCATAATAAGGCACATTGTTAACCCAAACGTTTATTCGATTTAAATTATATTTATTATCGTTTGCATTAATTTTAAAAATAAAATTTTGTTGATTTGTTATTAATGGTAATTTTTCGGCATCAACAATTGAAACTTCAGGTAAATGGAAATCGTTTACAAACATTTCTTCAGAAAACCCCATTTTTTTTAATCGTTTTTGATAAGCCATAAAATACGCATTTATTATTTCGTCAGAAGCAATTCCAAGTCGTTTCATAACAATATCTGGACGGTTATATTGAAGGTCAAATTGTTCGAAAGGATAAAATTTAATTCCAAAAGTAAATCCTATTTCTTTTTTAGCATTTTTTGTAGCATAATAAAAATAATCGGGCGTTTTCACAATAAAATCATCTGTATTAATTGCATATAATGTAACAATTTCTTTTCCAGTATTAGTTTCCCAAATTTTAATTGTACCATCTAAACTAGCTGTTGCTATTTGTTTTCCATCTGGGAAAATAACACTTGATGATATTTTGTTATTGTGTCCCTTATAAGTGTTTAATTGTAAATTTTGTTGAAACCCCCATTGTACAAGTGAATTTGCATTATCTTGAAAAAATATTTTTTTTCCATTTTCATCAATTAGTAATGGACTACAACCATCAGATATTTTTGTAGCATTACTATTTTTGTAGTCAAAAACAATTATATTATTTTTTGCATCAGAAAAAATAATTGTATCGTTTACAGTATTAAATTTCAATGATTTAATTTCATATTGATTTTCAAAAGTTTTTAATGTAATTTGTTTTTCTACATCCCATATTTTTAAAGAAAAATATTTTTGAAAAGCTGAATGTCTAATGTTTTTTTCTTTTCGGGAAATTACCGAACCATTTTTGTAGTCATTACCACTGCTTGCTAACAAATTACCAGAGCTATTAAAATCTACTGAATTTACTGAAATATAATCTGCTTTTAATTTGCCAATTTTTTTAAACTTTTCTACATCAACAATATAAATTGGGAAAATTCTAGGTGCAAAAACATTATACAAAACACCTTTATTAAATCCATTTCCTCCTGTTGCAATTAGTTTTTGTTTATTTGAATATACTGATGTATTTAGTGATTCGCTATTATTCAACAAAAAATTGTTAACAAAATAATATGCAGTTATTGTGTTTGCAAACAAAGATAGTATAGGTAAATTAATTACTGCATTTATTAAAATTGGATTTGAATTACCTTTTATTTTTTCGGAAAATTTATTATTATTAACATTCCATGTACAAATTCTATTATCATACGAAGTAGAAACAAAACTAGAGTCGGAAATAAAATTTAAACTGCTAATATTATTTTTGTGCCCGTAATAAAAACTTTCAGAAATTTTGTTTTGTATTTCAAAAGTCCTAATTAAATTATCGTTACTTCCAATTGCAATAATAGTTCCTGAGTTATTAATTGCAATATTTGTAATTGAGTGTATTCCACTTTCTAATTTTTTAATAAAAATATTAGATTTAATATCAAAAATAGAAATTGACCCTTGCTCGTCTCCTAAAATCAAAATATTGTCATTTATGGGGCTAAAAATTAATGTAGAAGTATTAAAATCGGGTTGGTTAATAGTGCCTATATATTTGCCATTGATATTCCACAAATAAACAATCCCATCTTCGTTTAATGCGGCAATTATTGAATCGTTTGAATTTACAGATATTTTAAAAAAATTATATTTTTTAAAATTGCCAAATTTTGTAAACTTACTTTTGTTTGATGCTAAATTCCAACAAATAATTTGTGATGGAATTACTGACAATAAAATATTATCACAACTATTTGTATAACAAATATTATTAGCTTTTTCAGGTATCTTACTACATTCTCCAGATAATATATTACACCTAACAGCTTCACATAAATTTACTTTATTGTTAACATTATGTATTGTGGAACGAGTCAAAATTATTTCACTAGTATTAGCATTAAACAAAATTTTATTATTTACTGGATTCGTTAAATAAACTTTATTGCCTTTTACATTAGATGTTCTCACATAAATTAAACTATCTTTTTTATTCCAAACAGTAATATTTTTATGGAATAACAAATTACTATTAATTTCCCAAAATTTAATTTCAGGGAATTGTCCACTAACTGCTAACAAAGAATCATTTGTACTAACGTCTATTGAATATACTGGTTTATTCAAATTAATAGAATCTATAACATTGCCAGTTTTAGTATCCCAATAAATTATTTTACCATCATTTCCAGCAGATATAATGTTATAACTATGGTTTAAAAATTTTATACCGTTAATTTTTTTTGTGTGGACTTTAAAAATTTTTAATTGCTTGCCTAAAACAAAATCCCATAAAATAATAATATTATCGTCTCCAACACTTGCCAAATATTTACCATCGTTACTAAATGCAAAAATTGTTATAACTCCTGAGTGTCCGGTTTGCAAAGTAAGTTCAGGGTTTTGACCAAAACATTGAATTCTAAATAATAATATTCCTAAACTAAAAAGTATAAAATATTTTTTCATTTAAATCATAGGTTTATATAATAATAGAAAGGAACATCAATATCTTTTTGTTCAAAATTTGTGCTTAATTTTATTGAAAATACTGTAGTATAAACAGACAATGCACTAAAAGTTGATGTGGTATTTATTGTCCAAATAGCCTCGAAGCATTGAAAATTCCCCTCCAACATTTTTGGGAGTTTACCCGAAAATTGAAGTACTTCCATTGGCAACTCTCCGTCATCATAATTATAATAACTATATAAGTTTTTTTCAAAATACACACCATTAGTAACTGCATTTAATTTTACCATAAAATTTCTTAGTGCAATATTACGCCACGTGTATGTTGGAGCAAGTTCTACAAAGTGAAACGAAATATTATTTTGTTTTGCTTTATATATTAGAGTATTTGAATTAATATTCTGTAAGAAATTAACTCTACGCGAATAAAGAATTATTACATTTTTGTTAGAATATGTAGATTTAACATTCATATAGTCAATTAACGAATCAATTGCATTTAATAAAGGAAGTGTATCGGTAGCTGTATAATTTCCATTTTTATATATCTCTGCAAGCTTTAAATCAAGTTCATTTGCGTTTTTAGTATAACCATTATTAATTATTTCAATTGGTTTATGCTCATTACTAACTTTTGCCAATAACACTTCATTGTTTGGAACAGAACTATGTAATATTTTTCTAACAGTTGATTCAGCTCCATATTCATAATCTTCCATGTTAATTGTTTCATCTAAACCATCACTAATTAAAACTGCAGTTGATGAATTCCCTTTATTTGGGGTGGTAATTATTCTAAAACTATCTAAAGTTGCTTTATATTCTGAATTACCAGCCGATGAACTTATAGGTGTAATGTTATTTAAAATATTCTGTCTTATAAGTCCTCCATTGTTTGATTTGTCTAATACAAAAAATCTAACTTTAACAACAGCTTGTGTTGAAGTATGACTTAGAACTTCTGTATTAATTACTCCACAAGAATAATAATTTTTAACCAATTGTTCTTCTTGCTTTTTGCACGATACAATTATTATTAAGAAAAATACAATTATGTTTAAATATCTCATTTTATTTATTCTAATTTCGTTTTTTGTTATGAATTGTATGAGTAAGACATAATCGAATTAAAAACAAATCTTTAAAATTTGCATTATAATCATTTATAGTTTTATTTAAATTTGTTATATTTTTTTCAAACCTCAAATCAATTGAAGTCGAATATCTTGTAATGCCTATTCCTGCCAATAAATTCATATAATAAAAGCTCATTTTTTTTATTAATTCTTTTTTTCTAATAACATCTGCATAATAATATTCCTGATTCATATTGTCATTTATTGCATAAGTTATAGTTGAATAAAAGGCGGTTATAAATTTACCAAATTTATTGTTTAATCCTCCATAAACTTTTAATTTATATTTGCTACCCGGATTTAATGTAAAACCGCAAATAATAGGAATATCAATGCTAGAATATGTGAAATTTTTTTTTCTCGAAGATGCCCAATCGGGAATTTGAGAACCAAAATTATTTCCAAAAAAATCGAGCTCTGTTTGAAAAAACAAATTCCTTTTAAATTTGTACTTATAAAAAACACCTGTGGAAATACCAGTAAAATATGTGTGATATTTATTATCGCCAGCAGTTAACGAAGTATAATCGCTAAAAATTATATATTTTTGATCGAATGTAAGTTTACTAAAAAGAATAGGCGAATAAATAATGCCAATTTCCGATTTTTGCGAATATGTAAATGCTTTTATAACAAATAAAAATAATATAATAAGAATTTTTTTCATTTAACTAATACTTTATTTTTATTATTGTTGATGGTGGATTTCCATATATTATTGGGAAAGCAACACCTAATTTTAATTCATAAAAACCAGAAAAATACTGATAATTTATTTTAGATTGAATATTAAAAATTTTTTTAATAGAAATTGATAATGGTAAATTTTTTATTTTTTGAATTAATTTAATTCCAAAAGAAGCCGCATAAATGATTGGTTCATAATTATCTGACCCTCCATATAATCTTATAAATGGGTCAATGTCATATTTCTGGTTTAATTGTAAAATTACAAAACTTAAATCGGTTAACAGAATTGTTTTTTGTGTTTCAGAAACATAAATTTTATAAGTATTTCCATAACCTATTGAATATCCACCACCTTTAAAATATACCGGTGTAGAATAATAAGGCTCATCTTTGCCTAAATCATAATTATAAGTACTGCCCTTTATTTTGCCATAATAAGTAGTAGGTAAATAAAAATTCATATCTATACTCCAGCCAAACCGTTTAAAATAATAAGTAGAATTAAACGATAATCCGTTAAATAATACTTTTTTATTATAAAGTCGTTCAAATAAAATGTTACTAGTTCCAACGGTAAAATTAAATTTCTGACCAGTGCTTGTTAAAGTCAAAACAAATAAGAACACAAATATTATTAAAATATGTTTTTTCATTATATTTAAGGCTTATCAGAATAAATCATTTTGCTTTTATCGTAATATTGTAAAGAATAAAAATAATATCCGGTAAAATTATTATATATAGGATCACTTTTTTCAGAGATGTAAGAAATATTTAGAGTGTAGTATCTATCATCTTCCAATTTTTCAAACTCTCCAAAATATTTACTAATGGCAAAATCGGAATATGTATAATGATCATATACTGCCTCTTGGGTCCATCCTATTTCTTCATATTCAACCATATTATTCAAAACATACGACAACTCCAATCGCGAATTTACTTCATGATAATTACCGTCAATAATTAAAGAACCATTTGCATCGGAAACATTTAAAGAAGTTATTGAAGTATCAATAACTGGAATAATTCGAAGAAAAGTGTGCCCATTCTCTTTTTTACAACTATAAGTAATTATAGTTGTTAATATAAATAACATTCTAATTTTTAATATAAATGACATTTATAAACTTTTAGTACACAATATAATTATCGTTTATCAAGTTTCACAAAATCAAATAATTAATTTAGTAAAATTTGATTCAAAACAAAGATACAATTTTATATTTAAAAGTGTTTAAAATAAAATTACAAACAAAATTTAATTACTAAAATATATTTTATCAGACTTTATTTAAACCCAAAACTATTTGCAGCTATCCCAACATCGTAGCTATCAATTAATTGAAACATTGAATTATATCGATAAACCGTAGATTGTTGCGAAAAATTTTTAGCATCGGAAACATAAATTTCAGAATTTTTAGAAATACCTAAACCATAAAATATTCTATTTCCTTGTTCAATAACCGCATTTTCGGGCAAATTTTCATCGAAAATGCTCATTGCAAAAATTCCACAATTTAGAACATTTGTTGCCGACCAACTATTATAAATAAAATACAAGCTATCTGCATTAGCATTTATTTGAAGTTTTGTTGGCGATGCATCAAAATCGGGAAATTTAAACACTTTCTCAATAGTAAAAGTTTCTAAATCAATTTTTGTTAATGCCGAAGTGTCTTGCCCATAAGAACTTCCAGAAAATCCGCCATCAGACAAAACCCAAAGTTTTCCATTTTTATCAATTTTTAGTGAATTTGGCTGTTTGGTTACTAAAATTGAGTCTTCTATTAAATCGGTTAGCGTATTTATTTTTAAAACCTTATTAGAATAAGACCAACAAGTTACATAAACAAAGTTTTCAAACATAACCATTTGCTCTGTTGATGCACAATTTTGCGAAATTATTTGTTTATATATTGTATTTGTTTTTAAATTTATCACGCTTATTGCATTTGAATATAAATCACTAATATATGCTTTTTCTGAATTTATAATTTGAATATATCGTGGCGACACTAAGCCGGTAATTTTACCCACATATTTAAAAGTATTTGCATTAATTATGTAAACTTTACCCGAATTATTAATTACTACGTAAGCCAAACTATCATTTATTGTTATTGATTGAGCCACATCTCCCAAAGGTAGTGCATTGGTTTTATAAAAAACATCGTTAATTAAATCTCGTGTTTTTGTGTTATAGTATGATAATGACGCGTTTGAACTCATAAAACTACCTTCATTTAAAATAAATACGCCTTCATTATTTTCATTTGCATTAAGTTTTTCAAAATCTCGCAAAACATCGTCGTTCATACAAGAAGTTAAAAATAACAATAAAATAATAGTATATAAAAGTGTATTTTTCATTAAAATTTGAGGCTAATAGTTAATAAATAATTTCTTTTTGGCATTGGTCTGCCTAATACAGAGCGATATTCTTCATTAAACAAATTGTAAATTTTAAATTCCGATGAAAACGTAAACTTCCTAAAATTAAAATCTTTTCCAAAATACATATTGTTCATATAATACGGATAAAGCCAATCTCTTTTCGATAATGAATTAGAATATGAAGTGTATCTTTCAGAATATGAATTATTTAAATATCCCAAAAAGTATTTTTTAAAGCGTAAATCAGCAAAAAAATTGCCCGAATGCACCGGAATATATATTAATTGTTTTCCATAAGCTTCGGCTCCCCATATTGCCGTATCGCCATAATTTAGAGATTTTGTGTAAGAATAATTTCCTCCAATATTTACAAGAAAATTATTGAGTTTTAATTTTATTTTAACACTTAATTCCACACCAGACGAAACAACATTCTGAATATTAAATGGTTCCCAATAACCTTTTACACTTGGCAACCAAATAATCCAATTTTTAACATTGTTATAAAAGTATGTTAAATTAGTTTTCAAATCTATTTTTTTAAATTCTGGTTCGTATTTTACCGAAAAATCGGCAGATACAGCATCTTCTGGTTTTAAATTAGCATTTCCACCCGGCTGCCAATACAAATCGTTTAACGATGGCGACTTGTAATTTTTTGATAACGTGGAATTTAACGACAATTTATTTTTTTGTGAAACAATGTATTCTAACCCAAAAAATGGGATAAAAGGAACTGTTTTTTCATCGATAAAATTTTTTCGCAAAATAAAAGTCGTTGATATTTTATTAGATATTTGCTTATTAAGCATAACAAAAAATAAGTGTTCCAACCTTTTAGCTTTATATCCTTCATTTTTAACATATTCTATAGAGGAAACATTATAATAATTGAAATTATAACTAATTTCCATATTAGTTGTTTTGGATAATTTATAACTGCAATCAATATTATTATAAATTGATTTTGAAGTATTTAGCGAGTTTGATATAAAAAAATACCCTAAACCTGAAACATAATTTTGAAACATATAGCCTAAATTTTCAAAAGAAAAAGCACTATTTACATCAATATTAAATTTATTTTTAAAATATTGATATGCCACAACTGCTTTAAAATTCCGATTACTTTCAATATTTATATTCGAGTAATCATCGCCTTCAAAAGTATTAAGACGGGGCAAACTTCTTTGGTAATTCTGATACCAATATTTTAACGAAATCGATTTATTATTTGAAATTCTAACATAATAATCTTGTAATAAGCTAAAATTCTCATATTTAGCATTGTTGTTTTTTTGTACTGGATAAATATAATTTCCTGTTTGAAAATCAATATCGGCAATATTTTTATTTGTGAAAGTAAAATCGTTTTTAGAATAATTATACAAAAATTTAGTGTTTGTTTGCAGTTTTTTATTACCAATTTTAAATTGTAAAAAATCGCCAAATGTTGAAAAACTACCTATATTTTGAATAAATTTTACCGAAAATTTATTATTCCAATCGGGCTTATTTTCCAGATTAATGCTACCACCTAAAGCACCGCTTGTAGTTTTAATTGAACTTGGACCAGCAAACAACTCAATATTATCTGACAAATATGCCGGAATTGTAGAAAAATCGACCTGCCCTAACATTGGCGATTGCAAACTTATTCCATTCCACAAAACATTTGTATGCGATGTTGCTGTTCCTCTAAAAGAAACGGTTGCTAAAGCCCCTCTTCCTTCCGATTTAACAAAAACCGGTGTATATTCGGTAAGTAACATTCCCAAATCGGAATTAACAGATTCTATAAGCTGTAAGCTATCAACTTTAAATACTTTTAGTGCTAAATTTTCTATATTATTTGTTTCAACAACATTAACTTGTTTTAAAAAAACAGTATCCTGTTTTATTTGAGAAAATATCTCTAAATGAATTAATGCAATAAATATTAGAAAATATTTTCTCATTTAAACCAAAATTTTAATTCTTAACAAATTTAACATTCAAACTCTCTAAATTTAATATATAAATACCTGTTTTTAAATATGATAAATCTATTACTTCATGTAAATTATTAATATTAAATTCTGATATTTCACATCCCTCTACACTAAATATTTTAACTATTAAATTGCTATTTAACAAGTTTTTATCTACATCTAAATTAATAAATTGATTAACTAAAGTAGGATAAACATCTATTTTTAAGTTATTTAAATTATTAATACTATTTATTTCCTCATTATTTATCACAGCAATTGCATCAATATCTACACCACCGCTTCCAGTTGTTGGATATGGATCGTAAATAACATTTCCGTCTGTATCAAAAGCCGAACTATCTCCAATAATATCTATAATTTTAATGTATTTAGCCGTATCTAAACCAATCTCTTGCAAATCGAAAGGAGTTCCAAAACCTTGTCGATACTTGCTACAATAACCAGTAATATGTTCAGGGTCAACGTCTCCAAAAGCACTTACAGGCTCAGAAGTTAAAGAATAATTTGGAAATCTAAAAAAATGAATACCATCTTTAGAAGCCTCAACCCAAGATAATTCTAAAAAAGTGTTTGTAAAAGCATTTTCAAATGTAGCAAAATCGGCACCTTCTCCATTTATTATAGCCTTTTCAAAAACTAAAGTAATTTCGCCTCCATTGCCCAAGCAAACAATTTCACCCGACAAACCCTCTGCTTTTCCAAGTGCTTTTTCGGGGTGTTGCCAAGTTGTATCTACATCGCTACCAACAATATAATTAACATAAGAACTTGCCCAAGTTTTAATAATTGTGCTGTCCTTATGTATTGCTGTTGTCCCTACTTCGCCAACTGCCGGAGCATATTGCGAATACATTTTTGCTGAAAAAATTACAAATAATATTAAAAATTTATGTTTCATTTTTTTAATAGAATTGGTATTAGTGTGAATTTTATAATTTTATTAATTTTTCAGTTTTAATAGTGTTTTCGTTTTTAACAACAATTATATAAACTCCGCTTGTAAATCTCGACATATCAATCTGTTCGGTATTTTGTGCTGAAATTTTATTTACATAAATCTTACCTGAAATATCGGATATTGTTATAGTTGAATTGCTTGTATTTTTAATATTAACAATATCTTTTACAGGGTTTGGATAAATAACTATTTCGGGAAAAGTGTTTGTTTTTTCAGCAATATTAGTTAAAGTTGTTGTTATATAATCCATACAAAAATATGCAGGAGTATTCATTCCGTAATTACCATTATCTGACGATGTTAACGAAAATGTTAAGCTATCTACAAGGTTTAACGATGCTAAATTAATTTCAGCCCAAGTATTTAAAATATAATCTTGATTATTATCAATAAAGCGAAAATCGGCAAGATAAAAATTTACAGAATCGGTAAAATTACCTGAATTAAAGCCTTTTATTGTTAGTAAAAACCAATCTTCGCCATTAGTTCCGTCAATTTCGCCACTGGCGCTGGTTAACGAGCCAAATTGTTTCCCATAACTATCGCCATTTAGCATACTTAAATATGAATAAGTGCTATTTGTTACATTTATGTTATTTACAGTGTACAAATTATCAAATTTAATTGAAGAAACACCATAAGAAACAGCATAAGTTTCTGATTGATTGTAGCCTTCTCCGGTAATTGCACTATACTGATTGGTATATCCTGCTGTAATTACATCGGTTTTTCTTGAGTATGAAAATCCATTCCAATAATCCCAATCTGCATTATAATAATTATAAAAATATGCCTCTCCATTAACAAAACCGCCAGCTAAATCGGCACCATTGTTAAAATCGAAATCGAATTCTTCAAAATTTGTTGTTGTATTACTTGCATCAATAATATCATCAACACAAAAATATGCAGGAGTATTCATTCCATAATTACCATTATCTGACGATGATAATATAAAAATAAGGCTATCTACGTTAGACAACTGAGTTAAATCTACGAAAGTCCAAGAATTAATTATATAATCTAAATTATTATCAGAAAATCGGAAATCGGCAAGATAAAAATTTACAGAATCGGTAAAAGCACCTGAGTTAAAGCCTTTTATTGTTAGTAAAAACCAATCTTCGCCATTAGTTCCGTCAATTTCGCCACTGGCGCTGGTTAACGAGCCAAATTGTTTCCCATAACTATCGCCATTTAGCATACTTAAATATGAATAAGTGCTATTTGTTACATAAAACCCGTTTAAGATTGATGGTGTTTCAAGTTTAACATAAGTGCCTTGATTATAATTTGATACATTTGCAACTAAATATTTTTCGCTTCCACTAACTCCGGTTCCTGTAATTGCACTAAATTGGTTTGTATATCCGGCTGTTGTAACATCGGTCATTTTTGAATACGAAAAGCCCGACCAACTACCCCAACTTTCGTTGTAATAATTAACAAACTTATAGTTTCCACTTTCAAAACTACCATTTAAACGCTCACCATTCTGATAGTTATGTAACATTCCCTCAAAATCTATTTGAGATTTTACACTAAAAATTGTTGCTAAAAATAGCAAACTCACAAAAAATGTTCTTTTATTCATTTTAAAAAATTTGCGTTACTAAACTAATAGTAACATAGTTAAACATACAAAAATTAATAACAATTAATAATCGTGTGCAAACCGGAAATAAAGTATGGAGAACTAAAAAAATTCTCTAAGCCTTTTCACCCGAAAGCTGCGATAAATTTGATTTATTGGGAGGTCTTCCGGCTTTCTCGACTTTTATTAGCCTTCCCACCAAAAAATGGCAGTGGCGAGGTATAAAAGCATACTACTCTGCAAGCAGAGTCGAGATTACGGCTGCGGGGACAGCTACTGATTTTAACAGTATTCCCTTTACCAAAAATCTGTGCTAAAGTATAATTTTAATTTTAAATAAAATACTTTTTCTATTAAAATTTTAAATTCGAAATAATATTTTTATCATCAACAAGCTTATTTTCAAGCTCTTTAATATTATTAAATTTTATTTCATCTCTTATTTTTTTAAGAAATTCAATTTTAACAATTTCGCCGTAAATTGTTTTATTGAAGTTAAAAATATTTGCCTCTATGCTTAATTTATTTTCGGAATTTATAGTTGGTTTGTAGCCAATATTTAACATTCCCAAATATTTTATGTTGTTATGAAAAATATTAACCGCATAAACCCCAACAGAGGGAATAAGTTTATAGTTTTCAAGCTCTAAATTTGCTGTTGGAAACCCAATTTTACGCCCCAAAGCCTGTCCTACAACAACTTTTCCTGATAAAAAATAATTATAACCCAAAAATAAGTTTGCTTTCTCAATATCGCCAATTTTTAAAGCATTTCTAATTTTTGTTGAGCTAATATTTTCGCCACAATTATTAAAAGCCAAAACTTGTTCTATTGTAAAGTTAAATTCTTTTGCACATTCGGCAAGTTTTTCAAAACTACCTTCTCTATTTTTCCCAAAATGATGGTCGTAACCCAATACTAAATGCTTAATTTTTAATTTATTAACTAAAACATTTTTCACAAACTCGTGAGATGTTTGCTCGGAAAATTCTTTTGTGAAATTTACTGTTAATAAATAATCTACGCCTAATTCGTTAAGTAATTGGGCTTTTTCTTGAATTGTATTAAGCAATTCTAAATTATCGGTTTTACCCAAAACAAACCTTGGGTGTGGCCAAAATGTAAAAACAACCGATTTTGAGTTAAGTGTTTTTGCTTTAGCTTTTAAAGCATTAATTATTGATTTATGACCTTTGTGCAAGCCATCAAAAGTTCCAACAGTAATTACTAAGTTTCCTACGTCAAAATTATTTATATCTATAATTTGAATCATTTAACATATTAAATCGCAAAAGTATAATTTTTATTAAAAATCTTGTATAATAACAACAAATAAACTAAATAAGAAAATAAAGTTTTATGTAAAGTTTATAACACTTGCAAATAATTGATTGATAATTTGTAACTTTGCAAATTCAAAAAAAACAATCACAAATGAGTAATATTATTGCAATTGTAGGCAGACCAAATGTTGGAAAATCGACACTTTTTAACAGATTAGTTGGCAAAAGACAAGCTATAACAGACGAAACAAGCGGTGTTACTCGCGATAGGCATTATGGGAAATCTACTTGGAATGGTTTCGATTTTTCGGTTATTGATACTGGTGGCTATGTTACAAATTCTGACGATGTATTTGAAACAGAAATCAACAAACAAGTTGTTTTAGCTATTGAAGAGTCTGATGTTATTTTATTTTTAGTTGATGTAAAATCTGGAATAACAGAAATAGACAAATCGATAAGTAAAATGCTAATGAGAACAGATAAGCCTGTTTTACTGGTAGTTAACAAGGTCGATAATTCATCGCAAATTGATGATACTTACGAATTTTTTTCTTTAGGGTTGGGCGAAATTTACAGCATTTCATCAACAAACGGTTCTGGAACTGGTGATTTACTAGATGAAGTAGTGAAAAAATTTAAAACTAAAACTATAGAAACCGATTTAGGTATTCCCAAATATGCAATTGTTGGTCGTCCAAATGCCGGAAAATCGTCATTAATAAACGCTCTAATAGGAGAAGAAAGAAATATTGTTACCGAAGTTGCTGGAACCACACGGGATTCTATACATACTAGGTATAAAAAATTTGGTCAAGACTTCTTAATTATTGACACAGCCGGGCTTAGAAAAAAAACAAAAGTTAGCGAAGATATTGAATTTTATTCTGTTATGAGGGCTGTTAAAACTATAGAAGAAGCCGATGTTTGTTTACTTATGATTGATGCAACTAGAGGTATGGAGGCTCAAGATTTGAACATTTTTTCTTTAATTGAAAAAAACAAAAAAGGTGTTGTTATTATAATTAACAAGTGGGATTTAATTGAAAAAGAGACTAATACATCAAAAGAATATGAAGAAAATGTAAGAAATAAATTAGCCCCATTTAACGATGTTCCAATTATTTTTACCTCAGCAATTACAAAGCAACGTATTCATAAAGTTTTAGAAACCGCTACTGAAGTTTATGAAAATAGAGTTAAAAGAATACCTACTTCAAAACTTAACGAATATATGCTTCAAGTTATAGATAATTATCAGCCACCATCGGTAAAAGGCAAGTTTGTGAAAATAAAATATGTAACTCAACTACCAACTCACACTCCTAATTTTGCTTTTTATTGCAATATGCCTCAATATATAACTACAGCTTACAAAAGATATTTAGAAAACAAAATCCGCGACGAGTACAACTTTACTGGAGTTCCTATTCAAATATTTATGCGTAAGAAATAAAAACTTATGCCTCAATTGTATTTATAAAATACAATTAGCGTTACTTGAAATAAAAAAACTCACAAAATATTTGTGAGTTTTTTTATATTTTTTTGTTTAGCTAACAAACCATTTAAAAGCTTCTTCTTTATTTTTAAATGCTTTAAAAGGAAGGCTTGTGCCTCCAATTTTTTTCATTATATTATTAATGTAAAACCTTGTAAATGGGTTTGCACCAACAATTGTTGCTCCTTTTTTAAGTCCTGTTTTAACCGCTCTTGGAAAAGCAACTTCTTCAAACCATTTTCTATCATCTGGATTAACAACTTTCTGGTTTGTAATGTCAGATAAAAAATAATCTACCTTGTTATTTTCTCCGTAAGCTATACAAATTTCCCAAACTTCTTTGTATTGTTCTGATGTATAACCAAAACCGCTCCACATAACATAAAGAGCCTTTATTTCTTCCTCAAAAGAAACTGTTACATAATCTTTTTTTAATAATTCTGCCATTATATTTTCTGTTTAATTTCAATAAAAATAGTGGAAAAATATTACTTTTTAAATATTTTTTATATTTTTTTGACTAATGTGTGAAAGAATTTAATTCTATCTATATA
>DYMG01000033.1 GCA_020721655.1 Paludibacter propionicigenes | reverse complement strand
ATTTTAGGCATTTTATGATTAGTATTGAAAAAAATATTATTTGGATAGATTCAACTACTTCAACAAATGAATATTTGAAAAAATTAGTTGGCAATACAAAAATAGAAAGTGGAACAATTATTTCGGCTCGAACACAAACAAATGGCAAAGGACAGCATAATAATATTTGGATTTCAGAGCCATATAAAAATTTAACTTTTAGTTTGTTTATTGAGCCTAAAATTAAAGCAAATAAGCAATTTTACATATCAAAAATAGTAGCATTAAGTGTTTATAGCTATTTAAAAAACTATACCAATAAAGTTAAAATAAAATGGCCCAATGATTTGTATATAGAAAATAAGAAAATAGGCGGAATACTTATAGAAAACACAATTCAGGGCGAAATTATTACCAAATCGATAATAGGAGTTGGGTTAAATATAAATCAGAAAAATTTTGGCGAAGAATTAAGTAATGCTGTTTCGTTAGCCAATATATGTGGCAAAGAATTTATTTTGGAAGATGTTTTAACCGATATTTTTTCAATTATTAAAAATAATTTTGAGTCGGAAATGCCTTTTAATATTATAGATAAAGAATTTAACAGTAAGTTATTTAGATTAAACGAAATATCAAAATTTACTGATATTAGAGGATTAGAATTTGAGGGTAGAATTATTGGTACAGAACCAGAAGGTACTATAAAAATAGAAACCCAAACCTTAGTGAAAAGATTTGGGTTTCATGAAATAAAATATGTTTTATAATTTTCTTTGGTGTTCTGTTTCGAAGTAGGCTTCAATAACATCACCAACAAGAATGTCGTTAAAGTTTTTAATACTAACACCACATTCTAAGCCAGATACAACTTCTTTAGCATCGTCTTTAAAACGTTTTAGAGCACCTAGTTGACCAGAATATTTTACAATACCATCTCTAATAAGTCTAATTTTAGAGCCTTGTTTAATTTTGCCTTCACGAACCATACAACCAGCAATAGTACCAACTTTCGTGATTTTGAAGGTATTTAATACTTCAAGGTTGGCAATAATTGTTTCTTTAATTTCAGGAGAAAGCATACCTTCCATAGCATCTCTCAATTCGTTAATAGCATCGTAAATAATAGAGTATAAGCGTATTTCAACCTCTTCTTTTTCAGCTAAACGACGTGCATTTACCGAAGGACGAACTTGGAATCCAATAATTACAGCATCAGATGCGGTAGCTAAAAGAACATCAGATTCGGAAATTTGACCTACAGCTTTGTGAATAACATTTACTTGAATTTCTGAAGTAGAAAGATTTTGTAGGGCATCTGTAAGAGCTTCGATAGAGCCGTCAACATCGCCTTTAATAATAACGTTAAGTTCTTGGAAGTTTCCAATAGCAATACGGCGTCCAATTTCGTCGAGTGTAATATGTTTTTGCGAGCGTAAATTTTGTTCGCGTTGCAATTTAAGTCGTTTATTTGCAATTTCTCTTGCTTCGGAGTCGGTAGCCATAACATTAAATTTGTCGCCAGCTTGAGGGGCTCCGTTTAAACCAAGTATTACAACAGGAATTGAAGGTCCGGCTTCTTTTATTTTTTCGCCACGTTCGTTAAACATAGCCTTTATATGACCAAAGTTTGTTCCGGCAATAAGAACGTCGCCAATTTTTAGAGTTCCTGCTTGAATAAGAATTGTAGCTAAGTAGCCACGTCCTTTGTCGAGAGAAGATTCAATTACTGTTCCTATTGCTTTTTTATTAGGATTAGCTTTTAATTCTAAAACTTCGGATTCTAATACTACTTTTTCTAGGAGTTCTTCAATGTTTAATCCACTTTTTGCTGAAATGTCTTGCGATTGATATTTTCCACCCCAATCTTCAACTAAGAAGTTTCTGCTGGCTAATTCTTCTTTAACTTTTTCAGGATTAGCATTTGGTTTGTCAATTTTATTTATTGCAAAAATTATTTGAACGTTAGCTGCTTGTGCGTGATTTATGGCTTCTATTGTTTGAGTTTTTATACCATCGTCGGCAGCAATTACAATAATTGCTATATCGGTAATTTGAGTACCTCTGGCACGCATTGCAGTAAAAGCTTCGTGTCCGGGAGTATCAAGAAAAGTTACAATTTCGCCATTTTTTAATTTAACGCTGTATGCTCCAATATGCTGAGTTATACCACCTGCTTCTCCCGAAATAACATTTGTGCTACGAATAAAGTCAAGCAGTTTAGTTTTTCCGTGGTCAACGTGCCCCATAACAGTTACTATTGGAGGGCGTTTTACTAAGTCGTCAATGTTATCTTCTTCATCTTTAATTGCTTCTTGCACTTCAATTGAAATAAATTCTACTTCGTAGTGAAATTCGTCGGCAACTAGTGTAATTGTTTCGGCATCGAGGCGTTGATTTATTGATACAAAAAGACCTAAGTTCATACAAGTTGTAATAACTTCGCTTGCAGAAACGTTCATCATAGAAGCCAATTCGCTTACAGAAACGAATTCTGTAATTTTAAGAATTGCTTTTTCAAGTTCTTCCATTTCTGCGTTTTGCATTGATCTTTGTTTGTCGGCAGAACGTTTTTCTTTTCTATGAATAACAGATTTCGATTTTCCTTTGCTTTGTAAACGGGCTAAAGTGTCTTTTATTTGCTTTTGAACGTCAACTTCTTTTACTTCTGGCTTAGGTGTAAATTTTTTACCGCCTTGTGCATTTTGTTGAAAAGGAGGTTTGTTTGTACCGTCGGCACGTTTAACGAAAGGTCGTCGGTCTTTATTTTCTGTGGTTGGTTTGTTTTGTGAATTTGTATTTTGTTTTGTTGATGTATTGTTTGTATTAGGTTGTGCTGCAACTTTTTCGGTATCTATTTTTTTAACTCTTTTTCGTTTTTTCTTTTTATTGAAATCGAAAGGTTTTTTTATGTCTTTTTTTTCTGGAATTGTTGGTAGTACTATTTTTCCTAAAACTACTGGTCCAGATAGTTTTTCAAATTTTGTATTAATAAAATTACTATCAGTTGGTTTATCAGTAATTGTTTGTGTTTGTTCTATTGTTGTTTCTTCAATAGTTTGTGGTATTTTTTCTGGTTGTTCTTTTTTAATTTCTGTATGGTTTTTTTCTTGTTCTTTTTTGCGAATGTTCTCTTTTTTTATTTCGCCTTTTGGTTTTTTATCTGGGCGAGTTTTTTGGTTTATTTCGGCTAAATTGATTTTGCCAACAACTTTTATGTCATCATCTTTTTGAGTTGTTTTTATTGGTTCTTGCTCAGGTTTTTTATATTCAATAGTAGGTTTCTCTTGAACAATTATTTTTTCTGGTTCTTTAGGTTTTTCTTGTGTAGGAGTAACTTTTTCTGGCTTGCTAATATCTATTTTTCCAATAATTTTTGGACCTCCAGATTTTGCAACCACAATTTTAGTTATTTCTTCCGTTTTTGAGGTTGTGTTAGATTTTATTGTAATTTCCTTTTCTTCAGCAATATCGTCGTTAGATTCGATGATTTGTTTAGGATTTTCGAGATTTTCGGTTTTGTTTTTGCCAATACCAATGGTAATTTCGTTAGATTCCTTTTTCAAATCTTTATCTTTTTGATATTCTTTTAAAAGAATGTCGTACATTTCGGGCAATAGTTTCGTGTTTGGTGTAGATTCTACAACATGTCCTTTATCGTTAAGTAAATCAACAATAGTAGAAATTCCGACATTAAACTCTTTTGCCGCTTGAATTAATCTTATACCTTTATTGGCCATAAGTAATTATTACAATTAATAAAAAAAATATAAAAATACGTGTTTTATTCTTCAAATTCTTCTTTAAAGATTTTGATTAAATATTCAATAGTTTCGACTTCTAAATCAGTTCTTTTTTCTAGTTCTGCAGGCGATAATTGTAGCACGCTTTTAGCAGTATCGCAGCCAATAGCTTTTAAAGCGTCTATTATCCACCCGTCAATTTCGTCGGCAAATTCGTCTAGGTTAACGTCGTCTTCTTCGTCGTCTTTCACGTTTCTGTATGCTTCAATTTTATATCCTGTGAGTTCGCCAGCTAGTTTTATGTTTAGTCCGCCTTTTCCTATAGCCATTGAAACTTGGTCTGGTTCAAGAAAAACGTCGGCTTGTTTTGTGTCTTCGTGTATTTTTATTGATGATATTTTAGCTGGGCTAAGAGCTCTTTGAATATATAGTTGAATGTTGTTTGAGAAGTTTATAACATCTATATTTTCGTTTCTAAGTTCACGAACAATTCCGTGAATTCTAGAGCCTTTCATTCCAACGCAAGCACCAACAGGGTCAACTCTGTCGTCGTAAGATTCTACGGCAACTTTAGCTCTTTCGCCCGGAACTCTCACAATGTTTTTAATTGTTATAAGTCCGTCAAATATTTCAGGCACATCAAGTTCAAATAGTCGCTCTAAAAATACTGGAGATGTTCTAGAAAGTGTAATTACAGGACTGTTGTTTCGCATATCAACTTTAGAAACTACGGCTCTAATAGAGTCGCCTTTTCTAAAGTAATCGGTAGATATTTGTTCTGTTTTTGGTAATATAAGTTCGTTGTTTTCTTCGTCTAAAATTAGTATTTCTTTTTTCCAAACTTGGTAAACTTCTCCTGTAATAATATCGCCAATTCGGTCTTTGTATTTTGTGAAAACGTTTCCTTTTTCAAGGTCCATTATTTTTGATGCTAAATTCTGTCTAAGGCTTAGTATTGCACGTCTGCCAAAAGACGAGAATTTTACTTCGTCGGTAAATTCATCGCCAACCTCGTTATCTTCGTCGGTTTTTTGTGCTTCAGATAATGTTATTTCTAGATTTGGGTTTGTTATTTCAGAATCTTCAACAATAGTTCGGTTTCGCCAAATTTCAAAATCGCCTTTATCAATATTTATAATGACGTCGAAGTTTTCATCGGTTTCGAATTGTTTAATTAAAATGCTTCTAAATGCGTCTTCAAGAATACGCATCATTGTTTTTCTGTCAATATTCTTGAGTTCTTTAAACTCCGAAAATGTATCAAACAAATTTAAATTATTCATTTTTCTGTTATTTAAAACTTATTACAATTTTCGTTGAAATAATATCGGATAAATTTATTCGATGTGTTATTTCTACTTTTTCTTTCTTTTTTTTATTTTCAGGTTTAATCATTTTGTTTTCAAGCAATTCAATTTCGTTGTTTTTGTATGATGTTAATTGCCCTTTTATTTTTAAACCGTTTTTAAATAGAGTTTCTACTGTTTTTCCTATGTTTTTTATGTATTGTTGAGGTACTTTAAAGTTTCCGTCTAAACCTGGGGTTGAAACTTCTAATTCAAAGTCTTCAGTTTCTCTATCTAAATTATTTTCTATGTTTCTGCTTATTTTTATACAATCTTCAATAGATGCTCCTTCAATGCTATCGATGTAAACATTTATTTTGTTTGATGCGGAAATTTTTATTTCAACGATGAAAAAATCATCAGTAATAACCTCATTAACAAGCTGTTCTATTTTTATTTTGTCAATCATAAGTAATAAAATAGGGGACTTATGCCCCCTACACTTTTCTTTTCGATTGCAAAGGTAATTTTATTTTATGAGAAATAAAAATTTTGTGCTTATTTTATTGTTATGTAGATATTTATTTGTATTAATATATGTGTTTTAAGTTGGTTTGATTATGTTTATAATGCTGTTAATTAGGTTGTTTTCGAGGGTAATTGTGTGGGTTGCTTGTATATAGTATTTTTCTCGGTCATCGATTATTTTTTTAATGTACTGATTAATATTTGTATTAATTAAAGGACGAGTTTTTTTTGAATTTTCGAGCCGTTTTGTTAGTGATTCTATTTCTGTTTTTAAATAGAATGAAATGCCGGAGTTATTTATAATTTCAATATTGTTGAAGAAGCAAGGAGTGCCACCTCCTGTAGAAATAACTGTATTTTCGGTTATTTTAGAAATTTCCAATAAATATTTATTTTCGGCGATTCGGAAATAATTTTCGCCTTCGTATTTAAAAATATCAGATATACTGCAATTTTCATTTTTTTCTATAAAATTATCGATGTCTATAAAATTAAAGTTTAATTTACTGGCTAATTTTTTCCCATAAGTTGTTTTTCCGCTACCAGGTGCTCCTATTAAATAAATAAGCATAGTTTTTTTTAATATTTTTTGGGAATTTTTTAATTTTATAAAAAGGTGTTGTTTAGTTTGAAAAAATATTAAATCATACCACTTTCTTTAAGTCTTTCAAAATTTTCTGCCATTTGCAGTTTGTCAATTATTTCTTGAATGTTGCCATCAATAATTGAGTTTAGGTTGTAAAGTGTTAGGTTTATTCTATGGTCTGTAACTCTACCTTGAGGCCAGTTGTAGGTTCTTATTTTAGCCGATCGGTCGCCTGTAGATACCATTGTTTTACGTTTTGCGGAAATTGCATCTAAATATTTTTGATGTTCAACGGCATAAATTCTTGAACGTAATTCAATCATAGCTTTGTCTAAATTTTTTAATTGCGATTTTTGGTCTTGGCAAGTAACAACTATTCCAGATGGCATGTGTGTTAGTCGAACAGCCGAATATGTTGTGTTTACAGATTGTCCGCCGGGTCCCGACGAGCAATAGGTATCTTTTCTAATGTCTGAAGGGTTTACGTCAATATCAAATTCTTCGGCTTCTGGTAAAACTGCAATTGAAGCTGCCGATGTGTGAACTCTACCTTGTGTTTCTGTTTGAGGTACTCTTTGTACTCTATGAACTCCAGATTCGTATTTTAGTATTCCGTAAACGCCGTTTCCTTTAACTTCTAGAACAATTTCTTTGTATCCGCCTGATGTTCCTTCAGTAAATCGAGATATTGATATTTTCCAACCTTTAGTTTCGCAATATTTTGAGTACATTCTGTATAAGTCGCCTGCAAAAATACTGGCTTCGTCGCCACCTGTTCCTGCTCGTATTTCTAATATTGCGTTTTTGTCGTCTTCAGGGTCAGCGGGAAGTAAAAGAACTTTTATTTCTTCTTCCATTGGTTCTACTTTTCCGCTTAATTCATCTATCTCCATTTTTGCCATTTCTCGCATTTCTTCGTCAGATTCTTCGTTAAGAATTTGTTTTGCATTGGCAATATTGCTAATTATTTCTTTGTATTCTTTGTATTTGTTTATTAATGGTTGTAGCGATTTGTATTCTTTGTTTAGTTTTACAAATCGTTTCATATCATTAATTACATCGGGGTCTGTAATAAGTTCTGCAACTTCTTCGAATCTAATTTTTACAATTTCTAATCGGTCTGATATTAAGTTTGCCATTGTGGTTATTTATAATATGTGTTTTAATAATAGTTATATTGTTTTGACGAAATAGTTAATATACAAATTCGCCGTATGTGCTTTTAATTGTTAATTTTTTATTGTCATTTTTTAAACATTTGCCAATTATTTTTGCTTCGATGTTAAAAGTTTTTGAGATTTCTATAATGTTTTGAGCAAATTCTTCTGGTAAATAAATCTCGAATCGATGTCCCATATTAAAAACTTTGTACATTTCTTCCCAAGGTGTTTTTGATTGTTCTTGTATTATTTTAAATAATGGAGGGACTTCGAACATATTGTCTTTAATAATATGTAAATTATTTATGAAGTTTAATACTTTTGTTTGAGCTCCACCGGAGCAGTGAATCATTCCGTGAATATTGTTTCTGTGTTTTGTTAAAATTTGTTTAATTACCGGTGCGTAAGTTCTTGTTGGTGAAAGTACAAGTTTTCCGGCTGTTAGGTCTATATTTTCTATTTTATCGGTAAGATTATAATTTCCAGAATAAACTAAATTGTTATTTATTGAATTATCGAAGCTTTCAGGGTATTTTGTTGCTAAGTATTTTGCGAAAACATCGTGTCGGGCAGATGTTAAACCGTTACTACCCATTCCTGCATTGTATTCTTTTTCGTATGTTGCTGTACCGTAAGATGATAATCCAACAATAACGTCGCCGTCTGTAATTTTATCGTTAGTTATAACATCGCTACGTTTCATTCTTGCGGTAACTGTGCTATCAACAATAATAGTTCGTACAAGATCTCCAACATCGGCAGTTTCTCCGCCGGTTGAATAGATTGTTATTCCTAATTCGCGAAGTTCGGTAAGAATTTGTTCGGTTCCATTTATAATTTCGGATATTATTTCGGCAGGAATTAAGTTTTTGTTTCGTCCAATTGTTGAAGAAACTAGTATATTGTCTGTTGCACCAACACAAATTAAGTCGTCTATATTCATTATAAGTGCATCTTGGGCAATTCCTTTCCAAACGGAAATGTCGCTTGTTTCTTTCCAGTAAATGTATGCTAAAGACGATTTAGTTCCGGCACCATCGGCATGCATAATATTGCAGTATTCGCTGTCGTTTCCAAGTATGTCTGGAATTATTTTACAGAAAGCATTAGGAAATATGCCTTTATCAATATTTTTAATAGCATTGTGTACATCTTCTTTTGACGCAGAAACACCTCGTTGGTTATATCTTAAATTGTTATTCATTTGAATAAAGTGTGTTTAATACAAAAAAACGCTCCGTGTAATGGAACGTTTTTTTGTATTGATTGTATTTTATGCTATTCGTCTAGTTTTTCCTCAATTATTTCTCCGCTTTTGCCAGAGCCTGGTTCGTTTACTTTTGGTTTAGCAATGTAATCGGTTCTAAGAATTGTAAATTCTGTTCTTCTGTTCATTTGGTGTGCTACTTCTTGTTCTTCTACGGTTACAAGTTGTTTAATGAAATTTTCGGTAAGAATTGTGCCTTCAGGTAAGAATTCGTATTTTTCGGTATCTTCTTTTTCAACTTTTGCAGGTTTTTGTTCTCCATAGCCTTTTGCTGTAAGTCTGTCGGCGGCTATTCCTTTGTTTATAAGGTAATTAACTACTGTTTCGGCACGTTTTTGAGAAAGTTCGTTGTTCATTTCTGTTGTTCCTCTAAAGTCGGTATTTGCTGATAATTCAATTGTAATGTTAGCATTATCGGTTAAAATTTCAACTAATTTGTCTAATGATGCAAAAGATTCTGGTTTTAAATCAGGTTTAGCATATACATAGAAAACGTTTTCCATTTTTATAACCTTCATAAAAGGTTTCATTATAATGTCTTGTTTAAAATCTTTATTTTCTTCAATACCTTTTGTAGATTCACCACCTTTACCTTTGAAGTATTCGGGTTTTTCGGTAAAAATTTGATAGTCGGTAGCAGGTGCAAGTTTAAAATTATAAGAACCGTCGGCTTCAGAAATCATTTCAACTGAAGTTGAGTCGCTACCTTTAAGTGTTACTTTTGCACCAACAACTGGTTGTTTGGTTTTTTCGTTTATCACAATACCCGAAATTGTGAATTGTAAAGGGGGTAATGTAAATTCGTATATATCGTCATCGCCTTTTCCACCACTACGAGAAGATGATAAATAACCTTGTTCTTTATTTCCTTTAAAAACAATACCAAAGTCGTCGGCGTTTGAATTTATGGGGTATTTAAGATTTGAGACTTTCCATTTGGAGGTTTTTCCGTCTGAAACAGCTTTGAATATGTCTAATCCGCCCATTCCAGCGTGGTAATTAGATGAGAAATATAGTTCTCCATTGTCTCTAATGTAAGGGAACATTTCGTTTCCGGGAGTGTTTATGTCGGCACCCATATTAACAGGTTCGCCCCATGGTCCATTTTTTTTGTCTTTTGTCATTTTCCATATATCTGCACCACCATATCCTCCGGGAAGGTTTGCTGCAAAATATATAACAGTTTCGTCGCCAACAACAGATGGGTGAGCAATCCAGCTAGAGTCACCTGAATTAGGTATTGGTATAAGTTCGGGGTCTCCGTAGCCTTGTCCTTTTTTAGCGGTTTTGTAAATTGCACAGCCTAAGTTTTGGTTTTTTTCTACCCTACATCTTGTAAAATATAAGCTACTTCCTTTTAAATTTAAAGACGATGCTCCTTCGTCGTTTGTAGTGTTTATAGGTGCTCCAATAGATTTTGGGGCTGCCCATTTTTCTTTTCTATCTTTTGATGTTTCGTATAAATCATAAAATCCTTTGCCGGTAACTTTGTTATTGTCAGCACCTTCTGTGCTAGGTCGGTTGGAAGAGAAAAGCACTACGCTAAAATCTTTTTTGCCAAAAAATGGACTAAAATCACTTTCGGGAGAGTTCATTAATGGCATATTTTCTACGGCATATCTGGTAGGTTTTTCAATCCATTTTGATGCTAATTCGCAAGACTGAACGCCAATTTTCCCACGACTGTCGTTAGGAACTAATTTTTGATATTTTTTATATTCGGCAATTGCGTCTTCAAATTTTCCGTTCATTTTTTTTGTATCGGCGTAGTATAAAACAGCAAGAGGGTCGGGGTATTTAACCATAATTGTTTTTTTAAACCAAAGTTCTGCTTCTTTAGGTTGGCTCATTTCCATGTAGCAAACGGCTATTTTGTATACAATTTCGGCTTTTTTTGCATTATTGGTGCATTTTGTATAAGCTTTTTTGTACCAATCTGTAGCTTCTGCGTACATTTCAAATCCAAAAGATTCTTCTGCACTTTGTAATTCTTTTTTTTGTGCATTTGTTACTATGCTCAAAAGTAGTGATAAACTTATTAATATGATATTTCTCATTAGTGTTGAAATATTTTAAGGTTAAGCAATTTTTTCCGCAATAAAAGTAATAAATTTCTTTAGAATAGAAAAACTTTTTTTGGTTTTATGTTTTATTTGGTTTTTTGCTCTATTATTTTTTCAAAATAAAAATATTATCGTTAATAAGTGCGTTAATTTTTTTATCAGAAAATGTAATTTTTGTATAGTCGGTTTTGTTTTCGGTCATTATAACTTTTGAAACTGAAAAATCGGTTTTGTCGAAATAAATTTTTATTGTCTGTAAAAAATCTTTCATTTCTTTTTTTAAAGGTGTCATTTCGGCTAAATAGAATGTGTTATTTTCAAAAAAAGATGAACTAAAATCTTTATTATTAATTATTTCGCCTTTCATTGAAGATATTATCATGTTGTTAATTTCTTTAAACATTTTGTTCGATTTTATGTCGTAAGAACTTATTTTGGTTTCGTCTTTTATAGTAAATTTATTGTCGTGAATAGCAATTATATATTTAAGTGGTTCGGTATATTCCCAACGAATGTTATTTTCTTTTTTGTAGTAAAATTTACCTTTGCTTATTAGTGGCTCGTCTAATATTTCTAAATGTTTTTCTTGAATAAAATCGCTATTTATTGAGTTTGTTTTTTGTGCAAAAGTTGTGATTTTTGATTTTAAAGCTTCTAAATTGGCAACTTTTATAAATGTTTTATTTTGACTGAAAATGGTGTTTATAGAGAAAACATAAATAATCAAAATTAATTTAAATATTTTCATAAGGTTCTATGTTTAAAAGGTTTTCAATGCCGACAATTTCAATGCCGTTTTTTTGTGTAAATAGAATTAATTCATCAATAATTTCAATAATTTTAGGGTTATTGTCGTGAAAAAGTATAATATCTCCATTTTTTAATTTTGATTTTATATTTTTTATGGTTTTTTCGACTGTTCTAATTGTGTCTAAAGAGCGTAAACTCCAACCAATTGATTGCATTTTGCTGTTTTTTAGTGCTTTTGCTAACATTGGGTTTGTAATGCCGAATGGAGGTCGAAAAAGTTTTATTTTTAAGCCTAAGATTTTAAATATAATTTCATTGGTTTTTTCAATTTCGTAAAACATTTTTTTTGCTGTTTTTAAATCGAATAAGTTTGAGTGGGTAAAGCTGTGGTTACCAATAGTATGCCCTTTTTCAAATATAAGTTTTACTATTTCAGGGTTTTGTTCTATTTTTTCGCCTATTAAAAAAAATGTGGCTTTAATGTGATGTTTTTCAAGTGTTTCAATAAGTTTTGATGTTATATTTGGGTTTGGTCCATCATCAAAAGTAATTGATATTTTTTTAGTGTTTTTGTTTCCTCTGTTTATTGATTTTGTGTGGAAATTTAATTGAATTAAGTATGAACCAAAAAATAGGGCGGTTAAATATAAAGCAGATGCTATTATTGCTACTGTAATTATTAAATAAGAATTTGAGTTTTTTGATATTGCAAAAAGTAATATTATAAAACTAATTACTAAATAAATGAGGCTAGTATTTTTGTAATTAAATGCCATTTATTTTAAAAGTAATAATTATAGGTAGTATTTTTTTTTCCAGTTTTCAACAAACTCGGGGTCTGTTAAAAAAAGGTTTTCCGATAAATCTATGAAAACTTGTGTGCTGGTTGCTTGTGCTACAATTTTATGTGTTTTTTCGTTTATTATAGTATAGCTAAATTCTAATTTAGCAGCTTTAGAATAAATATATTTTGTAATTATTTTGGCTGTATCGTCGTGTTTTAGTGGTGATTTGTAGTCTATATCTATTTTTACAATTGGAGAAACAAAATTATTTTTGTACATGTCCATGTATGAAAAGCCGAATTTTTCACCCCACGATTCTCTACCATCTTCTAAGTATTTTACGTAGTTGCCGTGCCAAACAAAACCTACAGAATCTACTTCGCTAAAACGAACTTTTATAATTGTTTCGTCAATTAATTCTAACATAATTTTTAAATTTTTCCGGCAACAACAAACGGTAATTTAGTTTTTTTCAATGTTCCTTCTAAATCGAAGACTTCAAAAACAAGAATGTAAACGCCAATTTTAACTTTCTGATTATAATCATCAATGCCGTCCCAATTAAATGAGCCAGAAATGGCAAGCAATTCATTTTTTAGTAATTGTTTAATTAATCTGCCATTAGCATCGAAAATGTAAATGTTTCCGGTGTATCCCGATTTTTCTAAATTATAGTTTACAATTAAAATATCGTCGAAGCCATCGTTATCTGGAGAAAACACATCTTTTTCTAAAGAAAACGATCCTATTCCGTTAGATTCTGGATTGTACTGCGAGTTTTGGTATCCGGGAGTTCCGTATCCTACGGATTCTGCTGCAGAGTGCCAATTGCTTGTTAAATATGTGCTTGTTTTTGGGTTTATTCTTTCTAAGCTAACTCCTTCGAAGCTAACTAAGGTTGGAAATTGCATATTTTCAGAATATTCGAGTTCATCTAAAATAATATCGGCTTTGTCGGTAATTATAATAGTTCCTGAATCGTTTGAGTATGTTGGAAGTGTTTCTATATCAACAAAATTGTATTTTGTTTTTGTTGTGTATTGCAATTTTACAATTCTTGAAGATGTGCTTATTACGAAATATTCTTGTGGAAATATTAAAATAGGTGTGGTTGAAACAATTTTTAAGTTGTCTAAAACGCCATCGGTTTTTGTAGCAATTTTTAATTCCGATAAGTCTATAATGTTTGGGCTTAAATTGTAAATTTCAACATAATCTACGCCATCGTCAATGGGGTTAAAAAGTATTTCGTTAATTATTATATCGTTTTTTGCAGGTCTTATAGGATAGCCAAATTTTATGGTTTTTTCTTCATTTATAACGTTTCCAATACAATCGGTAAATGTTGCTAAGAGGCTAAGGGTGTATGTTGTGTTTTCTAAAAAGTTATTGTTAAAAACTAATTGGATTATTGAATTGTCTGATGATTGAGAATTAACATTTATAGCAACTCCAATATTGTTATTTACTGAAAAAATATTTGGCAATATGGAGTCAATAAGTACACTTTCAGATAGTTGTATAATTATTTTATTTGTGTCGGAAATGTATGCAGAAACCAATTCAGGAGAAGTGTTGTCGATATTTACATTAAATACGGAGTTTATTTTTGTTGGAGTTCCTCCGTTGTTTGATGTAGATGTTTCCCAGTTATCGTAATCGCCACAAGGGTTATTCGGGTCTATTTGTTCTAAAGACCAACCTCCATCGTCTTTATTTGTGTTTTTGTACCAAGTTATATCGTAATTAACTGTATGTATGGGTTTTGAGGCTTCGTCTTGTAAAACTAACGACATTCCTGTTGCACTTAAGTTTATGCTTGGAACCCCGTAAACGTTGGTGTAATTAGAGAAAAGAGCTGTAGATGCTTCGTTGCAAATAATAACAAAACTGTCGGGTTTAATATTTATATCGGGAATTGTGGTTGAATAGTTGCCGTATTTTAATGTCCAATTATGCATAGAAATATTGTAATTGGTGCGGTTAAAAAGTTCAATATATTCAGCTTCTGGCAAATATACTGAGGGTGTTGCATCTGCCATAATTTCGTTTATAACAACATCAAACTGTTGAGCTTTGTAGTAAGTAAAGTTTAAAGTTGTGTCGTTAATAATATTTCCGCAGTAATCGGTTAAGTTGTTTATGTTTAGTGATATATTGTCGCCGTTAGTTAGATTTGTACTTAGTGTTATTTCAATATTATTGTTGTTTGTTTGGCTTATGTTTAAAATATTATTGGTTGAAAGCGAATAATTTGAAGTATTTATAATTGAATAGTTGTCAATTTCCTCACTAAAGTGAATGTTTATTGAGTTTACACTTCCCAAAATAGAATTTGTAACAATTGGTTTTATGATGTCTGTGTTGTTTGCAAATACTGAATTTGTGTTATTTGGAGTTCCTCCTATTGCGTTTATGCTTGCAGTCCAATTTAGTGAGCCGGAGCAATTATTTAAAGGGTCTATTTTTTCTAAAGTCCAGCCACCATCAGCTTTTGTAATATCGTTGTACCATTGGTCGGTGTAACTAACAGTATTTATAGTGTCGTTGTTTTCGTTAAGTAAAATTATTGTTTCTCCGGCGTTTAATAAACTTAGCGATGTAACTGTTGTAATGTTTCCATAAGTCGAAAAATCTGTTTGAACATTATCATCGCAAATTATAGCAAAACCATTTGGGGTTAATGTAAAGTTAGTTAAGTCTTTAACAGTGCCACCAATTTGTATTTTCCATCCGGTTAAATTTAAATTATATGGTGTTGTGTTGTAAATTTCAATGAATTCGTATGCAGGAAGTCCAATTTGAGGCGACGGGTCTGCCATAATTTCGTTTATAACAATGTCGTTTTCATTTATAATAAAGTATGTAAATGTTGTGTCGAAAGTATTTAAAATATTTCCTTCTAAGTCGGATAAATTACTTAAATTTAGAGTATTAAGTTGTCCTATTGTAAAATTTTGCGTGAATGATAAATCAACAATGTTTTGGTTTAAGCTGATGGTTGCAGGGTTTCCAATTCCATTATTTACAGTATAATTGGTTAAATTATTGGCAGAAACATTTTCTAAACTTTCAGAAAATGTTAATTGTAATTGATTTTGAGAAGTAATTTCTAAATTTTGTAATTTAGGAGCTGTTGTATCATAAATTATTGGACCTACATAAAAATCATCAAAATAAAAATTAGAAATATTAGACGATGTGTATTTGCATAATAAACCAAAATTATTTGTAGATGTGTATGTTGCATCTGTTGTAGATCCTTCTGGTAGAAAATTAGTTCCCCCAGTTATATCAGAAAAAAGTTGCCAATTTCCGGAATTATCCCTTAAAACTTTAATTGTAAAAGTTCCTCCATTTGTGGCAGTTGCCGGAGCACCATTAATAATTAGAGTTTCAGTGGTTCCGTCTTTTCGGAACAAATCAATGCCATCGTCAGATAAATTTTCGCCAATTCGTATAAAATAACCGTTTAAAGGAACTGTTAAGTCTGAGTTGTTGCTGGTTAAAAAAATGCTTACGTTGTTATTTGCCGATGGAGCAAAATTAATTTTAACTTTAAACTGCCATTGAGTATTGTTAATTGATGTGTTGGTTGTTGATAAATAAGAACTCCCAGTAACATTGGCATTTAGTTGTAATTCGCTGTTTGAATTAACAATAAAAGAATCTACATTGCCAATCCATTGTGGGTTTAGTGTTAAATCTCCATCAGTAAAGTTGTCGGAAAATTGCGAAAACAACCCAAAATTAATGATTACAAGAATTGCTAAAAATAGGTATTTCATTATAAGTATATTTTTATACAAAATTATAACATTTAAAATTATTATCCTATTTATAATTTGTTATTTGATTGTTACGAATAATTGAGGTAAGAGTAAAAAAGTGAGTTTTTCTAAAAAAGTATTCTAATTTGCAAATTAGAACAAAAAACACATAAACATATAGCAATAAATGTTTATTTTTGCTAAAAACATAATAACATGAGAAATTTTTTAGTAGTATTAGCTTTAGCTGTGGTTATATACAGTAATTCCACAGCACAAAATGTTAAAAAGTTTGTAAATGAAAACATACAAACAAAAAACATTTCCTATACTTGGGAAAATGTAAAATCGGGAAACAATAATTATAGTTTTAATTTAGAAAGCGAAGTTAAATTTTCGTGCTTTGCTTTTGGTGTAAAAACAGAAAAAGCTTTGTGTATTGATTTTATAGCCGAATACAGAACTTTAGAAAACAATATTTGGACAGATTGGCAAATAGGCGAATTTGAATATTCTGCCAACGAAACTAATACAGGATATATTTGGAGCGAGTTATTTTTTACACAAAAGCAAGTGCTTAGCTCAAATGTTGAATTTAGAATTGTATCTGCCAAAAATATTTCTGAAGTTAAATTAGTAGCTTACGATGTACTTTCAGACGCAATTAAACATAATTCAACTGCACAAATTAATAATCAAAAAAGTATAAACGAATGCCCCGAAATACCTAGTATTATAGGTAGAGAAACTTGGTTAGAGCCTTATTATGGTACGCAAACTTACACTCCCACAGTAATTTACCCCGACCATGTAGTAATTCATTATGGAGCTTCGCCAGATACTTATACTGATGGTGCAGCTGTAGTTCGTAGCTATTGGAATTACCATGTAAACACTTTAGGTTGGGCAGATATTGGGTATAATTATTTAACTGATAAGTATGGAAATATATATCAAGGAAGAAAAAATGCAGACATTTTAGGACAAGATGTAAGAGGTGCACATGCTGGAAATGCAAACAATGAATCTATAGGGGTTAATTTTATTGGAAATACCGATGTTACACAGCCAACAGCAGTTCAATTACAGAGTTGTTATAAATTACTTGCTTGGTGGTTTAATTCAAGAGGTTACGACCCAACAACATCAGACCCAATGACAACACAAAATAGCGGGATACTTACAATACCAAGAATTTCTGGACATAAAGATGTAAATATAGGCGGAACAGATTGCCCGGGAGTAGTACTTTATGCCGAACTTCCAAATATGCGAGTTCAAACAAAAGCAATAATTGACGCTTGCTCTGGAACTGTTGAAACACAGGTAAATACAACAAATTTATGGGAGACTCAAGATTTTACATCAAACTTTACTGATGTTGCTTCAAATGGAATTAAAAATCGATTTTATCAAGTAATTGATTTTAATGGAACAGAGTGGGGTGCAAATACCGATTATGGTTTTTTTGCCGATAATTTCACATCGTTAACAGCAAATAATTGGCAACAAGTTATTGGAACATGGTCGGCAAGTAACGACGTTTTAGACCAAACAGACGAGGTAAGTAGCAACACTATACTATCTTCGGCATTAAAACAAAATAATAGCGACTCTTATTTATACAATTTTGCGGCAATAATTAGCGGTTCTGGAACAAATAAAAGAGCTGGTTTGCATTTTATGTGTAGCTCTCCAACACTTGCAAACAGAGGTAATTCATATATGGTTTATTACAGAACAGATTACGCTAGAGTTGAAATTTATAAAGTTGTGAACGATGTTTTACAAACCCCAGTTATGCAAGATTATACAATGCAAGATGATGTTTTTTACGATTTTAAAATAATTTATACCAAAAGCACAGGCGAAATAGTTGTATATATAAATAATCAGAAAGTTGTTTCGTGGATAGACTCAAGCCCTTATACAACAGGTGATTATATTTCGTTTAGAACTGGGGAGTGTACACTTAAAGTTTCAGAAATAAAGGTGTATCATTCAAGAGGAACATCAGAAACAGTAACACTTGGCGATGCAACAAAGGAAATACGATACCAAAATACAAACCCAAATGTTTATTCTGCAAAAATTAAATCTATTGCTGTAGATGTTAACGATTTAATGTCGTCAATATATTATCAAAACATAAATGTAGATTGGACAAATCCGTCAAATACAGTTGTTTACGACGGATTGGCTAATGAAATAGATGTATTTACTACTCCAACATCAATATCTGCAAAATGGAATATTTCTACAGACATAAACTCTGAAATACATCAATATTGGTATAGTGTTGGAACAGCCGCTGGTAATACCGATGTTGTTTCTTGGACAAACACTGTTGATACATTTTTTACCGAAAATTCTTTAAATTTAGTTGAAGACCAAACATATTATATAAATGTAAAATCGGAAAATAATGCAGGTTTATTTTCAGATGTTACAAGTTCTGATGGGCAGATTTTAGATGTTATTAACTCTATAAAAGAGCAATATGAAAATATAACAATATATCCAAACCCAACAAATTCGGTTATAGTAATAAAAAATAATCTAATTAATGAAAATTTTGAAATAACAAATTCTATAGGACAAGTTGTTTCTTCGGGAAAAATAAATTCATCTAATTTTGAAATAAATATTTCTAATTTAGGAACAGGGGTTTATTTTTTAAGAATATCAAACAAATTGATTATTAAAAAGATTGTTAAAATTTAAATATTTTATTAATAAAAAAAACTTAATATTATTGCAAAATAGAAATAGGCTTATAATATTTGCATAAATTTAATAAAAATAAATATGTTAAAAGGAATATTATCAATTTCTGGATATCCAGGGTTATATAAAATGATATCACAATCGAAAAATAGTGTTATAGTAGAGCATATTGAAACAAAAAAACGAATGCCTACTTTTTCAACTCATAAAATAAGTTCGTTAGAAGATATAGCAATTTATACCTACAACGAAGAGGTTGTTTTAAGAGAAGTTTTTAAAAACATTTATAAAACAACAGAAGGTAAAGAAGCTATTAGCCATAAGTCAGACCCTAAGGAACTTAAAACTTTTTTTGAAAATGTATTGCCAGATTATGATAAAGATAGAGTTTATGTTAATGACATAAAAAAAGTTATAAGTTGGTATAACATTCTTAAAAATAGCGATATAATTAACGAAGAAACTGTTAATGTAGTTGAAAAAATAGAAGAAAACGTAGTCGAAAAATAAAATGGAGATAATAAATTCTAAAATAAAACGACAATTTATATCGGGAAATTTAAAAATTAAAGAATGGAGCGATTTAGCTCCATTTTTTTTGAATTTAGAAAATAGAGAAATTACAAATAAAAGTGATTTAGAAAAATGGTTAACCGATAAAAGCGAGTTAGATGCAATTTTAGAAGAAGAATTAGCTTGGCGATACATAAAATCGAATTGCGATACTACAAATAAAGAACTTACCAATAATTTAGAGTATTTTATCGAAAATATAGACCCAGAAATAGCAAAAAAATCTAATGTTTTAGATAAAAAATTGTCTAATTGTGAGTTTTTTAACGATTTAGATGAGCGATTTTTAATTGTTAAACGCGAACTTAAAAACAAGTTAGAACTTTATAGGGAGGAAAATGTTGCAATTTTCTCAGAACTTCAAAAAGAAGAGCAAGAATACGGAGCAATTGCTGCACAAATGACAATAGTTTATAAGGGCGAAACTTTAACACTTCATAAGGCAACAAATTTTTTAAAAGATACAAATAGAGAAGTTCGAGCCGAAGTTTATAACTTAATAAATAACAGGCGTTTACAAGATAGTGATGCTTTAAACAATTTACTTAGTAAATTAATAGAGAAAAGAAATAAAATTTCAATAAACGCAGGCTTTACAAACTACAGAGACTATATGCATAAAGCATTAAATCGTTTCGATTATTCAGTTTTCGATGTTATAAATTTTCAAAATACAATACAAAAAACAGTAACACCAATAATAGAAAAAATACATAAAAAACGATTGGGTAAATTAAAATACGAGAACTTAAAACCTTATGATTTAGATGTAGATATTGACTTAAAACAGCCTTTAAAACCTTTTGAAACAGCCTTAGAACTTACAGATAAAACGATTGAGATATTTGGGAAATTAAACCCCAAATTTGGAAATTTTATTTACACAATGAAACAATTGGGTTACTTAGATTTAGATGCTCGCGAAGGAAAAGCACCGGGAGGTTTTAATTATCCACTTTACGAAAGTAATGTGCCATTTATTTTTACAAATGCTACCGGAAATTTGAGAGATGTAGAAACAATGATGCACGAAGGTGGACACGCTGTTCACTCATTTTTAAGCAAAGATTTAAATTTAATAGAATTTAAAAATCTTCCATCTGAAGTTGCCGAGTTAGCCTCTATGTCTATGGAGCTAATTTCTATGGAATATTGGAATGTTTTTTTTAACAACGAAGAAGATTTAAAACGTGCAAAACTAAGTCAATTAGAAGGAGTTATATCTGTTCTGCCTTGGGTTGCAACTGTAGATAAATTTCAACATTGGTTGTATTTAAACCCAAATCATACTGTTGAAGAACGAAATGCCGAATGGACTAAAATTTTTAACGAATTTGGCAGTTCTGTTATAGATTGGTCTGAATTTGAACATTTTAAAAGCAATTCGTGGCAAAAACAATTGCATATTTTTGAAGTTCCATTTTATTACATAGAATATGCAATTTCGCAACTCGGAGCAATTGCAATATGGCGAAATTTTAAACAAAATAAGCAAAGTGCACTTAAAAACTATGAAAACGCACTAAAATTGGGATATTCAGTAACAATTCCGGAAATATATAAAACGGCGGGTATAGAATTTAATTTTAGCGAAAAATACATTAAAGAATTAATGCAATTTGTGGAAACTGAAATTGAAAAATTATAGTTTACCTAAAAAAACTCCAAGTATTTTCGGTAGGGTATGGAGCAATTACATTAATTTCCTCGTTTTTTACTGGGTGAACAAATGTAATCATTCTGGCATGAAGACTAATACCTTTATCAATATTTGGTCTTTTGTAGCCGTACTTAACATCTCCTTTTATAGTGCAGCCTATTTCAGCTAATTGTGCTCTAATTTGATGATGGCGACCAGTAAGTAGTTCAATTTCAAGTAAATAAAAACTATCTGATTTCGATATTAATTTGTAATTTAAAATGGCAAGTTTCGAGTCGGCTACTTCTTTTTGGTAAGTATAAGATTTGTTTTGCGACACGTTCTTTTTAATATAAGACCTAATTTCTCCTTGTTCGGGTATTGGTTTGTCTTTAACAATTGCGTGATAAATTTTATGTATTTCTTTGTCTTTAAACATTTTAGTGAGTCTTGTAAGAGCTTTGCTGGTTTTAGCAAGTACAACAATTCCACTAACAGGTCGGTCTAATCGGTGTGGTAAACCTAAAAAAACATCGCCGGGTTTGTTGTATTTTTCTTTTATATATTGCTTAAAATATTCTAAAATAGAATCGTCGCCAGAATCGTCTTTTTGAACAATTTCGTTATTTAACTTATTGATAATAAGTAGGTGATTATCCTCATAAAGTATTCTATTTGAAATATTATCTTTCAAAATATTATAAAAATTCCAACCCTTTTGGTAAGTTAAAATAAACAACTTTATTGTCAATATCAACATCAATAATAAAATCGGCATTTGCAGGTATAAGCAATTCTTTTCCTTTATTGTTGATAGAAAAAATCATATTTGTGCTATATTCAATAAAATCGGTAATAATGCCAATTTCAATGTCGTCATCAATGGCTTTAAATCCAATTAAATCAGTGAATTGTATAGAACTGTCATCAATTTTTATTTTAGATTTATCAATTAAAATTATGCAGTTTACAAATTCTTCAACCTTTTCTAATGATGAGTAATTGTCAAATTTTACAATAAAACGGTTGTTTTGTAATTTTAAATATTCAATAAAAAAAGGAATCGGTATTCCTTCAATAAGAATGAATACCGATTCTAAATTTTTTAACTCATCGTCTGAAACATTTAAATCAATTTTTAAAGAAATTTCGCCTTTAACACCGTGTGTTTTAACTATTTCTCCAAGTTGATAGTATTTTTCAGAGTCGAACACTTTTGTTAATTATTCTGCAGAATTTTCTTCAGAAACGTCGGCAACAGCTTCTTCGCTTGTTGTTTCTTCGGTTTGTTCTGGAGCATTAGCTTTTGCAAGTAATTCGGAATTTTTACGAGATATTTCTTCTAACCGAGCTTCGTTAACTTTTCTTTCTTGTTTAAGTTTTTCGGCGTGTAGTTGGCTTGCCGATTTTGCTAAGTTGTTACGTTTATCTTGTATTTTAGCCTCTTTTTCTTGTTTCCATTTGTCGAAACGTTTTTCTGCTTCTACTTGGTCAAAAGAACCTTTTGTAACACCACCTTGCAAATGTTTTTTGTACAAAACACCTTCGTACGAAAGTATAGCTTTCATTGTATCGGTAGGTTGTGCTCCGTTTTGCAACCAATTTAAGGCTTTTTCAAAGTCTAAATTTATTGTTGCGGGGTTTGTGTTGGGATTGTAATCTCCAATCCTTTCGATAAAGTTACCATCACGTGGTGCTCTGCCATCTGCAACTACTATGTAGTAGAATGCATTTCTCTTGCGACCGTGTCGCGCCAATCTCATTTTTACTGGCATAATTCGAAATATTTAATTTATAAATTTTTAAAGAGTGCAAAGGTAGTATTATTTTTTTTAGTTTTAAAACTTTATTTGTTGCTATTTAAAAAATCTACTAATTTTTTAACTGCTAAGCCTCTATGGCTAATTTTGTTTTTGGTTTCAATATTCATTTGGGCAAAAGTTTCGTTAAAACCGGTAGGACGAAAAATTGGGTCGTATCCAAAACCGCCTGCACCATATAGTGTAGTTAGTATTTCCCCTTCAACTTTGCCCTCAAATTGATGTTCTACATTATCAATAATTAACGAAATTACTGTTCTAAATCGGGCTTTTCTGTTTTTAATGCCATGCATTTTTTCAAGAACTTTATTAATATTATCTATAAAAGAGCAATTTTCGCCAGCATAGAGGGCACTATAAACTCCTGGTTCTCCGTTTAGTGCGTCAATTTCTAATCCAGTATCGTCGGCAAAGCAATTTTTGTTGTATTTGTTGTAAATGTAAAATGCTTTTTCTGAGGCATTTTCTTCAATGGTATTGTGGGTTTCCGGAATTTCGTCGTTGCAATTTATTTCCGAAAGGCTTATTATGTTAATTTTTTCCGAAACAGAGGCTTTTATTTCAAAAAGTTTATGTTTGTTGTTTGTTGCAAATATTAAGTCCATAGCATTTTGTTTTTAAATATATTTTACAGAGTTAGTCTAAAATTTGAATTTCGGCAAACCCGTGAACTGTATAATTTTTTCCCGAAATAAGTTCTTTACATTGGTATCGCTTTCTCAGTTTTTCGCCTTTAACGAACATCATTCCGTTTTTTAGAGTAAATTTTGTTCCTTTAGGAATATCGTTAAGAATTAAATTGTAGTTTTGGTCGTATTTATGCAATTCTGTTTCTAAACTTGTATTTGCTTGCCCTGTAAAGTTTTCTTTGTTTAAAAATTGCATAAATAACTCTTTATCAATGCTTGATGGGAATAAATTTTTGCTCATAGCATCTAAAAGAACAAATCTAAATTTTTCTTTCCACTCAACTCCGTGCGGATTAACGGTGTTTTTATTTTCAATCCAATTTAGTAAATGAGCATATTCGTGTATCCAAGTAATAAGCATTCTATACTTGTTTTTGTCGAAATTCAAAGTTATTTTGTGTGCTTCTCCAAATTGTGGCGGGCGGTAATCTCCTCGTTTTGATATTCGTTCTTTAGTAATTTTTAAATAAACATTGTTTTCATTTAAATGCCCGTTAATAAAGTCGGAGATGTCTTTATCAAAGTAATTTTCAAGAGTTAATTTAATATTTTGCATTGTTTTACAAAAATAATAAAAAAGTAATTATTGTTAGTTTATTTTTTTTTGTAACTTTAGTGAAGTTTATTTTAATTTTAAGACAATGACCCAAAAAGAGCAGGAACTATTAAAAAGGATTGAATTTCTTGAAAAAGAGAACAAGTTATTAAAAAATTCAAAAACTAAATACTTTGAAAATATTTTGGAAAAAATACCATTTGGTGTGTTTTTTTATGATATTAATGGAAATATAAAATGGTGTAACAATAAATTTTTTGAAATTATTGGCACAACAAAAGATAAAATGAAGGGCATAAATGTTTTTAATGATTTAAATAATATAGGTATAAAACAAGAAGTTGAAAATTCTCTGAATAGTGGCGAAGGTAGTTATTTGGGCTATTATAAGGCTGTTACAGGCAAAAATGCAATGTATGCAAGAGGAACATTTATAGGAATAAGAAATGAAATAGGCGAAATAATAGAAGGTGTATGTGTTATTGAAGATTTAACAGAAAAATATAACTACAAAACAGAAGTTGAGGGATTAAGTGCAGAATTTTTGAATGCTAATAAAAATAACTTAACAATATTTCATAACTCGCCTATTCCTATAGTTGTACATCAAAATGGAAAAATTAAATTAGCAAATGAGGCAGCAAGAGAATTTTCCAGACAAAAAAACGATTTAGATTTTGAGGGACAACCAATATCAAATTTGGTTCATAAAGATTTTTTGGGTAAAGCCTATAAGAATATTGAAAACATTTTAAATGGTGGGAAATCTGAAGTCCAAACTCAAAAATATTTGAGACTAAATGGCGAAGCACGCGATGTTTTAAGTAAATCGGGCTTGTTTTTTATTGATAATGAACCTGCTGTTTTAGTTGCTTTTGTTGATGTTACAAAATATAAAGAAAATGAAAATAAGCTAAACATAATAATAAAAGGAATTGAAACATCGCCTGCAAGCGTTGTTATTACAGATGAAAATGGAAATATAGAATATGTAAATCCTAAATTTTCGGCGGTTACAGGTTTCTCTAAAGAATACGCTATTGGGAAAACACCGAGAATTGTAAAATCTGATAAATATTCTAAAATATTTTACGAAAAAATGTGGAAAACCATTTTAAGTGGCGAAAGTTGGAGAGGAGAATTACTAAACTTAAATAAATACAAAAAATATTATTGGGAATATGCAATAATATCTCCAATTTTTAACGATGAGGGGGAAATAACCAATTTTATTGCAATTAAAGAAGATATTACTGAAAGAAAAGAAATAGAGCAAAAATTAATTAAAAACGAAAGATATTTTAAAACTTTATTTGAAACCGCTCCCGATGGTATTTTTGAAATAAATAATGAAGGCATAATTGTAAATTGCAATAAAGAATTTGCAAATTCTGTTGGGTCTCTAAAATCAGAAATTATAGGAAGTTATGCGAATAAATATATAGTAAATCGGGATCTGTTTAAAAAATTATTCCAACAACTTAAAGAAACGGGAATTGTGGAGTCGGAATTGGAACAACTAAATTTTGATGGAACAACCACAATAGTTTGGAGAAAAGTATCGGCAATTTACGATAAAGAAAATAATTTTTCTGGGGCATTAGTTTACAATAGAGACATTACAAAAATAAAAGAAACCGAAAAACAACTTATTGATGCAAAAAATAAGGCAGAAGAATCTGATAAATTAAAATCGGCATTTCTATCAAATATGAGCCACGAAATTAGAACTCCGTTAAATGCAATTGTTGGGTTTTCAAAACTTATTTCTAAAGGAAGTATAAGTTTCAACGAAAAATATAAATACATAGATTACATAAACCAAAACAGTAAATTGCTACTCAATTTAATAAACGATATTATCGATATTTCTAAAATTGAAGCCAATCAATTAAATATTTACAAAACAGATTTTATGCTAAACGACTTATTTAAAGAACTTTTCTCAACCTATTTGGCTGAAATTAGTTGTCTAAATAAAGACATAGAGTTTGTTTTAAATATACCACAAGAAAAAATATTTGTAAATACCGACGAGTTAAGACTAAAACAAATTGTTATAAATTTAATAACAAATTCAATAAAATTTACAGAAAAAGGAAAAATAGAAATAGGATTTAAAACATTAAATAATTCAATAAATATTTTTGTAAAAGATACAGGAATAGGAATACCTGAAGAAAATATTGAATCTATTTTTTACAGATTTGAACGAGCTGTAAATACAGAAAATAAACACAAAGGAACAGGTTTAGGCTTGGCAATAGTGAAAAATTTGCTTGCTATTTTAGGCGGAACAATATCGGTTAAAAGCAAAAGAAATATTGGCTCAGAATTTATTGTGGAATTTCCTACTAATATAATTGTTGAAAAAAGTAAAAAAACTAATATTCAACAAGAATATATTAATAATAATTTAGATTGGTCTGGGAAAACAATACTTGTTGCCGAAGACGATGAATTTAACTTTTTGGTTTTAAATGGGTTTCTTAAAGATTTTAACATAGATGTGTTGTACGCCAAAAATGGTGAAGAAGCAATCTCAATTTATAAAAAAAATAAAGAAAAAATTGACATTATTCTTATGGATATTCAAATGCCAAAAGTAGATGGTTACCAAGCAATAAAAGAAATACTTAAAATAAACATAGAAGCCAAAATAATAGCACAAACAGCTTTTGCTATGTCTGATGAAAAAAACGATAGCATTAATGCTGGTTGTATCGACTTTATTACCAAGCCAATAGACGCCGATTTGCTAAAACTTTTACTGCAAAATTATTTGCAATAAAAATTAATGAGTACGGTATAAAAAGTCAGTTTAATTTTCATTAAATAGGTTATGTATTTAATTA
>DYMG01000032.1 GCA_020721655.1 Paludibacter propionicigenes | reverse complement strand
TGCGTGTGTTTCCCACGATTTAGAATTTACATTTTTATTTAGTTTTTTTATTGAAGTCCATTTTCCATCAATAAACTGACTTTGATAAATATTTCCATTGTCGTTGTCGTCTTGAACAATGTAAAGAGTTTCTCCATCGGCACTTAAACACGCTGGAAATACTTGTTTTTTCAGCTTTAATTCTTTTGTAATATTTACTGTATCGGACCAAACACCGTTTATTTTTTGTGAAAAATATATGTCGTCGGTTTTATATTCTGGGTTGTTAATTTCGAAATTTAAATTACCAAAGCTTTCGTTGTTTTTTCCATACGCAAATATTGATACTGTTTGGTCTATTGAAATAAGTGGGAAACTTTTATTTTTAGTTTTGCTCATTATTTTTGGACCTAACTCTACTTTTTTTGTTTGTTTATCTGGAGTTAAAAGTTTTTTTGCTGTGTTGCAATGTATTATTTCTCTTTTAGCATAGTCGGAAAATTCGGTTTTTTTATTTTTTATTACGTCTAAATAGTTTTGGAAATACTGAATTGCAATATCAAAATTATATTTATACATCTGAATTTCTGCATAATAAATAAATGCATCAATAGGGGCTGATGTTTCTTTATAATTGTTTTTATAGTTTACACTTGTGTTTTTTATTGCAATAGCTAAGCATTTTTCGGCTAATTCCTCATTTTGGTTTTCAATATCCAACAAAATTGCAACGCCTAATTTGTAATTATAATTAGAATTATTTGAATCAAATTCTACTAATTCGTTGTATAATTTTCTTGCGTTTTCATAATCGCCTTCGAGCATATACCATTCTGCATAATTAAACGAATCTTTAATATCCTGTTTCGGCAACTCTTTTGAAAAGGTGTTACCTAAAAAACCAATCAACAATATTAGTACTAAACCCCTCATTTTTAACTATTAGTAAGAATATAACAATAATAAAAGTCTGCTAATATACAATATAATTATTTTACAAACAAATTATTAACAAAAAAATGTTGATAAGTTGTTTGTGAAATCTAAAACATCTTCATTTCACCATTACAGCTACAGATTTATCGGGAGTTTCGTTTTTTAATTGTTGAATTGTTTTTTTAAGTATAGGATGGGGGAAATTTGTATTAATTTCTGCCATTGGATAAAGTACAAAATTTCTATTTTGCAGAAGTGGGTGCGGAATTGTTAAAGTTTCCGTTTGTAAAATAATGTTTTCATAAAATAATATATCAATATCAATAATTCTATCGGCATATTGCTGTACGTTTCTTTTTCTGCCTATTTTTTTTTCAATGAGCATAATTTGTTCTAATAATTTTTGTGGGCACAGTTCGGTATTAACCTCAACAACAAGATTATAGAAATTATTTTTGCTAACAAAACCCCAAGCTACGGTTTCGTAAATTGCCGATTTTTGTAAAATTACTCCACAGTATTTAGAAATTAGGTCTAAAGATGTTTTTATATTTAGTTTTCTATCGCCAATATTTGTTCCTATAGACAGGTATGTTTGCATAACTTTTATTTGTTTGCGAATTCGGTTTTATCTATTCTGTATAACTTATCAGACCTGCGTATAGTTTCGTTAATTTTTATCGAGAATAATTGTCCTTTTGTCGTTTCATCAACAAGTTTATTATTAACCCTAATTTCATCAACAATTATTTTAACAACTCCGGTTGTTTGTCCTATTATTAAAATAGTGTCGCCAATTTTAATACTTTCTGCTTCGTTGTAAAATTCGGCTACGTTTATATTTTTGAAATAATTTGTTGTTTTTGCAATATATGTTTTTTTCTCGGTGGCTTTAGAACCATAAACTTCGCTCCATTCGCCAAGTTTTCGTCCAAGAAAATATCCGTCCCAAAAGCCTCTATTAAAAACTTCTGAAAGTTTTAGTGTCCATTTTTCAATTTTTTCTTTAGAGAATGTGCCATCAATAACCGATTCTACAGCTTCATTATACGAAGAAACTACGTTATAAACATACTCTGGAGGACGTCCTCTGCCTTCAATTTTTAACACCGAAACGCCTGCATCTAATATTTTATCAATAAAACTAATTGTATTTAAGTCTTTTGCCGACATAATATATTCATTATCAACCTCCAACTCGAATCCGGATTCTTTTTCTGTAACATTGTATGCTTTTCGGCATGTTTGTAGGCAAGCACCACGGTTTGCCGATGAATTTTGTTCGTGCAAACTTAAATAGCATTTTCCTGAAACTGCCATACATAAAGCTCCATGAACAAAAATTTCAATTTTTATTAGTTCGCCTTTTGGTCCTGTAATATTTTCTTCTTTAATTTTATCGGTAATATATTTTACTTGTTTAAGACTAAGTTCGCGAGCAAGCACAACAACATCGGCAAATTTTGCATAAAATTTTAATGTTTCTATATTGCTTACATTTACTTGTGTAGATATGTGAACCTCAACACCTATAGAATTTACATAATTTATTGCGGCTTGGTCTGATGCAATAATTGCTGATATTCCAGATATTTTTGCAATATCTACTATGTTTCTCATTAAGTGCAAATCGTAATCGTACAGAATTGTATTTACTGTTAAATATGTTTTTACATTATTTTCTTTGGCAATTTTTACAATTTCTTTTAAATCGTTGGTAGTAAAATTATTTGATGATTTAGCCCGCATATTTAATTGTTCAATTCCGAAATAAACCGAATTTGCTTTGGCTTGAATTGCTGCGGCTAAACTCTCAAACGAGCCAACTGGAGCCATTATTTCTATATTTTTTCTTTCCATAAGGTTTGTTTATCTAAGTAATTCTAACCTATTAGCATCTAATTTAACTAAAATAAAAAGCAATATTGTAAATGCCCATAAAGATGACCCTCCATAGCTAAAAAATGGCAATGGTATTCCAATTACAGGAGCCAAACCTATTGTCATTCCTACATTTATAACAATGTGAAATAGCAATATTGAGATAACTCCATAGGCATAAATTCTGCTATATTTTGTTCTTTGCCTTTCGGCGATGTATATTAATCGTATTAAAAGTAGTGCAAAAATAATTAGCACAAACGATGAGCCAATAAATCCCCACTCTTCACCTACTGTGCAAAATATAAAGTCGGTACTTTGCTCTGGTACAAAGTCGAATTTAGTTTGTGTTCCTTGCAAAAAACCTTTTCCTATAAACCCTCCAGAGCCTATTGCTATTTTTGATTGATTTACATTATATCCAGCACCAAGTGGGTCGAATTCAATTCCTAATAAATTATTTATTCTATCTCTTTGGTGTGTTTCAAGAACCTCAGTAAAAATATAATTAACTGAATAAGAATACATTATCCCAAACAAAACTACCATTCCTAGCACATATATGTAGTTTAACTTATTTTTGAAGGCAAATATGAAAAAAACTATTGCAGATATAAGTATTGATAAGAACAAGTAATATTCTATTTTCAAATTCATTTTTAGCAAATAAGCAACTCCCCAAAATACTAAGACCAAGCCAATAATTAATAAAGTTGCTTTCAGAAACTCGTTTATTTTTCTTCTGTAGAATAAAAACGAAAGCATTGAAATTGTTAGAATTAATACTGAAGCTACCAATACATTCGACATTAATGTTATAATAAAAACTATAACAGCAAATAAAATAATTACTAACGCACTTGTTGGCAAACCTTCTCTATACAACACTAATATGAACGAAAAATATACTAAAGCCGAACCTGTATCATTCTGCAATAAAATTAATGCAGCCGGAAATAGTAGTATAACACCTACAATTGCGAGGTTTTTAAGTGTTAATAATTTAAAATTATACGAACTAATAAACTGAGCAACAGCTAAATTAGTTGCAAACTTTGTAAATTCGGCAGGTTGTATTTTCAATTCTCCAATTTGAAACCAAGAACGAGCCCCATTTACCTCTTGTCCGAACAATAAAACTGCAAACAATAATAGAATTGAAAACCCATAAATTGCATAGGAAAATACTGGAAAAAACGAGCTGTCAATTAATAAAATTAATATTATAATAACCACTGATGCTGCTATCCATATTAATTGTTTTCCGTACCTTTGGCTTACGTCTAAAATATTGGCGTGTTCATCGTTATAAACAGCAGAATAAATATTTAGCCAACCAAGTATTACTAGTAAAAAATACAAGCCAACTGTTATATAATCAATGCTATCAATTATTCTAATTGTTCGTCTCATATTTTTTATGAATAAAGTCGGCTTCTAAAATTCTTTTTTCTTTTTCTTTATTTACTATAGTTCGGGTTAAGTATTTTTCTATTATTAGCGATGCTATTGGTGCCGCCCAAGTACCTCCAAAACCTGAATTTTCGACATAAACAGCGATTGCAATTTGTGGGTTATCCATTGGTGCAAAAGCAATAAAAACAGAATGGTCTTCGCCGTGCGGGTTTTGTGCTGTACCAGTTTTTCCGCATACTTTTATGCTGTCAATTTTGGCTTGATGTGCTGTACCACCTGGCGAATTTACAACGTCGTACATTCCTGGTATTATTTCGTCGTACCATTTTTTTTCTATTAATGTTTGGTGTTTTTTTAAGTATTTTTGAATTGGCTTTTTATTATCGCCAACCCCTTTAACAATATGTGGTGTAAAATAATATCCTTTGTTTGCAATTGTTGCAGCTAAATTTGCCATTTGCATAGGTACAACTTCAACCTCTCCCTGTCCAATACTATTTGAGTAAATAGTGCTAAAAGCCCAGCGATTTTTACCGTACCATTTGTCATAAAATTTTACCGATGGTATTTGTCCCGCTTTAATCCCATCTAAATCTATATCTAATTTTTTACCTAATCCGAAACTTACAGCTAATTTTTGCCAAATATCTAATCCAATTCTTGCATCGCGAAATACACTTCTATTTTTCCCTTGCTGAATTATTCGCCTAAAAACTTGATAAAAATATGGATTGCACGACATTTTAACAGCATCGCGAATGCAACCTGCATCGGGGTGGTCGTGGCAACCAACCAAACTTTTGTTGCAAGGAAAGCCTGTTTCTGGTGTTATAACTCCTAATTGGAGTGCAATTAACGATTGTACCAATTTAAAAATTGAGCCCGGTGGGTATTTTGCAGCAATTGCTCTATTGAATAGTGGTTTTAAGCTATCTTGAGATAAAATAGAGTAATTTTTACTTCGTTTTCTTCCAACTAACATATTTGGGTCGTAAGTTGGGCTTGAAATATATGCAAGAATTTCGCCTGTTTTTGGTTCAATAGCGACAATAGAGCCAATTTTATTTTGCATTAAAAGCTCGCCATACGCTTGTATTTCTGCATCTAAGGTTGTTATAAGGTTTTGTCCGGGAATTGCTAAAGTGTCGTATTTTCCATTCATATAAAGCCCTTGAATACGGCTATGCACATCGACCAAATAGATTTTTTTTCCTTTTACACCTCTTAATTCTTTTTCATACGATTTTTCTATACCAGATATTCCAATATAATCGCCAGATGTATAATACTTATCTTCATCTGTCTTTTTTTGGTTAACCTCTCCAATATAGCCAAGCACGTGTGCTGATGTTTTTTCGGGGTACATTCTAATTGTTCTGGCTTGTATGTAAAAGCCTGTGTATTTATACAGTTTTTCTTGCAATTGGGCATAAGTTACGTTCGATATTTGTTTTACTATTATTGATGGTTTGTAATACGAATATTTTTTAGCTTTATTTATTTCCTCAATAAGTATTTCTTTTTTTATATCTAAAATTTTGCAAAGTTCTGTTGTATCAAAACTTTCAGACTGTTTTGGAATGAACTGCAAATCGTAAGCAGCCTCATTAAAAACTAATAGTTTTCCATTTCTATCGTAAATTAAACCTCTTGCCGGATATTCGGTTACATGGCGTTGAGAGTTACTATTCGAGGAGTTGCTATATTTATTGCTTAAAACCTGAAGGGTAAAGAGTTTTATAATAAAAACGGCTATTATCAAAACTATAATTGCTCCTATAACTATTTTTCTATCGTCGTAATTATTTACCATTTATTGTTTTTGCTGTAAGTAATCGACTAATAATAATTAAAATAATAGTAAATATTGAGCTTAATATTGCTTTCAACAAACTTGTAAAAAAGAATTCAAATGAAAATGCTTCTAAAAAAAAGAATATAATGCTGTGTATTATTGTTAAAAACGTTATATATCTTACAAACCAAGCTAAACCAAAATTGTTTTTTAAAGGTGTTGATAAAAAATAGCCTTCAGATGGTGCAAAATATTGTAATACATAAGGTCTCAAAAACGCAATAAAAACCGATGTAAATGCGTGAATTCCAATACTATCAGAAAAAATATCTATAATTATTCCTATAAAAAAAGAGCTAACTAAAAGTAACCATTTTGGGGTTTCGAAAGGTAAAAGCAATATAAATAAAATATACATAAATGGTTTTGCATAACCTCCAATATCAATATTATTAAGTATTGCAACTTGAAGTACTATAACAAGTATAAATCTTAAAATATTTGATGTTAGCTTATTTACCATTATTTGTAAGATTTTGTATTTCCATTTTTTTTAAATTAGTGATAATATTAACATCTCTAACATTTTTAAAATCGGTTGATAATTTTACGTTAATATCATAAAAATCACCACCTGCAACTTTATTAAAACTAAAAATAGTTCCTATTAAAATATTTTCAGGAAATATTAACGAATAACTACTTGTAACTATGGTATCGCCTATTTGCAGTTTAACGTGAAAAGGTATTTCATTTAGTTTTGCAATTTGATAATCTACCCCGTCCCATTTTAGCGATCCAAAATAATTATTTTTTTTAATTTTTGCACTAATATTTAAATCGGTATTTAAAACCGATACTACATTGCTAAAATTTTTCGACGATTTACTAACAATACCAACTATTCCGGAAGAACAAACAACGGCACATTCTGTAATAATTCCATTTATTTTACCTTTATTTATTGTTAAATAGTTGTGCTTATTATAAACGCTATTTTGAATTACATTGGCTTGTGTATATTTATATTGCTGTTCATAAACTGTATCTTCAACAACATTAAATATTTGTTTATTTGACAGGTAGTTTGTCTTAAATTTACTTAAAAGAAAATTATTCTGTTTAAGTAGTGTTTCATTTTCAGATTTAAGATAAAAATACTCATTAATTTTATAAATACTATTATTAAAACTGCCACTTATACTATTTGCCGAACTTAAAAATACTACATTTTGATGCTTGTTAAAATTTATAATAAGTGCAAAAGAAATTATTTCAATAATTACAAATAGTAATAAAAAGTGGTAACTTATTATAAGTTTTATTATGTTGTACATTCAAAATTATAAATATTTTCAAAAATGTTTTTCTAAATATAATTTCAATTATTTCATTAAGAACTGAAATTTCCCAACATTTTTCAATGCTATTCCGGTGCCTCTTGCTACTGCGTGTAAAGGGTCTTCTGCTATTCTAACAGGGATATTGTGTTTTTCCGACAAGCGTTTGTCTAAACCTCTAAGTAGGGCTCCGCCTCCGGCTAAATATATTCCATTATTATAAATATCTGCATATAACTCTGGTGGGGTTTCTTCCAAAACTTGAAGAATAGCGGCTTCTATTTTTGTAATAGATTTGTCTAAACAATGGGCAATTTCTTGATGTGAAACTGGTATTTCAATAGGTAAAGCGGTCATTTGGTGTGGACCTTTTACCATATAATCTGGCGGTGGATTATCGATATCTGGAATTGCTGCACCAACGTTAATTTTTATATCTTCGGCAGTTCTTTCGCCTATTTTAACATTGTGTTGATGTCTCATATACTCTTGAATATCATCGGTAAATTCATCGCCGGCTATTCTCAAAGATTTATTACAAACAATACCTCCAAGAGATATTACTGCAATTTCGGTAGTTCCACCTCCTATATCAACAACCATACAGCCTTCAGGAGCTTCAACATCTAAACCTATACCAATTGCAGCAGCCATAGGTTCGTAAATTAGATATACCTCACGAGCACCTGCGTGTTCTGATGAATCTCTTACTGCACGTATTTCAACCTCGGTACTTCCAGACGGAATACAAACAACCATTTTTAATGAAGGGGAGAAAAGTCTATTTTTAGGATTTATCATTTTAATCATTCCTCTAATCATAAGTTCAGAGGCATTAAAGTCGGCTATAACTCCATCACGAAGGGGTCTAATTGTTTTGATGTTTTCATGCGTTTTACCGTGCATTTGTTTAGCCTTAGAACCTATTGCAATAAGTTTTTCGGTTTTTCGGTCTATTGCAACTATTGATGGTTCATCAACTACAATTTTATCGTTCCAAATAATAATTGTGTTTGCAGTACCTAAGTCAATTGCAATTTCTTGAGTTAAAAATGAAAATAGCCCCATCTAATACATTATTTTATTAACCAACAAAATTACTAATTTTTATTTAGTATTTGATAAAAAAACTTTTTAAAAATTTTAATGAACATAATTTTTGAATTTTGCCAAGAGCATTTATTTTGACAGCTATTTAAAATAATTCCAATACCAATCAATGGCTTCTTTTAAGCCATCTCTAACAGAATATTGTGGTTGGTAATTTAAAAGTTTTTTTGCTTTTTCTATTGAAGCCAAAGAGTTTTGAATATCTCCAATGCGTTCTGCACCATATATTGGTTCAATTTGTGCAATATTTTTATTAAATTTACTTAGATTCTCTTTTAATAGCTCTATTAACTTGGTTAAATTAATATTTTCACCAAAAGCTACGTTAAACACCTCATTTAAAGCCAATTTATTATTAGTTGTAGCAGCTAATTCGTTCATTTGTATCACATTTTTTATGTAAGTAAAATCGCGAGTTATGCTACCATCACCATTAATAACAGGCTGTTCGCCATTAACTAATTGCTTAATAAACAAAGGTATAGCTGCGGCGTAAGCTCCATTTGGGTCTTGTCGTTTTCCAAAAACATTAAAATACCTCAATCCAACAACTTCCAAACTATACAAATTTGCAAAAATATTTGCATATAGTTCGTTAACATATTTTGTAATAGCATAGGGAGAAAGAGGTTTTCCTATATTATGTTCTACTTTCGGAAGGTCTTTACTATCGCCATAAGTTGACGAGCTTGCGGCATAAATAAAGCGTTGTATTTTTGCATCTCTACTTGCAACAAGCATATTTAAAAAGCCCAAAATGTTTATTTCGTTTGTTGTAATTGGGTCGTTTATTGAACGTGGCACGGAACCCAAAGCCGCTTGGTGAAATACAAAATCGATATTTTCAACAGCTTTCTTACAAGTTTCGAGGTCTCTAATATCGCCTTTAATGAAAGTAAAATTATTATTATTAAAATTATGAGAAATATTCTCTTCTTTTCCGGTTAGTAAATTATCTAAAACCGTAATTTTATTGTTTTGCAAAAAATAATCGACTAAATTAGATCCAATAAAACCAGCTCCTCCGGTAATTAATATGTTTTTATTTTTCAACATTGTTTACAAATTACATTTTATTGAATTCTTATTTAATATTTAAAATTATATTTTTTGCAGCTTTTCCATTTCCATATAAATCCACATCAAAATTTGGGTTGAATTTATGATTTGAATAGGCTTCTACAATTTTATTTTTGTTTGCACCAACAATAATATTAAAGTTATTTTCGATTAGTTCTACCCATTCAGTTTCGTTACGCAAGGTTATGCAAGGTTTTTTAAAAAAGAAAGCTTCTTTTTGCAGTCCACCACTATCGGTCATTACCATTTTGCAACGATTTAGCAAATAAACCATTTCCAAATATCCAACAGGTTCTATTATTGATAAATTCTGGATTTTTAATTCTGAATTTTTAATAATTTTTGCTGTTCGAGGGTGTAATGGGAGTATAATTTTTGTGGTTTTTGCAATTTCATTTAATGCTTCTAAAATTGATGTAAGTCGTTCAATATTATCCGTATTTTCGGCTCTATGTATTGTTGCAAGTATAAAATTTTGAGGAATTTCTATGTTTGGTTTTTGTTCTTTTTGTGCGTAAAACATTGCGGTATCTTGCATTATATCGCCCGAATTAACAATTTTGCATTTAATATTATTATAGCCTTCAATCTTTAAGTTATTTATTGCTGTTTCTGTTGGGCAAAATAAAATATCTGAAATTCTATCGGTTAAAATTCTATTAATTTCTTCGGGCATTTCCATATTAAATGAACGCAAACCGGCTTCAATGTGAGCCACTTTTATGTGTAATTTTTTTGCTGCCAAAGCACCTGCTATTGTTGAGTTTGTATCGCCGTAAATTACTACCCAATTAGGTTTCTCAATGAGTAGAACTTCTTCAATTTTTTCGAGCATTTGTCCTGTCATTGCCCCGTGTCCTAAGCCGTTTATGTTTAAATTGTAATTAGGTTTAGGAATACTCATTTGTTCAAAGAAAATATCCGACATATTTGCATCAAAATGTTGCCCTGTATGAACTATAATTTCTGTAATATCGGGATAATTTGCAATTTCTCGGCTTAGAGCTGCGGCTTTTATAAATTGTGGTCTTGCACCTATAATAGTTAATATTTTCATTGTTAAAATTTCATTTATTATTCTAAACTAATGTTCAATTCGTTTATTTCTCCTTCTTTATTCGATTTTTTTATAAAATCTTCAATTTCTTTATCGGTAAGTTTTTTAACATTTGTAACTATAAAATTTTCGCTTATAAAATTACCAATTTGGTTACACTCATAAATAGCTTCAGAAAATATTTGTTTAATATTTACTTGTAAAGGCATTAAAGTGGTTAATGTTAAATATTTTTCGGAAACATTAAAGGTTTCAATTTCACATTCTGTATTTAAAAATGAGTATTCTACTTCACTTTTAATTAAATTGGTTTGTGTTTTGGTAAATGCTGTTCCATTTTCGGGAATAAATGCAACAAAATAGCGTAATTTTTTACCTTTTCCGCCCATTCCTGTTGAAATAAAAATCTGATTTTCTTCTAAGAGTGTTCCTTGCATTAGCATTAAACTTTCTTGATAAGCCATTGCAGTCCATTCGAATAATTCTTTTCCTTTTTGAAATGCTTTAAATTTTTCTATGATACGAAAAGCTTTTGGATCGTCGATTCCAGCTAATTTTACAACTATTGTTTTTTTGTCGTTTTCGGAAGTTTCATTATTATATAATAACTCTTCTTGTAAAAGAGCATCTTTGTTATTAGAGCGTTTTATTTTTTTTGCAAATTTAAAATACTCCATTTGAATGTCAACATCAATTTCCTCCTCTAAAATGCTAAAATTTTCAGGTATTTTACCAAGAAATGATTGCAATTTATCTTGAATATTTTCCTCGTCGCTAATATATTCTTCGTCTTCGTCGTGCATATTAAATTTATTTTAATTATACAAAGTTAATTTTTAATTTTAAATAGAAACCTCCGATTTTATTTTGAGTTTAAAATTTTGCGTAATAATGTAAGCTCATCGCGTAAAGCAGCGGCTTCAATAAAATTTAATTCTTTTGATGCTTTATACATTTTTCGTTCAGTTTCGGCTATTGATTTAGATAAATCGTTTTTAGTCATATACTTAACTATTGGGTCGGCAGCAACACTTGCATCGTTATTTGTAGAATAAACTTTTGGGTCTTTAGTTTTAACAAGGTCGTTTTCTCGACTTCTAATTATTTGTGTAGGCGTTATATTATTTTTAATGTTATAATTAACTTGTTTTTCTCTACGGCGGTTTGTTTCGTCTATGGTTTGTTGCATAGATTTAGTTATAACATCGGCATACATAATAACTTTTCCGTTTATGTTTCGGGCAGCACGTCCGGCTGTTTGTGTTAAAGCTCTAGAGGAACGCAAAAATCCTTCTTTATCGGCATCAATAATTGCTACTAACGAAACTTCGGGCAAATCCAATCCTTCACGAAGTAAATTAACCCCAATAAGCACATCAAATCGTCCGGCACGCAAATCGTCTAAAATTTCCACCCTTTCCAATGTTTCCACATCTGAATGAATATATCTGCAACGAATACCCGAATTTCCTAAAAATGTTGTAAGTTCTTCTGCCATTCGTTTTGTTAATGTGGTTACCAAAATTCGTTCGTCTTTTGTAACACGCAAATTTATTTCGTTTAGCAAGTCGTCTATTTGGTTTAAACTAGGACGAATAATTATTTCTGGGTCTATTAAGCCTGTTGGGCGGATAACTTGCTCAACTATAACCCCTTCTGACTTTTGCATTTCATAATCGGCTGGTGTTGCACTTACAAAAATTACTTTATTTATTATGGTTTCAAATTCGTCGAATTTTAGAGGGCGGTTATCTAATGCTGCCGGTAAGCGGAATCCGTATTGTACTAAGTTTTCCTTTCTAGACCTATCGCCACCATACATAGCTCTAATTTGGGGAATTGTAACATGGCTTTCATCAATAAACATAAGAAAATCGTCGGGGAAAAAATCGAGTAAACAGAATGGGCGTGTTCCTGCCGGGCGACCATCGAAATATCGCGAATAATTTTCAATTCCGGAACAGTAGCCTATTTCTTTTATCATTTCCAAATCGAAAGAAACCCTATCTTCTATGCGTTTGGCTTCCAAATCTCTACCATCGGAAATAAAATATTTTACTTGCTCAAATAAGTCGTGCTGTATGTTGTAAACAGCCTTTTGTGTTTTTTCTTTAGAGGTAACAAAAAGATTTGCCGGATAAATAAAAATTTGTTCTAAATTTTCTATAATATTCCCATTTATTGGGTCGAACGACTGTATTTGTTCAATTTCGTTATCCCAAAAAATTACACGAATTCCTATATTATCGTAAGCTAAAAAAACATCAACCGAATCGCCTCTAACTCTAAAAGTTCCGCTTTTAAACTCCGAGTCGGTTCTTGAATACAGATTATCGACCAAAGCCAATAAAAAATCGTGGCGAATAATTTTTTTGTTTTTGTATATTTTAATTATGCTATTTCTAAAATCTTCGGGGTTTCCAATTCCATAAATACAAGAAACCGATGCAACAATAATTACGTCGGTTCTGCCCGAAAGCAATGCCGATGTTGCACTTAATCGTAATTTTTCTATCTCTTCATTTATTGATAAATCCTTTTCTATGTAAGTGTTTGTGGTTGGTAAAAACGCTTCTGGCTGATAATAATCGTAGTACGACACAAAATATTCCACTCTATTTTCGGGAAAAAACCTTTTAAATTCGCTATACAACTGGGCTGCAAGAGTTTTATTATGACTTAAAATTAGTGTTGGTTTATTTATTTGATTTATTACATTTGCCATAGTAAATGTTTTTCCCGAGCCTGTAACACCAAGCAAAGTTTGGTATTTCAATTGTTCGTTTAAGCCTTTTACTAATTGCTTTATTGCTTCCGGTTGGTCGCCTGTAGGTTTATATTCTGATATTAATTTAAAATTCATGTAATTTTTTACTCATTAATTCAGTAATTAATTAGCAATAAATATTTGTTTATCGTTATTCACAAACTGCTCTATACTAAGTTTTTGCCCGTTATAAACCAACGAATTTACGAGATTTATTTTAGAGCTACGAACGCCTTTACTGTAAAATAATTTAATATTTATAAACCCTGTTTCAAAATCGTAAAAATTGTCTATATTAACAGTAAGTTTTGCTTCGGCAATTGTATATATTTCATTTTGAAATATTGGATTTCTGCTGTTAATAGTAAAAACAATCATATCCTCATCAAAACGTGTAAAGTAGTTTTGCAGAGCAAAATAATTTGAATCGTGCAAACTTGTTGGCATTGAAAGCTCAATTTTAAAAACGCGTTCAATTTTTTCGCCTATATTTCTTATTAAAAATTTAGGATAAAATGTAATAAAATCTATTTTTCCTAACTTATTTGTAGGCGTTCCATTTGTATTTGTTATTCCAACAAATTCGAGCTCTGGATTAGAGTTCTTAGTGTATAAATTTCTAATTTCGTGTTCCTGCAAAAGTATTGTATTAGAGTTGTTTCGTGCATAAAATCTACTGTCGAAGGCAATATGAGGTGCCTGTTTGCTTTTCGGAATTTTAATTATTATTATTTTAACATTTTCTGCAACAAACTCTTTAACATCAACATTTTCAATATCGGGACTAATGTTTTGTTGAATTATATAATTTAACCAATCTAATGTAATTACGTTCTCTAAATTTTCTAAGGAAACAACTCTTTTTTTCGATGTTTTTAAGCCTAAAAAAACAATTCCCCCAACAGTATTTGCCATAGATGAGACTAAAATTGAGATTTTTTGCCCAAAACTTTGAGTTTCGGAAACTTTAGATTTTTCTAAAAACTCTAAAGAAACCGATTTTTCAACTTTTAAACTAATTAATTTCTCAAAATCGGAAATATTATCAAATAAAAACTTATCTAAAACCATATATTGCAAAGATATAACTAATTGATTAAATATTGATTTCTTAATTTTTAAATAAGATTAAATTTTTCTTATATCTTTGTTTTTGAAATGACAAAAATTGTTTTCCCTATATTAATGCTATTTTCCATTGCAATGTTTTCTCAAAAAACATCGACAAATGAAGAAAAAAAGCTAATTCCGTCTATATCTTTTAATTTTGGATACCAAATTCCGGGAGGCGATTTAGCTTCTCGTTTTGGCAACAATTCTAATATTGGCGGGTCTTTTTGGCTCAAATTGCCAAGCAATATAATTTTTAGCATTGATGGCTACTATTTATTTGGAAATGAACTAAAAGAAGAAGCAACAAATATTTTTGATGGCATTAAAAATTCTGACGGAAACATTATTGACAAATACGGAAAATTTTCCACAATTTTACTCTCTGAACGAGGGTATTATTTTGGAATTAAATCTGGAAAAGTTTTTAATATTGGTAGCAAAAATAAGAATTCGGGTATTATTGCAACTTTTGGTGTTGGTTTTATTGAACACCATATAAATATCGAAAACGACGGAAATAGAACACCTCAAATTTTAGACGAGTACAAAAAAGGCTACGATAAACTTGTTAATGGAATTGCTTTACAACAATTTGTTGGTTACATATATTATGGAAAAAGAAATTTAACAAACCTTGTAATTGGAGTAGAATTTACTCAGGGTTTTACAAAAAGCCGTAGAAGCTACGATTTCTCGATTATGAAATACGATAATAAAAACAGAAAAGATTTGTACTACGGCGTAAAAATTGGTTGGCTAATTCCATTTTTAAAAAGAGCTCCAGCAGATTTTTACTATAATTGATAATAATTTAAAATGAGTAAAACATTACTAAATGCAAATAATTTTTTCGATTATGTTTCAAATTTCGACTACGAATACGACAAATATACCCAAGAAAAATTTTCGCTTGGAAAAAACATTACAATAAACAACGGCACAAAAAAAAATTACGACTTATCAAAATTTGATATTGCAATTTTTTCGATAGCCGCTGAAAACACTGCCAAACAAATTAGAAAAGAATTATATTCTTTATCGTTTTTCGATAAAAAAATTAAAATTATTGATTTAGGCGACATTAAAATTTCAGACGCAAAACAAACAAACTTTACCTTACAAGAAGTTCTTATAGAAATAAAACCACTAATTAAAAACATAATAATATTAGGCAGTAACAACAATCTTTTAACAAATATTTACAACTTTTACGAATTTGAAGATAAACTTGTAAACATTACCGAAATTTCGCCAAAAATAAACTTCATTTGCCCACAAAACGAAACAAACAATAACGATTTAACCAAAATTTTACTCAATCAAAACCATAAACTTTTTCACTTCGTAAATATTGGCTACCAAACACACTACACAAACATTAAAACAATAGACTACCTAAACTCTTTAGGATTTGAAGCCAACAGATTTGGTATAGTTAAAACAAATATTACAGAAAACGAACATTTACTTAGAGATTCTGATATTGTTTCTTTAGATTTAAGTTCTGTAAACTATACCGATGCCACAGATGTTATAAACCAAACACCAAACGGATTCTCTGCTTACGAAATTTGCCAAATTGCTTACTACTCCGGAATTAGCGACAATTCAGAAATATTCAGCATTTTTGGACTTATGAATAATTTATTAGACGAAACAAACACAACAAAACTAACCGCTCAAATTATTTGGTATTATATTTCAGGATTTTCTAACCGATATAACGATAACCCGCTTTCAGAAACCAACAAATACAAGAAAATTTCTGTGGCAATAGAAAACAACAATAACAACATAGTTTTTTATAACAATTTACAAAACAATCGTTGGTGGTTCGAGTTAATTATAAACAACATACAAATTGCAATTTCTTGCTCGCAAAACGATTACAACAATACCCTAAACGGAAACATACCTCTGCGTTGGATAAAATTTCACAACAAAACTTTGTAAAACCTTATTTTAAGATTTTTTAATTACAATATTCCCATTAAACTTATTAACTAATAAAACTATATTATTATATTTGCAGAGTATTTAGAATAAATATAAATAACATGGATAAAATAGATGTAATTCTACCAGCAATGGGTGAAGGAATAGTTGAAGCAACAATTATAAAAATATTTGTAAAATCGGGCAACAAAGTTAAAGAAGACGATATTTTAGTTGAAATTGCAACCGATAAAGTAGATTCGGAAATTACAGCACCTGAAGACGGAATAATTGGAGATATTTTATTTTCGGAAAACGATGTAGTGAGTGTTGGAAAAACAATTATGTACTTACAAAAAAAAGAATACAACCCTGAAACACCAAATATTACCGAAAACCAACATACACAAACTACAGAAATAAATGTAGAACCTCTAAAAATTGACCGCCACAATACAAAAAGCACAGAAGAATTTGACCTGCAACAAATAAACGCCGACGACATTCCTTTTAAAACAGAAAATGGCATTTTTATTTCACCATTAGCTCGCAATATAATTAAACAAGAAAACATCACAAACGAACAAATATCAACAATAAAAGGCTCCGGAATTAACTCACGAATAACAAAACGAGACGTACTACTTTTCTTAGAAACACCAAGCAAAAACGAAATTTTAAACACAAAACCAAAAGCAGAAATACCAGAAATAAAAGCAGAACACTCTATAGGCAAGTCAATTACTCAAAATTTAGATGTTAATATAATAAAAATGGACCGAATTCGTCAGTTAATTTCACAACACATGATGCAATCAATACAAACATCGGCACACGTAACATCGGCAGTAGAAACCGATATGACAAATATTGTAAATTGGCGAAATAGAAACAAAAATAAATTTCAAGAACTACATAACGAAAAAATTACTTTTACACCAATATTTATTCAAGCAGTTGCAAAAGCAATTAAAGATTTTCCAATGATAAATGTTTCTGTTGATGGAGAAAATATAATTAAGAAAAACCACATAAACATTGGAATGGCAACAGCATTACCTAACGGAAACCTAATTGTTCCGGTTATAAAAAATGCCGACTTACAAAACCTTTTAGGATTATCGAAAACTGTAAACGATTTAGCAAACCGTTCTAGAATAAACAAACTAACCCCCGACGAAATTAAAGGTGGAACGTTTACAATTACAAATTTTGGAACTTTCGACAATATTTTTGGAACACCAATAATAAACCAACCAGAAGTAGCAATTTTAGGAATTGGAGCAATAAAAAAACAAGTTTCGGTTATTGAAACCCCAAACGGCGACAGCATTGGCATTCGCCAAAAAATAATTCTATCGCTATCATACGACCACAGAGTTGTTGACGGTGCTCTTGGTGGAATGTTCCTAAAACGAATTTCCGATTATTTAGAGTCGTTTAACGAATTAGACTTACTTTAAAAATGCTAAATTGGTTATCTAATAATTGGATTGAAATTTTTGGCGTAATATCTGGCTTTATTTATCTAATTTTAGAAATAAAAGAAAAAACCTTAATGTGGCTTGTAGGAATTATAAGCTCATTTTTATTCTTTTTCGTATTTTTAGACGCTAAACTTTACGCCAACCTAAGCTTACAAATATATTATATAATAATTGGCATTTATGGTTGGTACTATTGGAAAAAAGGCAACAAAGCTAAAAAACAAGTAGAAACATCATCAATAAACACTAAACAATTTTTATATTTATCAATGTTTTCAGTAATAGTATTTATATTATATTCTTACATTTTAACACACTACACCGACTCACAAATACCATATTTCGACTCTTTAACAACAACATTAAGCATAACCGCATCAATAATGCTTGCACGCAAAATATTAGAACAATGGATTTTATGGATATTTGTTGATACCTTTTCAATGATTTTATACGCCTACCAAGGCTTATATTTAACAAGCTTTTTATTCGCAATATTTACCATTTTAGCCGTAATAGGATACTTGCAATGGGAAAAAAATATGAAAAAAAACACTAAATTTGCATAATGAAAAAAGCACTAATTATCGCAAACGGAAAATTTCCTCAAAAAAAAACTATCTTAAATTTAATTAAAAATGCCGAATTTATTATATGTTGCGATGGAGCGATAAATAATTTAACTAAAAAAAAAATAAGCCCAAACCTTATAATTGGCGATTTAGATTCAATTTCTAATGAACTAAAACAAAAATACAACAATATTTTAGTGCAAATTGACGACCAAAACACAAACGACCTAACAAAAGCCATAAATTGGTGCGTTAAAAATAACTTTTTAGAAGTAGAAATTATTGCAGCAACAGGCAAACGAGACGACCACGCAATTGGAAACATTGCCTTACTATCAAAATACGCTAAAGCATTAAATGTTAGAATGATAACCGATTACGGAATTTTTACACCAATACTAGAAACTACAACATTTAAATCGTTTATTGGACAACAAATTTCAATTTTTTCGCTAAATCCAAATTTAGCACTAACATCAGAAAACCTAAAATACCCCTTAAACAAACTACAACTACACTCTTGGTGGATGGGAACTTTGAACGAAGCCACTGCCAATAATTTTACAATTTCATTCGAAAATAAAGGCGAAATTATAATTTATCAGAATAACTAAAAAAAGATTTGTAAATTTGTAAAAAATATTGAAATGTCGTTAGATACTGTCATAAAACTCGAAAACGCTTCAATTTATCAAGAAGAAAACCTAATTCTTTCGGAAGTAAATTTAGAGTTAAACAAAGGCGAATTTGCCTTCTTAATTGGAAAAACAGGTAGTGGAAAATCGAGTATTTTGCAAACACTATACGCCGAATTAAAACTTACTGAAGGCGAAGGCAAAGTTGATGAATACGACTTACGTAAAATAACTCAAAACGAAATTCCATTCTTACGCCGAAAATTAGGCATTGTATTTCAAGATTTTCAACTACTTACAGATAGAACAATTCACGATAATTTATTGTTCGTTCTTAAAGCCACCGGCTGGAAAAACAAAATAGACATTGAAACTCGAATTATTGAAGTTCTTGAAAAAGTAAAATTAGCCGACAAAATTAACAAAATACCAAACCAACTATCTGGAGGCGAACAACAAAGAATTGTTATTGCTCGTGCATTACTTAACAACCCAGATATTATAATTGCCGACGAGCCTACCGGAAATCTCGACCCAGAAACATCGGAAAATATAATGCAAATTTTGTTCGACATAAAAAAATCGGGGCGAGCCATTTTAATGGCAACTCACAACTACAATATATTAAAAAAATATCCCGAAAAAACCTTTAAATGCGAAGACGGTAAATTGCTAACTATAAACAATAACGAAGAAATTGATATGAGTATTTTAGATTAAAATTACCCATTCATTTTCTAAAATTTTTATGTTTTTGTAATCGAAATTATGTGTGTTATTTTTAAAAACAACCACTTTATTTGCTGTTTTCATTAAATTTAACGATTTCAATTTAATTTCTTCAACATTTTCGTTAGTTATAAAAATAAATAATTTTGGTTTTATAAACCTACCTAAACCACCCGATTCTATAACCAAATTCGAATTTTCAGGCAAAATAGTTTTTATATAAGTAATTGCTTTTGGCAAATTCTCGTCGATGCATTGCAAATAAAACGATTTTTTAGCACCCGCTTTTAGCATTAAAGAGCTATCTTTATTAGTATCTTTGTTTAATTCTTGAACCAGTATAAATTCTTTAGTTTTGTAAATTATTTTATCCGAAACGTTTAATTCGTGAAAATGAGGCGAAACTTTTATTGCAATAATATTATGTTGCTTATTTTCAGATATAACATTGCAAACCAATGTTGTTTTTCCAACATTTTGCCCTGTGCCAGAAACCAACAAAACATTAAAATTTATCATAATTTAGGAAATTCTATTGTAACATTTACACCTTCTCCATCAGCATTTTGCGAACAATCGGTAATTGTTACCTGTGCATTTTTTCTAAAAACTTTATTAAAAACCCGCAAACGTTCTTCTCCAATATTAGTCCCATGTCCTTTACCCTTTAAAACATTACTAAAATTTATTTCTTTCGATTTTTTTATACCAATACCATTATCTTTTATTACAACCAAAACATTTCCATTAAACTCTTTAAACGATATTTCTAAAAGTCCTTTTGTTTCTTTAAGCATAAACCCATGCCAAATAGAATTTTCTAAATACGGCTGGGTTATCAAAGGCAATATTTTGCTTTGAGAAATACTCCTATCAACAAAAATATTATACTCAAATTTATTTTCAAAACGCATTAACTCAAGTTCTACATAACTTTTTATGATTTCAACCTCCTCGCCTATTGTTATAAGTTGCTCTTTAGAATTATCTAAAACTTGCCTCATTAATTTCGAGAAATTTGAAATATATTCTATCGATTTTTGTTTATCGTTTTTATAAATATACAATTGTATACTATTTAAAGTGTTAAAAATAAAATGCGGATTTATCTGATTTATAAGTGCTTGCATCTGATATTTATATAATTCTAACTTCTCAATACTCTTTCTTCTATAAAATTTAATTGATAAAAAAAACAATGTACTTAAAAATATTGCGAATACAACAAACCATATTAACCTTAACGAAACAAAATCTAAAACACTTATTATCAAACCCATAAACAACCAACTTTAACCACAAATTTAACAATAAAAAATGCTAAAATATAACTCCACAATATAATAAATAAAGTTATTAACTAACTTTATTAAATTAGAACATAATTATTATTTTAGCGTTTCAATAAATTTAATTTTAATTTTGAGATATTTACTTATAATAACTATTCTATTATTTTCATTTTCAACATTTTCGCAGAACAAAAAAAATCTGGAAAAAAAGAAAAAAGAAAAACAAAATGAAATTGAATATACCAATAATTTACTTAAACAAACTCGGCTAAAAAAAACAAAATCGTACAACTCCTTATTACTTATTGATAATCAAATCAATAACCGAAGTCAATTAATTTCAACAATAGAACAAGAAGTAAACAGTCTTAATAAAAAAATTGAAGAAAAAAACGACATAATAAAATCGTTAAACAACGATTTAACCCTACTTAAAAAAGAATATGCTCGCCTTATATACTATGCTTGGAAAAATCAAAATTCGTATAGCCGAATAATGTTTATATTATCATCAAAAGACTTTGCACAAGCCTATAAACGAATGCAATACTTGCAACAATACACTAGTTTTAGAAAAAAACAAGCCGATGCCATAAAGCAAATTCAAGGGCTAATGGCTGATAAAATTCAAGAATTAAACCTCAAAAAAAGAGAAAAACAAAGCTTAATTAATTCACAACAAATAGAAAAAGAAGAATTATCACGCGAAAAAATAGAAAAAGACGAAATAATAAAATCGTTAAAACTTAAAGAACAAGATTTGAGCAGCAAATTACAAAAACAAAAATCTGAAGCTGCACTATTACAACAAAAAATTGCCAAAATAATTGAAGAAGAAGCCAGAAAAGCAATAGAATTGGCAGCAAAAAAAGCAAAAGAACGCGAATTAGCCGAAGCCAAAAAACGTGAAGCAGAAAAAACAAAAAAAACCAACAAAACAACTACCGAAAACGTTGTTAAGACAACCGAAACTAAAAAAACAACAAATGAAAATTACGGTTTAACTCCCGAAGACAATCTAATCTCAACAAATTTTGGACTAAATAAAGGGCATTTACCTTGGCCCACAGAAAGAGGTGTTGTAACAAGTACTTATGGCAGACATCAACACCCTATTTTAAAAGATATTATTACAATGAACGATGGTATAGATATTACAACAACACAAGGCTCTTTTGCTCGCTCAATTTTCGATGGCGAAGTTATACGAGTTATTAACATTGCCGATTATACCGTTGTTATGATTAAACACGGAGAATATTACTCTGTTTACACGCACTTAACCGAAGTTCTTGTTAGCAGAGGCGACAAAGTAAAAACAAAGCAAAAAATTGGCAAAATTTATACCGACACCGACGAAAACAAAACTACAGTTCAATTGCAAATTTGGAAAAAAGACTTAAAATTAAATCCTTCCGATTGGATTTTATCCAAATAGCTTATAAATTTGTACCATTGCCTGTTTTTTTTGCATAAATTTTAAATGAGTTCTAATTTTTACTTGAGAAAAAAATGAATAAATAATTTTTTAACCACCCATCATAAATTAAAAAAGAATGAAACAAATTATTATTATAGCTATTATTTTTGCATCAATAAATTTATTTTCACAAACCGAATACAATAAGTTTGAAGAACGAGGTAGTATTACAATTGGAGTACTACAAGGTGGAGGCTCACTAATTGGAGCCGATTTAGAATTTTTACTTACCGATTATTTTGGATTTCAAATTGGTGCTGGAATGGTTGGATTTGGAGGTGGATTAAACTATCATTTTAAGCCATCAATTAAAAGCTCTTTTCTTTCATTACAATATTGGCATCAAGGAATTGGAGATTCTTTTTTTCAAAGTTTAATAAGTTCAAACTTTGTTCTTAGATTTAAAAAATTATTAACCGCCCAAATTGGATTAGGAATTCCATTAGAACGCGGACCAGCAATGCCCAACGATTTTAAACAATCCCCAATTATGTTAACCTATGCCATAGGTTTTTATATGCCTTTTTGATTATTAATAAACGTTTAGTATAAGAATAAAACATTCTCCGCAAAATATGCTTTGATTAAAGGTGTCAATCTCCGCACTGTCTTTTTTTCATGATTGTAAACCATTGTCATTGTGTAATAATTTTCCAATAGCCAGCTTTGTCGCTTCCTATACGTTCTATTATTCCAATTTTTTTCAGTTCTTGAATATGTCTTTTTATGGTTGCGGTTGAATTTCTTGTTTTGTCGGCAAGTTCTCTATAATTTGCTTTTGGATTTTGCTTTAAATGTTGTAAAATGCTTCCATTTACAAGGTTATTTACAGGGTCATTTTCAACTTTTACAGGGTCATTTACAGGTTCAACAAACTGAACGTGCATTTCTCTGTTTTTCAAGATATGATTTTCGCCAAGCAATAAATTTTCAAAAAAACGAAGTAAAAATTCATTGGTTGCATAAATATGCTTAGCGTGGTTTTTGTAATTGTCTCTTACCAATGCATTTCTAAAATACCATGAACGCTCTGCAAACAAATCATTGTTAACATCGAAGCCAAATGACCGTAAATATTTTATTAAAAAAATAGCTGTGGTTCGTGTATTGCCTTCCCCAAAAATATGAATTTGCCAAATGTAGGAAATAAAATGTGCTATGTGTTCTATAACTTCTTGCTCACTTAATCCTTTGTAGTTAAATTTTTTTTCTTGTTCAAAATCGTATTCCAAAGTAGCTTTCAAGCTCTCGGCACTTCCGTATAAAACCGTCTCACTATTTAGCACCCACTCTTGTTTTGTGATGTTATAATCACGGATTTTGCCTGCAAATTTGTAAATATCTTGAAATAACCTGCGATGAATAGCAAGGTATTCTGCCGGTGAAAAAGTAAATGTTTGTTCACTCAATATTTCTACAATTCGAGCAGAAACTTTATCGGCTTCTTCGGTACGATTTTCGTCATTTTTTGCGGGGTATTGTTTGTAATAACTGTCTATACGCTGTTTTACTTCTTCAATGGTAATATCCCCTTCAATGTTTTGTTTGGCAGTTAATATGAGATAGTCCGACGGTTTTAACCCATCAACTTGTTGCAAGCCGATAGCTATTTTCCAAACTTTTGCTTTTTCAGCTTTGTTTGGTTCACCCTGTCGTAAATATTCTTCAAAACTATCCATTGTTAAAACTTACTTTTTTCTTATTGAAATGTTTTTTCTTGTGTCTGTTTATATTTTTCTTGTTAAAATGGTTTACTTTTCAATTTTATATATAGCGTTTCTTTCCTACACTTATCTGGAAATTAACTATTACACACAAATAGAACAAATTTAATTATATTTTACAATAGCTTTTTCATACAAATTGCTAACTTTTTCCCAATCAATAACATTCCAAATATTTTCTAAATATTCGGCTCTTTTATTTTGATATTTTAAATAATAAGCGTGTTCCCAAACATCAACACACAAAATTGGAGTCCCTTTAACGGCAGAATTATCCATAATTGTATTATCTTGATTGTTTGTTGTTACAATTTTCAACTCATTTTCTTTTGTTACAATTACCCAAACCCAACCAGAACCAAAAAGCGTTGCCCCAGATTTAATAAATTGCGTTTTAAACTCTGAAAAATTTACAAAAGTTTTTTCAATATCGGCTAATAATTTTGCCGAAGGCTTAGTATCTTTCTTTGGTGTAAGAACATTCCAAAAAAATGTGTGATTAAAAACTCCTCCCGCATTATTTTTAACTGCACTGCTATATTTTGAAATATTATTCAATAATTCATAAATATCTGTGCTATACTCTAATTTAGTATCTTTTAATGCAGTATTTAAATTATTTAAATAATTAGCATGATGTTTTGAATAGTGTACTTCCATTGTTTTTGCATCAATAAAAGGCTCTAAAGCATCGTATGCATAAGGCAATGGCTCTAATGTGTATTGTGCAAAAGATGTACCTATAAAATAAACAATAGTTAATATTGTTAATATTTTTGCTTTCATTTTTTTAGTTTTTCTTTTTTATTTATCTGTTCTGTTTTTTTAAGCTTTTTGCTTTTACAGCTAACAGTTTCTCTTTTTACAATTTCACTATCTATTGCAAGTTTATCTAATTTATTAGCAACACGTTCGGCATTTTTTATTGTACAATAAATATTTGTCATTAATAAAAAATTAAAGCCTGTTTTTTTTCCAATTTGAACTATTAACACTACTATTTTCAGAATTAACTATACTAATTTTAGATGCCCCTGCATCGAAAACCACAGCAGAAATTATTGCAGCAATCTCATCATAATTAGCATTTTGAATATTTAAAACTTCAGGTTTAAAATATTTATTTACAAAATGCGTATCAAAATTACCAGAGGTAAAAGCTTCGTGTTGCATCACAAATTTGCAAAAAGGCAAAGTTGTTTCAATTCCCACAATTTTGTAATCGTCAATTGCCCTAATCATTCTATCAATAGCTTCTTTTCTGTCTTTTCCGTAAGTTATTAGTTTTGCAATCATTGGGTCGTAATAAATAGGAATATCCATTCCCTCCTCAAAACCATCATCAACACGAACACCAATACCACGAGGTGGTTGGTACACTTTTAAATTTCCAATATCTGGCAAAAAATTATTTTTAGGGTCTTCGGCGTAAACCCTAACCTCCATAGCGTGTCCTCTTAAAACAATATCTTCTTTAGTAAAACTTAATTTTTCGCCTCTTGCAATTTTAATTTGTTCTTTAACCAAGTCTAAACCGGTAATCATTTCTGTAACAGGATGTTCAACCTGCAAACGAGTATTCATTTCCAAAAAATAGAAGTTATGATTTTCATCTAACAAAAACTCTACAGTTCCTGCACCTGTGTAATTTACAGCTCGTGCAACATCGGCAGCTTTTTCGCCCATTTCTTTTCTAAGCTCTGGAGTTAAAACCGACGACGGAGCTTCTTCTATAACCTTCTGATGGCGACGTTGAATAGAACATTCTCTCTCGAAAAGAGGAACTATATTTCCATAATTATCGGCAATTATTTGAATTTCTATGTGGCGAGGCGAAGAAACATAACGCTCAATAAAAACAGCACCATTTCCAAAAGCCGATTTTGCTTCACTAACAGCCAAATTCATTTGCTCAATAAAATCTTTTGGTTCGTTAACAATTCGCATTCCTTTTCCACCACCGCCGGCAGATGCTTTTATTAAAATTGGATATCCTATTGTTTTTGCAATTTCTTGAGCTTCGTTAACATCATCTATAGCACCATCTGTTCCTGGCACCATAGGTATTCCATAACTTTTCACGGCTGCTTTTGCCGATAATTTATCACCCATAACAGTCATTGCTTCAGGAGAAGGTCCAATGAGTGTAATACCGGCTTTTTTCAAATTCTCGGCAAATTCGGCATTTTCCGAAAGAAAACCATAACCAGGATGAATACCATCTACATTTAATTTTTTACAAACATCAATAATTTTATCGCCTAACAAGTACGATTTATTTGAAGGTGGTGGACCTATTAAAACTGCCTCATCGGCATATTTTACAAAACTTGCATTTCTGTCGGCTTCAGAGTAAATGGCAACAGTTTTTATACCCATTTCCTTGGCTGATCGCATTATTCTTAAAGCAATTTCGCCTCTATTTGCAATTAAAATTTTATTCATACTTGTTCCTATTTTCCAAAAAATTACTAAAATATATAATTCTGTAAATATATTAATTTTTACCCCAATTTATGAAAAAAATTTTATGCTGATTTATTATAATTTTTACTTA